>JAISJR010000036.1 GCA_031261425.1 Planctomycetota bacterium
CGAAACATATTAGCCCAGGGTAAGCGACACGCTCTATCGTCGCGCCACCCTGGGTAGCGGTTGATTGATAAAACCATCCGACAGTCCCGCCGCGCGGTTTGCGGCGGCAAACGCCGCCTTCGGCGGCGAGAGCGGTTCGCCAAAACGCGGCGAACCGTCCAATTGCGGTTGGTTGCTCCGCGACCTCTAACCCAGGGTGGCGCGGCTGATAGAACATCGCCGCTTACCCTGGGCTGATATATTTCGCGCTTTCAGCGCGACTGTCGGAGTTTAATCTCAATTGAATTTCTCCGCGTCCGCCGCGCCTCCACGTGAGAAATAAAAAAGGACGCGCGTTTCCGCGCGTCCAGACCGGTTGACAGCGACCTTATTTCTTCGCCACTTTTTTGCGCAAATCCAATTCGCCGATGAGCGGATTTTCGCCGATGAGCGGCAAGCCCCACGCGATAAACTGCTCGGTAACGTTGTTGCCGGCGGCGTTGATGAATTCGTCCGGCAGGTGGCGGGTTTTGCCGGCGACGGCTTTCAGCGGCACGCGGACGAATTTCGCCCGATACGGATTACTGCTCGCGCGTTGAATCGCAATCGACCCGTCGGTGAACTCGCCGCGCAACGCCTCTTGCGCCGCCGTCCAGCCGACTTGCAACGCCTCTTCGCGGTCGGCGGAACTCAAATCGGTGAACGACCGTTGCAGATAGCCGAACGTGTCGCCGCGGGCGCGCAATTTCTTGACGATGCCGTTGCCCTCCAAATGTTTTTTCAGTTGCTCAATCAGCGCGTCGGTGAGCGCGCCGGTGCCGGACAGTTGCACGTTGCCGTGGCTGTCGGCTTCGAGTTTGTCGGACGACAACAATTGCAAAATCGGCGTGTGCGCTTTGTCCTCGATGCCTTCCGACACGGCGATGACGGCGCGTCCGTGCTGTTTATAGACCGCTTCGACATCTTTGACGAATTGCTCGACCGCAAACGCGCGTTCCGGCACATAGACGAGATGCGGACCGGAATCGGCGATTTCGTTGCGGCGGAGCGCCGCCGCCGCCGTTAAAAATCCGGCGTGGCGTCCCATGCAAACGCCGAGGTAAATCCCGCCGAACGCTTTGTTGTCGAGGTCGGCGCCGCGGAAAGCGTTGGCGACGAAACGCGCCGCCGAGCCGTAGCCGCAGGTGTGGTCGTTTTCCATCAGGTCGCAATCGACGGTTTTGCAGACGTGGAACATCCGCAAATCGTAGCCGCTCGCTTTGGCGGCGTCGTTGATGAGGTCGAGCGATTCCGAGGTGTCGTTGCCGCCGGCGCCGAACACGTAGCGGATGTTGTATTTCTTGAAGACGGCGAGCATTTTTTGATTGTCTTCGGCGTTCGGCTTGTGGCGGGTGGTGCCGAGCGCGGTGGCGGGAGTCCTACTCACGGCGTCGAGAGTTTTTTGGCTTTGCGCGCGCAGGTCAACGAATTCCTCGTTAAGCACGCCGTCGATGCCGTGCAAACTGCCCCAGATGCCGGTAAGCACGTCGGCGGGCGCGTCTCGCAACCCTTCGACGACGCCGACCCAACTGGCGTTGATGACGGCGGTGGGACCGCCCTGCGTGAACACAATCGCGTTGCCGACCAATTTGTTGCCCATAGCCAATCCTCCTGTAAAAAAGTGAAAAAGTCCGCCCAAAACACGGCTTGGCGCAATATCGCGGACAAAGTTGGATTTACAAGGTTGAGAAGGCGGGAAAACTCAATTAAAAATTAGAAATTACGAATTAAAAATGGTGGAATTTGATGATTAAAAGTTGACCCGCCGTTAAAACGGCGGGCTATTGAATTGCCGGCGGCGGCTCCGCCGCGTGGCAATCGGCGGCGATAAATCGCCGCCGAATATCTCAACTCTAAACTCTCAACTCTAAACTCTATTTAATCCTCTCCCCCACATACGCCACGACCTCGCCGACGGCGATAATTTCCTGCCGCATCGTGTCGCGGTCGCGGACGGTAATCGTGCCTTTTTCGAGCGTGTCGCCGTCAACGGTGAGGCAGAACGGCGTGCCGACTTCGTCCATGCGGCGATAGCGCCGCCCGACCGCGCCGGCGTGGTCGTAGAGCGCCGCGATGCCGGCGTCCTGCAACGCCGCGACAATCTCCGCCGCCTTTTCCGGCATCCCGTCTTTTTTCACCAGCGGAAAAACCGCCGCTTTAATCGGCGCGAGGCGCGGGTGAAATTTCAGCACCGTGCGGAAATCGTCCTCGTTGCCCTTGTCCGCGACTTTTTCCTCGCGGTAAGCGTCGCACAAAAACGCCAGCGTCGCGCGGTCGGCGCCCGCCGCCGGTTCAATCACATAAGGCGTGTAACGCTTTTTCGTTTCCGTTTCAAAATACGACAGGTCTTTGCCGGTCGCCGCCGCGTGTTTGCTTAAATCGTAATCGGTGCGGTTGGCGATGCCTTCGAGTTCGCCCCATTCGCCCTCGCCCGCCGCGTTCTCAAACGGGAAAAAATACTCCACGTCCGAACACGCTTTCGCGTAGTGCGCCAGTTCCTTTTTTTCGTGCGCGCGCAGGCGCAATTTTTCCGGCGTAATGCCCAGCCCGACATACCAATCGCGCCGCGTTTTTTGCCAATAATCAAACCATTCGTCGTCGGTGCCGGGTTCGACGAAAAATTCGAGTTCCATCTGCTCAAACTCGCAAGTGCGGAAAGTCAAATTCGCCGTGGTGATTTCGTTGCGGTAACTTTTGCCCTGTTGCGCGATGCCGAACGGCGGTTTCATCCGCGCGCTGTCGAGGACGTTTTTGAAATTGACGAACATTCCCTGCGCGGTTTCGGGACGGAGATACACCGCGCTTTTGCCGACGATTTCGTGCAATTTCGCCATTCGCGCCGCGCCGTCGAGGGCGGCGAGGTCGCCGATTTGCGCCGAAATTTCCTGCAAATAATCGACCGCGCCCAAATTGGTGCGGAACATCAAATTAAACTGCCGCTCGTCGGAGAGGTCGCCCGACCCGCACACCGGACAAACGTAACCCTGCGCCCCGACGACGCCTTTCAATTTTTTGCCGTCGCTTTTGCCGCCCTCGCGATAAATACATTCGGCGCCGGCGGTCGCGCGCGGCGCGTGGTCGGCGCGAAAGCGCTCTTTGCAATTTTTACAGTCAACCAGCGGGTCGGAAAAACCGGCGAGATGCCCCGAAGTTTTCCACACGTCGGGATGCATAATGATTGAGCAGTCCAGCCCGACCACGTCGGCGCGTTGGGTAACGACGTCGCGCCACCACGCATTTTTGACGTTGCGTTTGAGTTCGACGCCGAGCGGACCGTAGTCGTAACACGCCTTCAAGCCGCCGTAAATTTCGGAACTCTGAAAGACAAACCCGCGCCGCTTGGCGAGGGAAACGATTTTTTTCATCGTGTCGGTGGGCATAGTTTTTCCTCGGTGAATGATTGCGTTTAGAGTTTAGAGTTTAGAGTTGTGAGTTGTGAGTGGGGCGTGTGGAGTTTTATTTTTTAACTCGTGTTACGCGATTTGATAATTTACTCCGACAGTCGCCCCAACGGGGCGCAATATATCAGCCCAGGGTAAGCGGCGATGCTCTATCAGCCGCGCCACCCTGGGTAAAGACGGCGCGAAGCGCCATCCGCAATTGGACGGTTCGCCGCGTTTTGGCGAACCGCTCTCGCCGCCGGAGGCGGCGTTTGCCGCCGCAAACCGCGCGGCGGGACTGTCGGATGGTTCGCTTCGCGAACCGCTACCCAGGGTGGCGGCACGATAGAGCGTGTGCCTTACCCTGGGCTGATATGTTTCGCGCTTTCAGCGCGGCTGTCGGAATTTGATGGTCAAAATCGCTTCGCGTACGTAATTTTTGATAATTATTCCTCTATTTTTAATTTGTAATTTTTAATTGTTCTTTCCTCTAACGCTCACTGCTCACTGTCCATCCACAGGAAAAATTTATGCCCGACACGCTTTTTCGTCATGGCGCGTTGCTGTTGCCGGACGCGGCGGTTTTGGAGGACGGCTGGCTTCGCGTCCGCGACGATAAAATCGCCGCTTACGGCGCGGGCGAGGTCGTTCCGTCGCCGGCGGACGCGGTCGTCGAACTCGGCGGCAATTTGCTGATGCCCGGCTTAATCAACGCCCACACGCACGCCGCGATGACGCTGTTTCGCGGGTTAGCCGACGATTTGCCGCTGATGGACTGGCTGAACAACTACATCTTTCCCGCCGAAAAAAATCTCACCGCCGAGTGGGTCAAATGGGGGACGTTGCTCGCGTGTTTGGAAATGATGCGCGGCGGCACGACGACGTTCGCCGATATGTATTTGTTCATCGACACGGCGGCGGCGGCGGCGGAAGCGAGCGGTCTGCGCGCGGTCGTCGGCGAGGCGCTTTACGATTTTCCCAGTCCGCATTACGGCGCGGCGGCAAACGGGCTGAAATTCACCCGCGACTTTATTCAACGCTGGCGCGAACACCCGACCGTTCACCCCGTCGTCAACGCCCATTCGGCTTACACCTGCTCGCCCGCGCTGTTGCAAGCCGCGAATGAAATCGCCGCCGAATACGACGTGCTGTTGCATCTGCACGTGGCGGAAAACGAAGCGGAAGTCGCGCAAGTCGCCGGACGCTACGGCGCGCGACCGCTGAAACATTTGGCGAATCTCGGCTTGGCGACGCCGCGTCTGCTCGCGGCGCATATGGTTCATCTTGACGACGAAGAAATGGAATTGACGGCGGCGAACGGCGTGCGAGTGGCGCACAATCCGGTGAGCAATCTGAAATTGGTCAGCGGCGTGGCGCGCGCGCCGGAAATGTTGCGGCGCGGCGTCGCGGTGGGTCTCGGCACCGACGGTTGCGCGAGCAACAACAATCTCGATATGTTCAACACGATGAAGACGGCGGCGTGTTTGCACAAATGGGACAGCCGCGACGCGACGGCGCTCTCGGCGGCGCAAACGTTGGCGCTCGCGACCGACGCGCGGTGTCTGCGCCTCGAAAAAATCACCGGCAAAATCGCCGTCGGGCTGGCGGCGGATTTAGTCGTCGTCGATTTTTCGGCGCCGAACATGCGCCCGTGTTACGACCGCGCGGCGCAATTGGTTTATGCGGCGACGCCGCACAATGTCCGCGACGTGATGGTTCACGGCAAATGGTTGCTCCGCGACCGCCGCGTGCTGACCATCGACGAAAACGAGGTTTATGCCAACGTCGAAATTATCGCCGAAAAAATCCGGCGAGCGGTGGGAAAGAGCAACTAACAATTCACAATTAACAATTGAGAATTGTGAATTGAATTTCTCGCCGCCGTTTCTATCATTCGCCGTTTCATTGTAATTCGTGATTTTTCTTTTTCGGAAAGGGTAATTCTATGCGCAAACCATTTATCTGCGGTAACTGGAAAATGAACAAAACGTGGAACGAAGCGGTAGATTTCCTCGGCGATTTCCTGCCGCGGTTGCAGGGCGTGGATGGCGGCAAAGTGCAGGTCGGCATCGGCGCGCCGTTTATTTCGCTCGAACGAATGGCGACCACCGCCAAAGGCAGTATCCTCGAAATCGGCGCCGAAAATTGCTTCTGGGAAGAGAAAGGCGCGTTCACCGGCGAAATCGCTCCGAATATGATTAAAGCCGCCGGTAGCACGTTCGTCATCATCGGTCACAGCGAGCGCCGCCAATACTTCGGCGAAACCAACGAAACCATCAACAAAAAACTCGCCGCGTTGCTGAAACACGGTCTGGTCGGCGTCGTCTGTATCGGCGAAACGTTGGCGCAACGCGAAGCCGACCAAGCCGAAGCGGTCGTCAAAGACCACCTCACCGGCTCGCTGAAAGGCATCGCTGCCGAGGACCTGAAAAACGTCGTGCTGGCGTATGAACCGGTTTGGGCAATCGGCACCGGCAAAACCGCCTCGCCCGCGCAGGCGCAGGAGATTCACGCTTTCGCGCGCAAGACCTTGTCCGACCTCTACGGCGCGGCAATCGCCGACGCCACGCGGATTCTCTACGGCGGTTCGATGAACCCCGCCAACGTCAAAGAGTTGATGGCTTGCCCCGACGTGGACGGCGGACTTATCGGCGGCGCGGCGCTCAAGCCGGACGACTTCGAGAAGTTGGTCAAGTTTAATCAGTAAAAGAACTTTTTTTTGTCCACGAATTACACGAATTAACACGAATTTAAGCGCAAGAGATTTCTCACAGAGCCACAGAGGCGCGGAGAGAGAAAGATAAAGAGAAAATTTATTTCGTTTTTTCTCTGTGGAACTCTGTGTCTCTGTGCCTCTGTGAGAAACAAAAAATTCGTGTTAATTCGTCTAATTTGTGAAAATTCGTGGATAAGTTCTTTTTCTTTACTTAACCGAAAATGATTCTCGACTCTCTCGCCAACGCGCCGCTTTACGAAAACCTGCACCCGCGCTTGGCGCGGGCGTTCGCGTTTTTGCGTGAAACGAATTTGGCGGCGCTCGCCGACGGGCGCGTGGTCATCGACGGCGATAAAATTTTCGCCAACGCGCAAACCGTTGCCGGCAAAACGCCGGACGCCGCGCCGTTTGAGACGCACCGGAAATATATTGACATTCAGGCGCCGGTTAGCGCGCCGGAAACGATGGGCTGGCTTCCGGCGGGCGATTTGCGCCGCGCGGCGGGCGCTTATGACGACAGCCGCGACGTGGCGTTTTGGGCGGATAAAACGGATAATTTCATTCGCGTTCTGCCCGGACAGTTCACCGTATTTTTCCCGACGGACGGGCATCAACCGGCAATCGCCGCGGGGCAACTGAAAAAAATTATTGTTAAAATTCTGATTGAAAAATAACCGAATTAAAATTCTTGATTAGCCGTGGGCGAGGAGGTTACTGTGGGCATTTTTCTGAGCGTGGTCTTTTTTATCGTGGCGTTTTTGATGATTTGCGCGGTTCTGTTGCAGGAAGGCAAAGGCGGCGGTTTGGCGTCGATGGGCGGCGCGGCAACCGACAGCGTGATGGGCGGGCGCAATCCGCTACGCAAATTCACGGCGTTTTGTTTCGCGATTTTCGTTATCGTGGTGGTGGGTTTGAATTACGCGAATAACCGTCAGGCGAACGTCGAAATCAACGCCGGTTTGGCGTTGCCGGCGGCGCCGGCGATAGAAACCCTTTTACCCGCCGACCCGACTCTGCCCGACCCGACTTTGCCCATTGACGCTTTACCCCTTGACGGCGACGCCGTTCTCCCTCTTGCGCAACCGACAACCGCGCCGTCCGAATCGACAGAAACCACTCCGTCGTCAGCCGCGCCCGCCGAACCGGCGACACCGGTCGCGCCGGAATTGCCGGATTCTTTGGCGGACGACGCGCCGACGCAAGAATAGATTGGCTTTTATTTTTTGAAAGTGAGGACAATGCTCAACGTTAATGTTTCCGGCGCAACCGCCGACGAAGAACGTGTTGATTGGGAAAAGTTGCCGTAGCGTCAGTTTAACCTCGTGCAAAATGATAAAGAATAGACCTGTGCACTCCGAATAGAGGATGTCTAATGGCTAATTTATGCGAAAAACGCCCTGGTCTTTCACCGAGAGCGAACGATCTTGCAACACTACTATTTTCGATACTCTGTTTTCTTACCGGGATACTCGCGTTGACAGATAAACACCAATGGGCGCTTGTTGTGTATGCGATTATATTTGGTGCATTAATTGTTATAAAAGAATGCCAGTTATCAACCGCCCGCAAAGAGTTGTCAACCGTCAACAAAGAGAATTTATCGTTAAAATATAGTCACACGTCCCTTCTTCCAAAAGCAAACAAAGAACTTATAGGATGCCTTCGCCATTTGCGAGATGCACTTGGACGTATTGATGAATCTAAAAACGATGCATGTGACGCTACTCAACGTTCACTTAAAGAAACCGATGCATATAACGCTATTCAACTTTCACTTAAATCAATAGCGGCAGCATTTACCATTATTTCAGGAAGTAGTTGTCGTGCTTGCATTAAGCAAGTTACCAATATCGATGAAGAAAAAAAGATTTTATTTTCGAGAACTTTTTGCAGAAACGAAGATGTTGGCGAAGAAAAACCCCCTGCACTGATAAATGATGATACAGATTTTCGTTCGTTAGTTGAGTGTAACGACAAAGTATATTTTTCGAATGACTTATCAATAGACGTTAAAGATAAAGGATATAGAAGTTCCTCTTTACCAAGGGAACAAAAAGAATTGTTGGCTTATTTCGAAAATAGTCCGCGGTATATAGCAACTGTTGTTTTGCCAATAGTGTTGATAAAACACCATGAGCCGCCAAAATGGCTTGGATTTTTATGTATTGACTCCAAGGATAAAAACGTTTTTGATAAAAATGTAGATGTTGATTTTGGGGCTGTAATCGTTGAATCGTTATTAATGGTTTTGTTAAAATACCAAGAAACCTTTTCTATTTCCACTTCTTCTGATAAGGAGCAAAATGATGTCAAGTAACGCCAACTGGGTCGTCTCGTCAAGTAACGCCAACTGGGTCGTCTCGATAAAACGCGACGACGGAAAATCGCTGTCTTATACAGCAGTCATCAAAAACAAAGATGGCGGAGAAAGAGAAATACAAATTTTACCTCTCGTAAAACCGCAAAAAAGGCACGTTTAGTATTGACGTTGTAAAAATATACTCGGTCGCACCCTGAAGGAGCGCGACCGAGTGTTTTTGTAGTTTTTAGACGGCGCTCGTCCGGCTTTCCGCCGCGCCCGCCGCCGCTTTGGGGGGTATTCAATTGGGGCGTCAGTTTTACAACCGCCCGGCGTGGTTTAAGGATAGGCAAATCAACGCTCGACGGCGCCAATTTTGCCGGTGATGATTTCGGCGGTGAAAGTGAATAACTCGGCGTTCGGCGAGCGCCAAAAATCCGCCGGCAAACCGGCTTTGCCGGCGCAACAATTGCCCCAAAATTCCGCGACCGACCAGCCGGTTTCCGTCGCGACTTGCGGCAGAAAACAACCGCTCCGCCCGCCGCCGCGCACATAAATTCCGTCGCGTCCCAGCCCAATTTTTTCCGGCGCGGCGCACGGAGTTAGCGGCGACAACACCGACACCTCAAACTCCACGCGCGGCAAATCCGCCGCTCGCAAACGGTTGCCGGCAAAACGCGGGTCTGCCGTCGCCGATAAATTGGCATACGCCGCGACCGTCAAATACAGCGGTTGGTCGGAGGTAAAACAGCCGAGACAGCCGCGCAATTCGCCGCCGGTTTTGTAAGTAACAAAACAACCGCCGCTTTGCGTCAACGCCGCGCCCGCCGGTTTGACCGGCGCAAAATTTTCCCCCGCCACCGCCGCGACCAACGCGCCGCCCACCAATCGCCGGAGATAATTCTTGTCGTCGTCGCTAAACATTTGACTTGTTTCCCAACTCGTTTGCGGAATAAAGGCAATAATCGCGTATTTCTACCACGCAATAATCATCGCGCCGAGCGTAATCAGCAAGCCGCCGGCGAGCGTTTTCAAATCGACCGTTTCGCGCAGGAAAACGAACGCCAGCAACATCGTTAAGGCGACGCTTAATTTATCGAGCGGCGCGACTTTGGCGACCTCGCCGGTCTCTAACGCCTTAAAATAAAAAAGCCACGAACCGCCGGTGGCAAGTCCCGACAAAATTAGAAAGAGCCAATTCCGTTGGCTGAGCGTTCCGATTTCTCGCCATGTCCCGCCCGCAATCACGATTGCCCACGCCAACGCCAACACGACGGCGGTGCGCACCGCCGTGGCGACATTGCCACTGATACCGCCGACCCCGGCTTTCGCCAAAACCGCGGTCAGCGCGGCAAACAACGCCGAAAGCAGCGCGTAGTATTTCCACATAAGTTTTATTTCTTGTCGCTGTTGCCACCAATCATGTCGCGCATTTTGGTGTCGGACTGAATGTTTTGCATTTTGTAATAATCCATAATGCCTAAATTGCCGTTGCGGAACGCCTCCGACATCGCCAGCGGAATTTCGGCTTCGGCGGCGACGACTTTCGCCCGCATTTCCGCAATCCGCGCCTCTTGCTCCGCTTGCGCGGCGCGGGCTTCGGCGGCGCGTTTTTCCGCGTCCGCTTGCGCCACCTGTTTACGCGCATTCGCCCGCTCAATGTCCAACTTCGCGCCGACGTTGTCGCCGACGTCGATGTCCGCAATATCAATCGACAAAATTTCAAACGCCGTGCCGGAGTCGAGCCCCTTCGCCAACACCGCTTTCGAAATGAGGTCGGGATTTTCCAACACTCGCGCGTAAGTGTCCGCCGAGCCAATCGCCGAGACGATGCCCTCGCCGACCCGCGCGATAATCGTTTCGTCCGTCGCGCCGCCGACGAGCCGCTCGATGCACGTCCGCACCGTAACGCGGGCTTTGGCTTTCAGTTGGATGCCGTCGCGCGCCACCGCGTCGAGCGTCGATTTGCCGGTTACCGGTTTCGGGCAGTCAATCACGCGCGGGTCAACCGAGGTGTTGACGGCGGTAACGATGTCGCGTCCGGCGAGGTCAATCGAACACGCTTTGTCGAACGACAATTTTATTTGCGCCCGCTCGGCGGCGATGAGGGCGCGGACGACGTTCGTAACGTTGCCGCCGGCGAGCAGATGCGCGCCGAGCGCGGTCGGCTCAATGTGCAAGCCGGACTGATGCGCCATCACCAAAGCGTGGGTCAAAACCGGCACGTTGCCGCGCGACAGGTAGTGGCTTTCCAAAAATTCGCGATTGATTTTCACGCCGGCTTTGTGCGCCATAATCAAGGAATTGACAATCGTCGAGGCGTTGACTTTGCGGAGCGACATGCCGAGCAACGACATCAAGCCGACGCGCACGTCGCTGAAATGCGCCTGAATCCACAGCCGTCCGTAAAAGACCAGCAATAAAAAAATCGCGCCGCACACGACGAACAACACGGGAATCAGTAGCGCCACCAATTGGGTCGGAATCGCCATCGCAGTTCTCCTTGGGATTGGTATCGAGGGGGACGGCTTTTCCGCCGCCGGAGTGATTTGAATGACGCGAGTTTAGGCAAAACCGGCACCGACGCAAAAGGGAGCGCGGTGAGGGAAGATAGGGACATTTTTTTCAGAGTTTAGAGTTTAGAGTTTAGAGTTTAGAGTTGAGCGGTGGAGTTATTTTAATAACGCGCGAAGCGCAACCTCTGCTAAACTCTCAACTCTCAACTCTCAACTCTCAACTCTCAACTCTCAACTCTTAACTCTTAACTCTTAACTCTTAACTTTGCGACCACCTCCGCAATGACCCAGTCCGGCGCGCTGGCGCCCGCGCTCACGCCGACATTTTTCACGTCGCCCCAATCGTCGGCGTTCAGTTCCGCCGCGCTCTCCACCCACACCACGCGGGCGCGTTCCGCCGCTTCCGCCAATCGCGCCGTGTTCGCCGAATGGCGGTCGCCGACGATGACCACGATTTCGCACCGCGCCGCCATTTCGCGGACTTCTTTTAATCGCGCCTCCGTCGCCGCGCACAGCGTCGGATAAACCTTTAACGCCGGAAAACGCGCCGTCAGCGTCGCGGCGATTCGCGCGTATAAAGCCGGCGAAAAAGTCGTTTGCGCGACGAGCGCGGCGCGGGGCGGCAACGTCAATTTTTCCGCGTCGGCGAGCGACGAAATGACCGCGCCGGCGGCGGCGCGCGCGATTAACCCGCGCGCTTCGGCGTGTCCGGCGTCGCCGGCAATCAACACCCAAAATTTTTCGGCGGACAATTGTTCGATGAGTTGTTGATTTTTTTTGACCAGCGGACAAGTCGCGTCCACGACCGTCGCGACCCGCCGGAGCGCCGCCTCTTCGTCCGGCGGCAAACCGTGCGCGCGAATCAGCGCCGTCGCCCCCGCCGGAATTTCCGCCGGCGTGTTGACCGCGCCGACGCCGCGTTGGGCAAGATAGGCAACGACGGCATTATTGTGAATGAGCGGACCGAGCGTCCACACGGGCGCCGATTTTTCGGCGGCGGCGGCTTCCGCCAATTGTAAAGCGCGTTTCACGCCCATACAAAAACCGGCGCGCCGCGCCAAATGTAAAGTGAAATTGGGCATTATTTCTTTCTTATTCGTTTCGTAATTGCTTACGACAGCCGCCCAACAAAATCCTCGTAGCCGAATTTTTTGACGAGTCGCGCGGCGCCGTTTTCGTAGGCGTAAATCGACGGCAGGCGAATCCCGTTAAATGTATTATTTTTCACGATGGAATAGTGCGCCATATCGGTCAAAACCAAACGCCGTCCGGGGCGCAATTCCTCGGCAAACGAATACGCGCCGATTTCATCGCCCGCCAAACAACTCGGTCCGCCGAGACGATAAGTGTGGCGTTGCGCGTCCGGCAAGTCCGCGCCGATAATTTGCGGGCGATACGGCATTTCCAACACGTCCGGCATTTGCGTCGCCGCGGACGCATCGACGATTGCCACGCCGCCGCCGTTGGCAAAAACGTCAACCACTTCGGTAACCAACACGCCGCCGTTCAGCGCCGTCGCTTCGCCGGGTTCCAAATAAAGCGTCGCCGGATATTTTTCGCGCCAGCGGCGCAACGTCGCGATTAACAATTCGACATCGTAATCGTCGCGCGTGAGGTGATGTCCGCCGCCGCAATTCAGCCATTCCATTTTAGGCAAGAGGTCACCGAATTTTTGCTCGACCGCCGCGACCGTCCGCGCCAGCGCGTCCGCGTTACATTCGCACAAATTGTGAAAATGCAAACCGGCGACGCCGGTTAAATCGGCGCCCGCCAAATTCGCCGCCGTAATGCCTAACCGCGAACCGGCGCGACAAGGGTCGTAAAGCGCCGTCGCCACTTCGCGCTGTTCGGGATTGACGCGCAAGCCGAGCGAGCGGTCGGCGAGCGCGCCGCGAAATTGGTGAAACTGCCGCAGAGAGTTAAACGAGAAATGCGAACACCGGCGGCGATAATCGGCGATTTCGTTTTCGCGAAACGCCGGCGAAAAGATATGGGTTTCGCCGCCGAATTTTTCAGAGCCGAGCCGCGCTTCGTCCGGCGAACTGGCGCACGTGCCGGCGTAGTTCGACTTTATCGCCGGAAACGCGGAAAACGCGGCAAACGCTTTCAGCGCCAGCAAAATTTTCACGCCGGCGGCGTGCGCGATTTGCCCGATAAATTCGGCGTTTAATTTCAATAAATCAACATCCAAAACATAGCACGGCGTCGTTACCGGCAACGCGGCGTAATCGACGCAATGCGCGGCGCGACGCGCGAGAAAATCTTGTTGAAAGGGAAGCATAATTTTTGGCACCCGTTAATTCCAATAACTCACGTTACGCGCCCAAAAAAAGAGAAGCCACGAATTAACACGAAAAGAACTTAACACGAATTTTCACGAATTAGACGAATTAACACGAATTTTTATCCGTTTTCCGGCTCTTTAATTCGTGTAATTTCGTGTAATTCGTGGACAAAAAATCTCTCTTTTTTATTCGTAAAAATTCGCGTCTTGGGGTTGACCGCGTAACACGAGTCAATAAAAAAAGGGCGTGAAAATTCACGCCCTTCGTTATTACTTGGTGTCGAAAGCCAACTTATTTAATCACGACTTCGGCTTTCGGCAATTCTTTCTCGGCGACCTGATTGTCGCAGTTGCCGCCGTCGCAGAGTTTCTCTTCTTTCACGACGTTGTCTTTCAGGTCAACATCACAGCCGTCTTTCTTGACCAAACGCCAGACCATAACTTCCGGGCTCGCCAAGACCTTCTGCAAACGCGATTCGTATTTCGCCGGAACTTTCACTTGCACCGAAGTTTCCGGTTTGACCATCACGAGACGCTTGATGCTCTTATAGACCGCCGGAATGCTCTTGAATTCCACGCCGCTACCTTCGGAAACTTCCGCCACCGCGATTTCTTCGTATTTCGGCGGGATGACACATTCTTTCACTTCCGCCGGTTTCGAGAGAACTTTCACCTTGACGGTCTGTTTGCGACCGGCGAGCGGGCTATCAACCAATTCGCCTTCTTTGACCAAGACCTCTTTGGTGATGGTAACGTATTCCGCCGGCGAATATTCGCTGGTAACGCACAACGCGGGGTCGCCTTCGGCGTTCGCTTTTTGCCCGACGCACGCGCCTTCGCCGACTTTACGCATCGGCGGCTTCACCATAATTTTCTCTTCGACAGTTTTATACACCGCCGGAATCCACACTTTCGCCGTGGTCGAGGGCTGAACGTCAAGTTCTTTTTCGACGTATTTGTATTCAGCCGGAATAATGCTGTAAGAAACCTGCGCCTCTTCAACCAACACTTTAATCTTTTTGCAGGTAACTTTCGCCGGCACCGCGTAGGCGATTTTCTTCGGCGGGCAGACCATAATACGGCAATCCTGCACCGCGTATTCCGCCGGCACGCACTTGGTGTAATAAGTTTCCGGACGCACCAACGTCTCGGTTACTTTGTCCAAGTATTCCGCCGATTTGGTAACCAAGCACCACGCATAACCGGCAACCGGACGCGGAGCGCCGCGACCTTCGATGAACGGAACTTCCAAACCCTCTTGGACATTCGCGCTCGCCGTCGCCGTTTTAACCACCGCATTCGCGCCGCCGACCAAACCCGCATCCGCCTCGACGTTCGAGGTCATCACGATGCCTTGTTCCGCCGGAGCATCCACATCGGCGCTCGCCATCGCCGCGCCAGTGAAAGCCACAGCCACAGCCATCACTTTTCCGAACTTGCTCAACATAACCATTCTCCTTTTGTTAAAAATCCCCCAAGAAAAAAACAGACATAATTTGAAACTGCGCCGCCGTCCGCGAAACGCCTTTTCCCGTCGCGCAAACAACAACGAAGGACAATTGTGCTTTTTTATCGGACGCTGTAAAGAGGAAAAATATTTTTTTTACGTCCGCTAACCAAACGGGTTTTACGCGGGAAAACACGACTATTTATTACTTTCACCGCCGCGACCGGTTATTTTTCCCGCCCGCCGCCGTTACAGAAAAGCGGCGAAAAAACCGATAAACCGAATTTTTACGCGGCGCTCGTCGCGCGACGCCAAAACGAAGCGGATATTGTGGACAAACGTCCGCTAATAGCAAGAACAATTTACGAAGAGCAAGGTTAAAAGTTGGAAGTTGAAAGTTTAGACGACCGCTACCTGTCTCCACTTTCAACTTTTAACTTTGCTCTTCGCACTTACCCCAACCGCCGGTATTCGCGCCGGTAAATGTCGGTCAATAAATCGGCGAGAAATTGCGGCTCGGCGCCCGCGTCCGGCGCGATTAGCGCGTATTTTTCCGCGAGCGGCAACACCACTTTTTCCCGCAAAATCGCCGCTTGCTCGCCCGTCAAATCTTCCCACCGCGCCAGCGTTTTTTCCGCCGCCAGCCGCCAATTCGCCGGCAATTCCCCGCGTCCGGCAAAATGAAATTTAACGACGCTCGCGTCGCCCGCGTCGCGACGCTCCAATTTTTCCCGCAACCGCAACACCTCGCCGTCAACCGGCAAGCCGTCGCCGACGACCATCGTGCCGGCGAATAAATCGCCGAGCCGTTGCCGGCGCCGCGTTACGAACGCGACAAACAGCGTCGGCAACATCAGCGGCGGCAACAATAGCGCGAAGTCGAGCAAGCGGGTTAAATTGCGAATGCCAATCGCGACGGCGTCGAGCGTAAAACCGTCCACGCGCGCCACGCGCAATTTCATTATTTTTTTGCCGACGGTGCGCCCGCCGCCGACCCATTCCATCACGGCGAACGCCAGCGCGTTGAGCAACATCGCCGCGATAAACGCCAGCGCGAACACCGCGACCCACGCCATCAAACCGCCCTCGCGTTGCCACGTCCGCCACTCGCCGTCCCACCTCGACACGCGGCTAAACGCCAGCACCGCCGCCGTCAACGCCGCGCCGAAAAATAATATCAGTAGAATCGTCTGGTCAATCAGCCACGCGATGAAGCGCGACCCGAAACCGGCGGGGCGATAGGTAACGACGATATTTTCAGGCGTTTCAAATTGCATTTTTATTCACAGGGAAAAGGGGAGAGGGAAAAGCAGAGATTAGGGACGAGGGAATTCGGAGATTGTTTCAATTAGGGATTTCTTTTTTTACCGGCGTTCTCTTCCCCTTTCCCTCTCCCCTTTTCCCTTTCTACACATTAAACCGAAAATGCATCACGTCGCCGTCGGCGACGGCGTAGTCCTTGCCTTCGGCGCGCATCACGCCCGCCGCTTTCGCGCCTTGTTCGCCGCGATATTTAATATAGTCGGCGAACGCAATCACCTCGGCGCGGATAAAACCTTTTTCAAAATCGGTGTGAATCACGCTTGCCGCTTTCGGCGCTTTCCAGCCGCTTTCAATGGTCCACGCTTTCACTTCTTTCGGTCCGGCGGTGAAGTAACTGCACAGCCCCAACGTCGCGTAACTCAAACGAATCACCTGCTCCAAACCGCCCTCGGCTATTTTGTATTCCGCCAAATACTCGCGCCGCTCGCCGTCGTTCAGCGCGGCCAACTCCTCTTCCATTTTGGCGCAAATTTTCACCACGGCGCGTTGATTTTTCGCCGCGTAGGCGCGGACTTGGCGGACGTAATCGTTGTCGGCGACGATGGTTTTTTCATCGACGTTGGCGCAATAAATCACTTTTTTCGCCGTGAGAAAACGCATTTCGGTAAAAATTTCGCCCAACGTTTCCGCTTCGGGAAAAGTCGCGGCGGGGTTGCCGGCGGCGAAATGTTTCCGCAACCGTTCGCCGCATTCGGCGAGCGGCTTCGACGTTTTATCGACGCGGGCGCGTTTTTCGAGCGCGTCTAATTTTTTGTCCCATTGCTCGGCGTCGGCGATGACGAGTTCGGTTTCGATGATTTCGAGGTCGCGGACGGGGTTGACGGAGTTGTCAACGTGAATGATGTCCGGGTCGTCGAAACAGCGGACGACGTGCAGAATCGCGGCGGTTTCGCGGATGTTGCCGAGAAATTGGTTGCCGAGTCCTTCGCCTTTGCTCGCGCCTTTGACGAGTCCGGCGATGTCAACAAATTCGACGGCGGCTTCGACGATTTTTTGCGGCTTGACGAGTTCGGCGAGGAGCGCCAAGCGCGCGTCCGGCACCGGCACGACGGCTTTATTCGGCTCAATCGTGCAGAACGGATAATTCGCCGCCTGCGCGGCGGCGGAGCGCGTGAGCGCGTTAAACAGCGTGGACTTGCCGACATTCGGCAACCCGACAATGCCAATTCCGAGCGACATAATTTTTCCTTTCAAGTTTTAGAAGGGAAAAGGGAAAAGGTGAAAGGGAAAAGTTGACAGCGGAGATTATTTCTATTAGGGGTTTCTTTTTTACCGGCGTTCTTTTCCCTTTTCCCTTTTCCCTTTTCCCTTTCACCTTTTCCCTTTACTCCCCTTTTCCCTCTTCCCTAATCCCTTTTCCCTTCCCGATTAGAATAGCATAATCGCCCCGATAGTCCAACTTCGCGAGAAAGGGTCTTATGAAAGTCATCAAGTTTCAGCCGGACTGCGCCGAGTTTCGCCGGTTGCTCGACCGCGCGCAAAAACCGTCGCCGGAAATCGCCGCGCGCGTCGCGGACATCATTCAACAAGTCCGCGCCGACGGCGACCTCGCGCTGTGCGAGTTCAGCCATCAGTTCGACCGCGTCGCGCTTCTGCCGGAAGAATTGCGGGTAACGCCGGAGGAAATCGACGCGGGCGCGGCGCAGGTTGACGCCGACTTTATGACCGCGAGCGTTTTGGCGCGGGTCAACATTCGCAAGTTTCACGAGTATCAGCGCCGCGTTAGTTACGAACATCCCGACGGCGACGGCGTGCGTTTGGCGAAGCGCGTTTTGCCGCTGTCGCGCGTCGGCATTTACGTTCCCGCCGGCAGCGCGCCGCTGTTCAGTTCGCTGTTGATGTGCGCGGTGCCGGCACAAATCGCCGGCGTCGAACAAATCGCCGTCTGCGCCTCGCCCGACAAAAACGGCAAAATTCCGGCGCCGATTTTGGCGACGGCGAAAATGCTCAATTTAACGGAAATTTATCGCGTCGGCGGCGCGCAGGCAATCGCGGCAATGGCTTACGGCACGCCGACCGTCGCGCCGGTCGATAAAATCGTCGGACCGGGCGGACCGTATGTGAATATGGCGAAACGGTTGGTGTTCGGGCAATGCGGCATCGACGCGCTCGCCGGTCCCAGCGAACTCGCCATTATCGCCGACCGCACCGCGCCGTCGGAATTTATCGCCGCCGATTTGATTAGCCAATTGGAGCACGGGTCGGGACACGAAGCCGCCGCGCTGTTCACCGACAGCCGTGATTTAGCCGCCGGCGTGTTAATCGAAATCGACCGGCAACTGCAACGGTTAAGCCGCGGCGATTTAATCCGGCGGGCGCTCGCCGATTACGGCGCGATTTTTTATTGTTCCGATTTGGCGGCGGCGGCGGACGCGGCGAACCGCTGGGCGCCGGAACATTTGGAAATTATCGCCAAAAACCAAGAGGATTTATTACTGTCGGTGCGCAACGCGGGCGCGGTGTTTTTGGGCGCGTTTTCCGCCGAGCCGGTGGGCGATTATTTCGCGGGCACTAATCACGTGTTGCCGACGGCGGGGAGCGCGCGGTTTATGAGCAGTTTGTCGGTGTATGATTTTGTCAAAGACATTTCGGTGATTCGCTACACCGCCGCGCGGCTGGCGGTCGCCGGTCGGCACATTATTAAAATGGCGAACGCCGAAGGACTAACCGCGCACGCCGCCGCCGTGCAAATCCGCTTGGATAAAATCGGCGGCGGAGAGAGCAATTAAAAATGAAAAATTTAAGGGGCGTAAGAATCTTAAGATTCTTACGCCCCTTAATTTATTTCAATTTTTCGCTTTGCCTATTTTTGGCGCAGTTCCTGAATCCGGCGCGCCGCCGCTTTGTGGTATTGGTTGTCGGGCGGGTAGTTCTGCACGACTTTTTCCCAATACTCCAACGCTTGTTGCGGGCGGTTCAGTTTTTCGTGAATCGACGCCAGATAATAATACGCTTCTTTCGGCACGACTTTGTCGTTGTTCGCCGTTTCCGTCGCCATTTCTAAAAACGTTTCCGCGTGTTCGTAGTCGCGCAAGCGGTAGTTGCAAATGCCGATTTGCAAAATTTCGCGGTAATTCGGTTCGCCGATTTCGCGGGCTTTTTGGTAATAGGCAATCGCCTTTTTAATCGCTTCCGTTGACTGCGCGTCGTCCGTCAAAATGCGCGTGCCGCGGAAGTATTCGATTTGTCCCAAGCGGAAATAAGCGCTCTTTTCCTGCTCTTTTTTCGGCGACAGCGCCAATTGTTGATACTCGGTTTCCGCGTCGTTCAGCAATTTGATGATTTGCGCGCTCACCGTTTGCTGGTCGCCCGCCGGCACGCTACCCGACCGCAACGCCGACTGCAAGCGGTTGGCTTCCGCGTATTGCACGTAACTCAAAACCTCCAAATAGTTCAAGTCACCCGGCGCGTTGCGCGTGGCGCGCGTCGCCAAATCAATCGCCTCGGCGAAACGCCCCTGCCCCGTGCGCACTTGCGCCAACACCGCGTCCGCCGCCGCGTTTTGCTCCTGCGCCGACAGCACTTCGTTCGCCAACGTTTCGGCTTCGTTGAAATCATTGCGCTCAATCGCCGCCTGCGCCTGTTTAATCAACGTTTCCACCTGTTCGGGGCTGACCGTCTTTTTCGGCTCCAACGCCGGCGGCGCCGCCGGAATCGCCGCCACCGGCTGGGTCGCGGGCGTTGACGGGAGAGGCGCCGCCGCGTCGTTCAACGCCGGAATGCTCATATCTAACATCGTCGCGTTGCTATCAAGCGCCGGAACTTGGCGGTCAAGCGCCGGAATACTGTTGTCGAGAATCGCAAACGGGTCTTTCTCGTCCTGCGGCGTAATTTGTTCGACCGTCGTCGAGGGGGACGGCGCGGACGGCGTGGCGGAAACGCTCGCTATCGGCGCGGTTTCCGACGGCGTCGGTCTCGACGGCGTCGGTTCCGGTCGCGCCGGTTCCGGTTGCGCCGGCGCGTTGCCCACGCCGACCGACGCCGGCATCGGAATGTCCGTATCGCCGAAATAATTCGTCGCGGCGTCAACCGTCGCGGGCGAATTATTCGCCGGCATCGGCACGACTAAACTATCGTCGTTGCTCGCCGGCGCGGAAGACGCCGGTTGACGCGACGAGGGCGAGCGCATCAGTCCGGCGACTTCGTCGGGGCTGAACATCCGGTCGTTCTGCGGCGCCAAAATTTCGGCGCTCGCCACCGGCGGAATCGCGCCGTCGGTCAGCGGCAACGACCCGCCGCCGAGCGGGGTTACGTTGGAGATATTCGTCGCCGGACGGTTCGCCGAAATTTGGAAAAATTGGCTGGTCGCCTGTCCGCGGTTGCCGAAACGGTTGGTAACGCTGACCCGCGCCAAAACGTTGCGCGCGTCCATTTGCGGCGTCCACGGATACGAGCCGCTGTTCGGCTGATTGGCGGCAATCAAATACCACGTCTGCCCGCTGTCGAGCGAGTATTCGAGCGTCGCGCCGCGGTCTTGCGGATACGGTTCGACCGTGTTCCACGTCAACAGCGTCGGCGTGTTCGCGTCAATCATATTATTGGCGATATTGAACGGCGCCAAAATTTCGACTTGCGGCGGTCGCTGATTGATGCGCACTTCGCGCATCGCCGGCGTGCCGGCAACCGGCGCGGGCAGACGATTGCCGACGCGGTCAACGGCGGCGATATACAAGCCGACCGTCTCGGCGGCGAGCGGCGTCGCGAAATGCGCGGGCGAGCCGCGCGCCGGTCCGTAAAGCGTCCACGAGTTGCCGTAGTCGGTGGTGTAATAAAGGTCCATACTCGCCACGCCGCTTTCGTCTTCGACGGCGAACTCAATATCGAAGTCCGGCTGACCGACGACCTCCGGTCCTAAAATCGTTACCTCCGGCGGCGTGCGGTCGAAATGCAATTTAACGCGCGTCCGCGTCAAGTATTGATTGCCGGCGAGGTCTTTCGCGGTCAGCCGCAATTGCGCTTCGTCGGCGGCGATTACCGGCGGCGTCCAGTTGTAAGTCCCGACGGCGGGCAAATCGTAGCGCACCGGCAACCACAGCAAGCCGTCGGTCGAGTAGTCGATATTGACCGGCGCCGCGCCGAGATGCAAATCCTGCGCTTCCCATTGCAACGTAATCCCCTCCGCGCCGGCGGCGACCTCGCCGCTGGCGGGATTGGGCGAGAGCCAGCGCGCGGTCGGCGGCGTGCGGTCAACGATGACGTATTTTTCGGGGCGCGTGCCGGGGCGCGGCGCGACCGGCGGACGACTGCGCGTCGTGATGACGGTGATAAAACCGTAAGCGCCCTCGCTCGGCACGGTAACGAGCATCGGGCTTTGGCGGTCGGGGTCTTCGCCGATAAGCGACCACGTCTGCCCGCCGTCTTTGGTGGCGTAAAAATAGACGCCGGTCGGCGCTTCGCCGCCGATGACGCGCACGGCGTATTGAATGCTAAACCGCGTCCACGGAATTACCGGCGTGTCCGGCGGCGGCGTAAAATCCGCCGCGCCCGCGCCCGCGCTGAACAACGCCAAAACCGCCATTAAACCGCCAAGGAGTAAGACACGCATCATCTTTCCTCATCAAGAAAGGGAAAAGGGAAGAGGGAAAAGGTTAAAAAGGAAAGGGGGAAAGGTTAAAGTGGTTACTTTTCCCTTTTACCTTTCACCTTTTCCCTCCCCTTACAA
Source organism: Planctomycetota bacterium (assembly GCA_031261425.1). GTDB lineage: Bacteria > Planctomycetota > SZUA-567 > SZUA-567 > SZUA-567 > MS499-59. Next base: position 21,646 of record JAISJR010000036.1, read on the forward strand.
CAACGCACTTTTTATCTGCGCAAACACCATCGTAACCAACAGATTGAGCAACAGAATAGCGATGCACGTTTGCACGTTGGACGCGGTCGTTGACTTGCCGACGCCTTCCGCGCCGCCGCGCGTGGTAATGCCTTTTTGGCAACAAATCACCGCCATCGCGCAACCGAAAATCGCCGCTTTGGTCAAGCCCTCGGCGAAGTCCAACGGATGCAAAAACGCCTTCGACTGCACCCACATATAATGACCGTTAATTCCCAAGCCGTAAATGCACAGCCCGAAGCCCGCCACCGTGCCGCATAAAATCGCGAACGAGGTCAACAGCGGACACAACACCGTCGAAGCCAGCACGCGCGGAAAAACCAAATAATTCGACGGATTGACGCCCATCGTGCGCAGGGCGTCGATTTGCTCGGTAACCGCCATCGTGCCGAGTTCCGCCGTCATCGCCGAGCCGACGCGACCGGCAAGCATCACGCCGGACAACACCGGACCGAGTTGCAACACCAGCGACGCGGTAACGAGCGGACCGACCCAACTGGTAACGCCGAGCCGCAACAGTTGGTTATACGACTGAAACGAAATGACCATCCCGACAAACGCGCCGGTGGTGATGATGACCGGCAAACTCTCGATGCCGACGAAATAACTTTGGCGCACGATTTCCCGCCACGGCGGCGCGGCGCGGCGCAACGACGCGAACATCCCGATAAACAACGTTACGAACGCGCCGGTGTCCGCGAGCAAATTCGTAAAATAACCGCCGATTTTTTCAAAAATTCCGAACATAAGGGCTCATAAAATGCTTAAATTTTGCGTCGGGTTAATCATCTCGAACCTCGCCCCGCAGGGGCGGCGCGTAACAGCCCAGCGCAACGCGCTGGGTAAAAAATCGCCTCTAAAATTACGCGCCCTGCAAGGGCAAGGCAAAAAATTTCCACTGCCCTTACAGGGCGCGTTTTCCGGCAACGCTAACCCAGCCCGCCGGAAAATCGATAGAGCCGATTTTCCTTTGGGCTGGGCTGTTACGCCCCGCCGCTTCGCGGCGACGGTCGGAATGATTTATTAAAATCAAACCGCCGCCGGCGTTTCGTCCCCCTGCAACCGGTGCATTTCCGTTTCGAGTTCGTCGGCGGTCGCGGCGAAGGCGGCGAGGATTTTCGGGTCGAAGTGTTCCGGCATCGTGCGCCCGTCGCCTTTCAGCAAAATGTCCATCGTTTCCTGATGCGAAAACGATTTCTTATACGGGCGGACGCTGGTCAGCGCGTCGTAAATATCGGCGAGCGACACGATGCGCGCCGACAACGGAATTTGTTCGCCCGCGATTTTGTAAGGATAACCCGTGCCGTTCCAGCGCTCGTGGTGTCCGACGGCGATTTCCGTCGCCACGCGCAAAAACGAGTTGCGGTAATTCAGCCACTCTTCGCTCTTGCGGAGCGCCTCGACCGAGCGGCTGTTTTCGGCGGCTTCTTTCAGTTTGCTGATTTCGTTCATCAGCGACACGTCGCCGGAATTGAGGAACGCCCGCGTTTTCAGCAACGTTTCCTCGCCATAGACGGTGTGCTTTTCCATTTCCTTAAATTCTTCCGGCGTCAGTCGCCCCGGTTTCAAGAGAATACTGTCGTCCACGCCGACTTTGCCGATGTCGTGCACCGGCGAGAGGTCGCTAATCAGCGCGTATTCGATTTCGCCGATTTCGGGGTAAATTTGCAGTTTGAGCATTTTTTTACAAATGATTTCGCAATACGAGCGGACGCGGTTGATGTGGGCGCCGGTGTGCGGGTCCCGACATTCCGCCAGCAACGCCATCCCGACGACGACGGCGTTCAGCGTTTCGCGGACGGCTTTGGTGCGCTCGTCAACCATATTTTCCAATTGGTCGCGGTAACGCGCGATTTCAAGTTGGTTGCCGATGCGGGTGAGGACGATTTCCGGCGACTCGCCTTTTTGGATGTAGTCGGCGGCGCCGAGTTGAAAGCCGCGCGTTTGGGCGTCGTCGTTTTCTTCGCCGGTAACGAAAATGACGGGCAACGTCTCGCCGCGCCGGCGGAGTTCGGTCAACACCTCAAAGCCGTCCATACCGGGCATATGCAAATCGAGCAACATTAAATCCGGCTCGTGCGTCGTTACTTTCGCCAGCGCGTCGCTACCGTCGAGCGCGGTAATGACGGCGTAGGTCTGTTCGAGTTGCGCCTCCAACGTCATCACGTTGATTTCGTCGTCGTCAACGACCAACACTTTTTCTTGGTTATCACTCACGGGAAAGCCCTCGAGTTTAGAGTTTAGAGTTTAGAGTTTAGAGTTTAGAGTTTAGAGTTTAGAGTTTAGAGTTTAGAGTTTTATTTTTTTTAATAACGCGCGAAGCGCAACCTTTGTTCAACTCGAAACTCTCAATTCTTAACTCTGATTTACATCGTCGTCGTCGTCGTTTCTGCCGTTCGACAATTCGCAACGGTCGATTAGCAGGCGGAGCGCCGTGCGCGAGGTCTGCGGCAGATCCACAAATTGCGCGCCGATGGAGACCATTCCGTCATCGGCGCGGGGAACGAACGGGCGGCTCCACCGCACCTGCACGGTGGCTTTGGCGTCTTTCAAACCGTCAAGTTCAAGCGCCTTCGGCACGTGAATATCAATATGATAAATCGAGCCGAGCGGCAACGGCGCCGCGCCGTCGTCGCGCATCACCAGCAACCCCTCTTCGTGCATATCAATCAATCGCCCGAACGGCAGACCGGTGTCCGTGTCGGTAACTTCGGGATAGAAATACAACTCCCGCCGCGCTAAATGGCGATGATTTTGGCTATGCGTCGATTCCATCGGACTCCTTTCGGTTTGCCGGAAAGCCGCGTCGCGATAAAGCGACAAACACTGCCGGATTGTAAAGCGCCGCGCCGCCCAAACAAGGCATATTGCGGTTAGAGTTGAGAGGTCAAGGTTTAGAGTTTAGAGTTCAGAGTTCAGAGTTCAGAGAAGGGAATTCGCGTTGCCGCGCTTCGCGCATCTTAAAAAATAAAACTCCACGCTCTCAACTCTCAACTCTCAACTCTTAACTCTCAACTCTGCTCTATCGTGTTGCATTGAATTTGGCGGTTCTTACAATCCCGCGCCGACTTTTCCCGCCGAAAGGAAACCCGATGAAAAACCAAGTAACCAATCGCGAAGGCAACGACGCCATCGCCCGCGACTACGCCGAGCAACTCAAATTCACGCTCTGCGACGACCGCTACACCGTCCGCCCGCACGACAAATATGTGGCACTCGCCCTCGCCGTCCGCGACCGCTTGGTTAATCGCTGGCTCGCCACCCAACGCTCGCACTACGACCAAAACGTCAAGCGCGTCTATTATCTCTCGCTGGAATTTCTCATCGGGCGCTCGCTCGGCAACAATATCATCAATCTCCAACTCGAAGACGAACTGAACAAAGGTCTCGCCGAACTCGGTATGACGTGGGAAGATGTCCGCGAAGAAGAACTCGACGCCGGACTCGGCAACGGCGGTCTCGGTCGTCTCGCCGCCTGTTTTATGGATTCGCTCGCCACGCTCGACTTGCCGGCGTTCGGCTACGGCTTGCGCTACGACTACGGCATTTTCCGCCAGACGTTCAAAAACGGCTACCAAGTCGAACAGCCGGACGAATGGTTGCGCTTCGGTTGCCCGTGGGAAATCATCCACGCCGATATTTCCGTCCGCGTCAATTTCGGCGGGCGGGTGACGGAAATCGACGGCAAGAAAAAATGGATTGAAACCGACCAAATTCTCGGTATTCCGCACGATATGCCGGTCGTCGGCTACGGCGGCAAAACGGTCAACACCTTGCGCCTGTGGAGCGCCAAGGCGACCGACGACTTCAACTTTGACGAATTTAATTCCGGCGACTACGTGTCCGCCGTCGGCAACAAAGTCGGCGCGGAAAATTTGACGAAAGTGCTGTATCCCAACGACTGCTTTTATCTCGGCAAGGAACTGCGCCTGAAACAGCAGTATTTCTTCGTTTGTTGCGCCCTGCACGACATTATGCGGCGGTTCAAAAAATCAAAATTGCCGTTTAAGGATTTGCCGAATTTCGCGGCGGTGCAACTGAACGACACGCACCCGTCCATCGCGGTCGCCGAATTGATGCGGATGTTGGTTGACGAAGAGGGATTAAATTGGGACGAAGCGTGGGCGATTACCGTCCCGACGCTCGGCTACACCAACCATACGCTAATGCCGGAGGCGTTGGAAAAATGGCCCGTGCCGATGTTCGAGAAACTCTTGCCGCGCCATCTCGAAATCATCTATGAAATCAACGCCAAATTTTTGCAGGTCGTCAATCAACGCTATCCGGGCGACACCGGCAGAATTCAGCGGTTGTCGCTTATCGAAGAAGGCGACACCAAACAGATTCGGATGGCGAACCTCGCGATTGTCGGCTCCCACTCGGTCAACGGCGTCGCGGCGCTCCACACGCAATTGCTGAAAGAGCGGGTCGTGCCGGACTTCGCCGAAATGTTCCCGGAGCGCTTTAACAATAAAACCAACGGCGTTACCCAACGCCGGTTCTTGCTGAAAGCCAATCCGGCGCTGGCGAAACTCATCACCGGCAAAATCGGCGACAAGTGGATTACCGATTTGAGCGAATTGAAAAAATTGACGAAATTCGCCGACGACAAGGCGTTCCAAAAACAATTTATGGAGGTCAAACAGCAGGCGAAAAAGGACTTCGCGCGCTGGGCGGAAGAATTGTATGGCTTCAAGATTAACACGAACTCGATTTTCGATGCGCAAATCAAACGGTTGCACGAATACAAGCGGCAACTGTTGAACGCCCTCCACATCGTCGTGCTGTATAACCGCGTTCGCAAAGGCGAAGACGTTGCGCCGCGCACGTTTTTATTCAGCGCCAAGGCGGCGCCGGGCTACTTCGTCGCGAAACTGATTATCAAGTTGATTAACAACATCGCGGCGATAGTGAACGGCGACGCGAAAGTGTCGTCGAAGTTGAACGTCTTTTTCGTGCCGAATTACCGCGTGTCCTCGGCGGAAAGAATCGTGCCGGCGTCGGATGTCAGCGAGCAAATTTCGACCGCCGGCACGGAGGCGTCCGGCACGGGCAATATGAAATTTATGATGAACGGGGCGCTGACCGTCGGCACGCTCGACGGCGCGAACGTCGAAATGCTGGAAGAAGTCGGCAAGGAAAATTTCTTCCTGTTCGGGCTGACGGCGGAAGAGGTCAAGGAATTGCGCGAGCGCGGCTATCGTCCGCAGGATTATTACGAAAAGAACAACGAAATTCGCGAAGCGATTGACCTGATTTTCTCCGGTCATTTCAACATCAACGAGCCGGGAATTTTTGAGCCGATTCGCGAAATGTTGTTCGAGAAAGGCGATTTTTATCTGCACTTGGCGGACTTGGGCAGTTACATCGACGCGCAAAAGAAAATCGAAGAGACGTATAAAGACCCGGCGAAATGGGCGAAGATGGCGATTATGAACGTGGCGTGTTCGGGCAAGTTCTCGTCCGACCGGACGATTACCGAATACGCGAAAGACATCTGGAACGTCAAACCGTGCAAAATCGACGCCGGCTGGCTGTCGGAAGACCCGCTCGAAGAATTTAAGCCGCAAAAAAAGCAGAGTTGAGAGTTGAAAGTTTAGAGTTGAGAGAGTTGGAGCGTAGGGGCGAATTCGTCCCTACGTTTTTTAAGTTAAAGTTGTTTGATTTCTCAACGCTCAACTCTAAACTCTAAACTCTAATGAACTCCCTCCTCGCCGAACTGAAAAATTACCGTTACGTTTGCGCGCCGGAGCAATGCGGCGAGCGCGTTTGTTGCCGGCGTTTCGACATCGCCGTAACCGCCGCCGAGCGGGAACGAATCGGCGCGCAGCGCGAAGAATTGGCAAGTTATTGTCCGTGGCTGGCGCCGATGACCGCGACCGAATTATTCACCATTACGCCGCATTTTACTTTGCTGAAAAAACGCGACGACGGCTTATGCGTTTTCAACTACGCGGCGAACGGCGGCTATTATTGCGCGCTCCACGCGCGAGCGCTCGCGCGCGGCGAAAATCCGTATCGCGCCAAACCGCGCGGTTGCGCGACGTGGCCCTTTTTAGCCGACAACGACGGCACATTACACCTCGATAAAACCGCGCCGTGCCTGCGCCGCTTAACGCCCCCCGCCGCGCAGGCGGACGAGAATTTGTCGGCGTTAATTTCAGAGTTGAGCGTTGAGAGTTGAAATCGAGGTTAGCCCCGTTTTTAACGGTGAATTGAGTTCCCGCTCCAACCGCGCCGCGAGTTCGCCGTCGCCGAAGACCCGCGCGGCGCGGAGGATTTGCCATTGTTGCCACGCGCCGTTTAGTCCTTGATGGATTGCCGCGACATACAAATTCGCCGCCGGCGCCAGCACTTCTTCGACGACGCGCTTGCCCGCGAAACTGCCGCGCCGCAAGACCGTCGTCAAAATCCGTAAATAATTTTCCCGCATTTCCGCGTTTTTTTCCCCGTCAAGCGCCGCCGTCAAACGTTTGACCAACGAAGTCGCGAGCCGGTCAAACCACGGCGACGGAGTTTTCAGCGCCAAAATTTCCGCGAGCGCCGTCAGCGCCGCCGGTTGTTTGACGCGCCGCGACAACGCCACCGCAATTTTCTCCCGCAACTCCGGCGCGAGCGTCGTCGCCGCGCCGATTTTGCCGAGCGCGTCCGTCAATTTCGCCGCGTTCGCCAAACCCCACCGCGCCGTCAGCGAACGCGCCGCCAAATTCAGCAGGGTCCCGACAATGCCGGCGCGTAACGGCGCGTAGCCAATCGCCACGTCGCGCGCCGCCGCGAGCGCCGCCGGCAACATTTCAACATAAGCGTCCGTCGCCGCGCTCAACGTAAAAATTTCATCGTCCGCTTCGCCGGCGGGCGCGGCGTTTTCCGGTGGATTTTCATTCGCGCTTGCCGCCGGATTTGCCGCCCAATTCTCCGTCGCGTCTTCCGGCGCGGTCAACTGCCGCAACGCCGTGTCGGCGATAAAGCGCGCGTCGTCCGCGCTCTCGCCGTCGTCAACATAATTGCCGAGAAACGTTTGTCCCGCCGCTTGCAACGCCGCGGGCTGGACGCGCGTTGCCAAGACCCGCCGCAACATCCGGCGCGTCAGCGCGTTGGTTGCCGGCGGCAAATGCGGGAGCGCCGCGATTTGCCCGATTGCCAAATACAGCGCGTCCGGCGCCGGCGCCAATGGCGCCGATGTTGCCGGCGCCAACGGCGCCAATGTTGACAACTCCGACGGCGCCAATGTTGACGGCGGAGGGAGAATCAATTTGACCAACTCGCGCAAAATTTCCGCGCTTTCTTCGGGATGCGCGACGGCGACGGCGCGCAAGGCGGCGGCGCAAATTTTGCCGAGCGCGCCGTTTTTGTCGCGGCGCAAGGCGGTCAACAACGGCGCCGGCGCGTTCAGCCGCGCCAGCGCGCTCGTAAAAATTTCGCCGAGCGGCGCGTAGTCGGCGTAGTCGCGAAGCAAAATTTGCGCGAGTTCGTCGCGCCATGCCGCCGGTAAATCCTCGCGCCAAGCGACGCGCGTTTCGACAATATCAAGCCGCAACGCCAACGGCGCCCGCGTCAACCATTCGCGACAATGTTCCGCGAGCGGCGTCAGCGCGGCGGCGGACGCGCCGCTACGCAGTTGGTTGTCGGCGAAACGAATGACGGCGCGTTGATGCCCGACCGTCATCGCCGGCAGTTGCGCGAACAACGCCGTTAAGCCGTCGCTGTCGGCAATAAATTTGCGGAGCGCGAACGATTTTTCGTCGCTCGGCGCGATGCCCATAAAAGTCGCGACCGCCGCCGGCAACAGTTGCGCGCGCGTCGCCGCCGAGAGCGTCCACGCGCTCATCAACGCCAACAAGCGGGCGCGATAGTCGGCGGAATTACTGCGCAAAATTTCCTCGACAAACCGCGCGACCAAACCGGCGTGCCGCCGCGCCAAGCCCGCGAAGACCGCGCGGAAAATTTCCGGGTTGTCCGCCGCCAACATTCGCTCTTGCAACACGCGCCAAAAATCCGGCGACGCCAACAAGGGCGAGGCGGATTTCTCGCCGATTGCGGCGATGACGCGCAACGTCAACGCCAATTCGTCCAGCGAAAAATCCGGGTCGCGGACGCAACCGGCAAGCAACATCAGCGCGGCGGTTTGCGCCGGTTCGCCGTCGGCAAGGTCGCGCAACCGTTCGGCGTGCCGCGACAACGCGGTCTTCGCGGCAAAAGCGGCGAGCGCGTCGGCGACATCGGCGGCGACGCCGAATTGTTTCATTCCGAGCGCGGCGGCGGCGCGCAATTTGCCGTCCGGTTCGCCTAACGCCTGATAAAAAATGCGCCGTTTTTCCGCCGCCGGCAACGGGGCAAACGCCAATTGCCCCAAGGCGGAGACCTTTTCGTCGCTCGTCGCGGCGGTGAAGACCTTGACGGCTAACGCGGGCAGTGTTTCGGGAACGCCGTTCGCCGGACGCAAGAAATAATTGTCGAGGGGCGCGGGATTGGCTTCATCGCTTGCCGGAGGAATGGCGCGCTTATCGACGGGCGCGAGCGGGGCGGCGGCGGCGAGCGTTTCGTCGGCGGTGGCGATAATCAGCCAGCCGTCCTGTTCGGCGAGCGCCAAATCAAAGGACGCTTGCGCCGCTTGATAGACGGGATTTTCGCGGAGGGCGGAAAAATTTTCGCGGAAGGAGGCGCGGGCGAGCAGGGATTTGGCGAGGAGTAATTGCTCGAGCGGCGAAGCGGGCGCGGCGTTTTCCGCGACGGCGAGCGTCGCCGCGATTTTTTCGGTTTGCCACGCGACGAGACGATTGGCGAGCCGCCGCGAACAACCTAATTGCCGCAAAAAACTTTCACGGTCGCCGAGCGCCAAATCAAACATTCAAGTAATTCCGAAAAAATCTCCGCGACCTACGTTTTCACTTTCAACAACTCGTCGAGCAAATACAACTCGGAAGCGAGAAATTCGGCGTCAATGGGATGATGGTGAAAAAGATAAATTAAATTGCGCAGAGTATTCGCCACCGGATTATCGTCGTTGCCGTTTTGGGGCGGACGCAACGCCAACAAACGCGGAAAAGAAGACAACTCCGACAGCCCGCAGTAAATCGCAAACCGGTCGTTAGATTCTAATTGTTGGCGACTGTAAGCGGGAAGCCCGTTTTCAGGTTGAGATTTTTGTATGGGGAAATAAATCGGGCGAATTTTAACCAACCATTTCATCAAATACGCGGCTTTTTTGTGCCGGTCGGGAATGATACTGCGAAAAGCCGACAGGCGGCTGATGTCGCAAAGATAATGTTCTATCGCTTCTCGTAACAACCGATAGTTAAGTTTCCAATCGGGACGGTCAAAATAAGCGCTATAAATGCTAATTTGGGTTTTAAGCGTCTCCTCAATGTAACCGCCTCTGACGCGCAACGGCGCCAGAATTTCTTGCGGAGTAAGAATCTGCGCATTCATTAACGCGCCTCCCCGTAGAGGAAACTATCCATCGCTTGAAAAAAGGGTTGGTAATCGGCGATGGTGGCGCGGATATGTTTTTGATGAGCAATTTCTTCGGCTTCGTTAAAGCCGACGCCATTATTCTGCGGCACGTATTCGGTCATTTCCGCCACGCCCTTGTCCGCCATTACTAATTCTATCAGTCGGTTTAATTGCGCCTCGTCGCGCCAATCAAAATCGTCCTCGTTCATTTTTATTCCTCCGGGGAAATCGACCGGTTTATTGCCGCACCGCTTCAACGTCGGCGACCGGCACGAATAATTTTCCGTCGCGAATCACGCACGCCACGCAAAACGTGCCGTCGGCTTCCGGCTCAATCAGCAAGCCGCCCACGCGCACCCGTTGCCCGATTTTCTTCACTTTGCCGCGCAACACGATTTCCGCTTTGTCGCGAATGTTGACCAGCGCGTCGGTGAGTTTTTGACTTTTGACGCTGATAACCCGCTTTTCCGCCTTTAACGTCGCCAATTTCGCCGGATTCAGTTCGACGTTTTGCGTCGCCTGCGGCGGATATTTTATCGCCGTCGCCGCGCCCGTGATTGATGCCGCGCGACTTTCCCGCCGCGCCGCCGCGAGCGTCGCAACCGGTAAACCTTCCGGCGCGACGGCGGGCGCGAGGCGCGGCGCGGAAACCGCCGCCGGCAAACGCCGCGCCGCCAACGCGACTTTGCGCGAAGCGAGCGGATTCGGCGTCAGCGGCGGACGTTGCCGCAAGACGCGCGGACCTTCGTCAATGAACGTTTTATAGACGGCGGCGGTCTGCTCTTCCGCCAACATATCCCGCCATTCCCAATCGATTTCGCGGTCGGCGGTCAACATGGTCTTCACCGGCATCGCGACGAAACGTTGCGGTTTCTCAAACGTCCGCGCGACCGTTTTTTTCGGGACGAGCGGCGATTTATCCGCCGTCGGCGCGGCGGACAGCATTTTGATTTCCGCCGAACGGGAAATAAAAATGTAGCGGTCGCGCTGACAGCGCAACCCTAATTCGGCGGTATAACTGCCGCCCGCGGCGTCTAAATTGAGGTAACAACACCGGCGGGAAACGTCGATTTCAAATTCCAGCGTTTTCGCCGCGCCGCCCGCGGCGACGCCGGCTTGGCGATAAAACCGCAGGACGAAAACGGCGCCGCCGTCGCTAAACATTTCCCGGCAATGCTGTTGCGTTTCGGCGGAAAGATACCATTGCGCGGCGATTTTTTTCGGCGTCAGCGGTTGCAACCAAATTTTCGCGCCGATAAACCGCGCGTCGGCGCGAGCGTCGGCGGCGGTCGGCAACGCCGAGCGCGTCTCGCTCGCCGCCGGCAAAGAACGCGCTCCGCGCCCGCTATTTTCGGCGACGCCGCGCGCCGCCGTCTTATTTAAGGTTGCCGTAACCATCGTGTTTTCCCCCGCCCGCTATTATTCTTGCCGAAAAAGTTCAACGCATTTTAGAAAAAAGCAGAAAAAAATCTATGCCGGAAAGCGATTAAAGTTGACGGAAAGATTAAAGTTGGCGGACGGGCGAGAATTAGAGTTTAGAGTTTAGAGTTTAGAGTTTAGAGTTTAGAGTTCAGAGTTTAGAGTTCAGAGTTTAGAGTTCAGAGTTTAGAGTTCAGAGTTCAGAGTTCAGAGTTCAGCGGCGGAATCATTTGAAAGATGCGCGAAGCGCAACCATTGCTAAACTCTAAACTCTCAACTCTGAACTCACATCGCTTGCTGTTGGTCGTATTCCTGCAACGCCTCGACCAATTTGTCGAGTTTGCCGGCGATGATGTCGGAGAGGGAGAAGTTGCGATTGAGCCGGTGGTCGGAACAGCGGTCTTGCGGAAAGTTGTAAGTGCGGACGCGCTCGGAGCGGTCGCCGCTCCCGACTTGTTCGCGCCGCTCTTTGGCGCGCGCCGCTTCCTCTTCGCGTTTTTTCATTTCGCTCAACCGCGCGCGCAACACCCGCATCGCCTTGCTTTTGTTTTTGTTTTGGCTTTTTTCGTCGCCGACGTGGACGATTAATCCGGTCGGGAGGTGCAAAATGCGAATGGCGCTTTCGGTTTTATTGACGTTCTGCCCGCCCGGTCCGGTGGATTTGATGGTCTCAATGCGCAAGTCCTGCGGCTTGATTTCGATTTCGTATTCTTCGACTTCCGGCAACACCGCCACCGTCGCCGCCGAGGTGTGAATCCGTCCCTGATTTTCCGTTTCGGGAACGCGCTGGACGCGATGTCCGCCGCCTTCGTATTTCAAGGCGCTGAACGCGCCCGCGCCCTGCACCGACACCACGACTTCTTTGATGCCGCCCTGCTCGCTGGGACTGAGCGAGACCTCCTCGACTTTCCAGCCGCGCGAACCGGCGTAGTTCATATACATTCGCAGTAAATCGCCGGCGAACAGCGCGGCTTCCTCGCCGCCGGTGCCGGCGCGGATTTCCACCATCACGTTGCGGTTGTCCTCGGCGGTTTTGCCGAAAATCAATTCGTGCAGTTCGGCTTCGCCGGCGGCGACGACCGGCGCGAGGGCGGCGATTTCGTCTTTGGCGAGTTGCCGCATTTCGGCGTCCTCGGCGGGATTGTCGGCGATTTCGCGATTGTCCGCGACGGCGGCGAGCAGTTTTTGATAAGCGCGATATTTTTCCATCGCCTCGCGCAACGTGCCGTATTCGCGCAACACGTCGGGATAATTCGGCGACAACGCGCCCGCGGCGGAGTTGACCGTTTGCTCCAATTCGACGAACCGCGCGAGACGGTCGTTTAATTTTGTCGCGACGAGTTCGGGGAGCATAGGAAAAGGGAAAAGGGAAAAGGGAAAAGGGAAAAGAAAAAAGGAAAGGGAAAAGAAATTAAAACACGCTTACTCTTCCCTTTTCCCTCTTCCCTTTTCCCGTCTCTACTTCAAGTATTTCATCAACGCGCGCGCGAGGATGCCCGACTCGACCGGTTTGGCGATGTGCGCGTTCATCCCGCTGGCGAGGGATTTTTGCACGTCGTCCTCGTAGGCGTTGGCGCTCACCGCCACAATCGGCAACGTTTTCGCGTCGGCGCGCGGGAGCGACCGGATTGCCCGCGTCGCCGCGTAACCGTCCATCGTCGGCATCCGAATATCCATAAAAATTATGTCGTAATAGCCGTTCGGCGCGGCGCAGAACATTTTGAGCGCCTGGTCGCCGTCGTTCGCCTCTTCCACCGTCATCCCCGTTTCTTCCAACATCGCAATCATTACGAGACGGTTCACTTCGATATCGTCCACCATCAACGCGCGTTTGTTGGCGAAGATGCCGGTTACGTCAACCTCCGCGGCGAGCGCGGACGCCGCCTTTTCGTCGATGTCGAACCACAAGGTAAAATAAAATTCACTGCCCGCCGCCGGCGCGCTCGCGACTTTGATTTCGCCGCCGAACAGGTTGACGACCTTTTGCGCCAGCGCCAAGCCGATGCCGATGCCCTTGGCGGACTCGCGCCCTTCGCGGTCGCCGGACTCAAATTCGTTGAACAGCGACGCCATCGCTTCCGGCGCGATGCCGACGCCGGTGTCGCGGACGCTGAACCGGACTTGCAACCGCCGCTCGTCCAACGCCGTTTGTTCAATCTGCAAATGCACCGCGCCGCGCTCGGTGAACTTGACCGCGTTGCTTAACAAACTCATCAGCACCTGCCGCAAGCGCAAGCCGTCGAACACCAGCGGCGCGGACAACTCGCCGACCGTCGCCGTAAAAGACAATTGTTTGTCGAGGCATTTCGGCTCGATGATATTGATTAAGATTTGCGCGAAGTCCGCCATATTCACCGGCGCCGCCTGCAACCGCAACGTGCCGTTTTCGATTTTCGCCAAATCCAGAATGTCGTTCAACATTCGCAACAAATGCCGCGCCGCCTTTTTGATTTCGACGAGGTCGTCCCGCAATTTTTGCGCCGCGCCGTCGCCGTCGGGTATTTTTTCGACGCACAGTTCCATCGGGCGCGTCATTCCGATAATCGCGTTGAGCGGCGTGCGGATTTCGTGGCTCATCATCCGCAAAAATTCGCTCTTGTGGGCGCTGGCGCGATTGGCGTCGTCCACCGCTTTTTTGAGCGCCAGATTCTTTTTCGTGATTTCCGTCACGTCAATCGAGGTGATGATATAGCCGACGCGACTGCCGTCCTTTTCCAGCACGTAATCGGCAAGACCGCGGTAATAGGCGTCGGTGTCCTTGAAATACATCGGCTTCGACTCGCCCCCGTGCCGCAACGCCGTTATCGGGCAATACTCCGAATGGTAAGGATAGATGCTGACCTTGGCGTAGGATTGTAGCCGCGCTTGATTCAGCGTCATTTTTATCAGTTTCAGGCAGATGTCGTTGACGTAGATGACGCGCAACTGACTGTCGGTGATGACCAGCGGCATATTGACGTTGTTGACGATGTTGTCCGCCATATCGTCGAAGCAGTCCGCCAACAATCCGAACTCGTCTTTGACGGGCGAGCGGAAGCGGAAATAGCGCTCGCCGGCGCGGAAGCGGGAAATGCCGTTCGTCAAATGCGTCAACCGCTTGGTCAAGAACGACGCCATCCAAATCGCGACGCCGATAACCAGCGCGATTAAAACGAGCGTCGAAACGGACATCTGCCAAATCGTTTCGCGCAGATTGTCGCCAATCGATTTATGCAACAAATCGCCCATCGCGACGACCGGCTGTTGGAAATCGTCCAACCCCGCGCCGATCGCGATAAAGCCGAAGCCGCGCCGGTTGCCCTGCGCTTCGGGACTGTATTGTCCGGTGTAATAGGGAATGGCGGCGGCGGTCGTCAACTTATACAAGCCGCTCCATAAAATATAAAACGAGCCGGAGCCGCCGTCGCCGGTCAAGTCCATCCAACCGGTGCATTGCGGCGCGTTGTTCAGATAGCGTCCGTCCAAGCCGACCAAACCGAGCGCGGTCAATTCCGCCGCCGGACGTTTGGCGCGCGACTGAAACGCCGGCGAATTTTTATCGCCGGTCCACGGCTGATAGTCGGGCAACGCGGCGATGTAATCCTGCCAGTCGGCGCGGTCGTAGCCCTTGTCAAGCATATCGCGATACATCGACGTTTCGAGCCACGGCGTTTCCGGTTTGCCGGTGTCGGGGTTGAAGCCGCAAATCGAATGGTGGCGCGGGTGGACGATGCTACGGCACCGATAGTCCCAAATGAAAGCGTAGTTGCCGTTGGAAGCGTCGGACACTTCGGTGTAGCGTTCGTGGAGCGGGTGCAGGTGGTCGATGCGTTCGATGATGTGGTCGGTGTTCAACGCCAGCGAGACATAGCCGACGACCTCATTGGCGGAATTCGTTACCGGCGTTACCCAGCGGACAATGCCCTCGAAGCGACGACCGTTGGGGTTTTCGTGTCCGGCGAACGCTTCGTTTTCCGGGTCGAAGCGGATATTTTTCAGTTCATAGACGAGTTCCCGCAAGTCGCGGTGGGGCTGTAAATCCGCCGCCATTTGCGCGATGGTGATGCCGGCTTGCGGCAGTTCTTTCTGCCAATGTTCGAGCGCCGCGATGGACTCTTGATGCGCGTCGGCGCCGGCGGCGGTGTCGGCGGCGGCGCGCAACTGCGTCAGGCGACCGGCGACCATTTTTAGCGCGATGCGCTTGGGCGTGTACATTCCGACAAAATGCGACGGCACATACGCGCCGATGACGTCGGAAACATAGATGCCGTCCGCGCCTAATTTCGGCAATTCGCGCCAAAAGTCCTCCGCCCCCAAATAGGTGTTGGCGCGATTGGCGACGTTGACCAATGCCGCGTTGAGCGGGTGATATTTTTTCGTCGAATTGGGCGACACGTATTTGACGAGTTGATTGCCGCGCAAATCGATAAACGCGATTTCGTCCCACAGCGGCGCGGAGATTTTTTTACTCCGGCTGTTCATAAAATCGTTCGGCGCGCGATGATGAAAACCGGTGCCGTCGATTTCACCGTCGTTTTCGGCGTTGGTCGAAACGTTCTCGTCGGACGCGAACGCGGCGGCGTGCGGCGGTTGCCAAGACATTCCGTCGGGCGCGAGCACCCATTTTTCGTTCGGACGCACCAAACTGCTGACCAAACTTTCGCCGAGTTTGGCGTAAAGACCGTGCAGACGGTCGCGATTGGCTTCGCTGGTCAGCGGAATATCGTCGCTTAATCTGGCGACGGCGCGGACGTCGCCGTCGCGGGCGTATAAAAATCTGGCGACGGCGTAGGCGGCGTCGGTGGTCTGTCGCTCGATGTTTTCGACCGCGCTGTTGTTGACGGCGTTCCGCGAGGTCTGGACGGCGATGACGTTGAGCAGTTTGCCGAGATTGTCGATTTGCCACCACGCGATGGCGGCAAGACACAATAACGGAATGACTTTGACCAAGAGGAAAATGATGATGAGTTTGGCGCGCAAACTCAATTGCGCCTCCGCGCCCCGCGCGCCCTCCCCGTTCTCGGCGGACGCGCCGTCCTCGGCGGCAAGGTTGTAGGGATAGACGTCGCTCATTGATGCTTCTCCGACCTGTATGTAATTAAGAGTGGGAGTGGGAGTGGGAGTGGGAGTGGGAGTGGGAGTGGGAGTGGGAGTGGGAGTGGGAGTGGGAGTGGGAGTGGGAGTGGGAGTGGGAGTGGGAGTGCTTCTCCGCCACCGCCCGCTAATTCACTGCCCGCTATTCATTAATCACTACTCACCGACCACTGCTCACTGCCGACTGTTCACTGACCACTGCTCACTGTTCCTGACCACTGTAAAGTGCGGGTATTATTAAAACTGCCCGTTTATTGCAAGAGGCGAACGCACATTTGCGGGCGGATTCTTGCGCCGGCTTGCGGCGGCGCCATTCATCGCGCCGGATTGCGCGGTGGGCGCCGGATTGCGGTGGCTCTATTCAATTGCCACGCCCTTCAGGGCGTGGTTAGCGCCTCTCTAAATAATGGGCTTTAGCCCAAACAATAATTCGGCTAAAGCCGATGGAATGAAACCACATTCTCTAATTTTGGGCTAAAGCCCTTTTCTTTTTTGCCCGCCAACCACGCCTTAAAAGGCGTGGCAATTGAATAGAGCCGTCGCCATTTGAGAATCAAATTCCGCCATTCGTCATTCGTAATTTTTAATTCTTACCCGTCCTCCTGCACCCCCGGCAAAATCTGGATGGCGCCGTCCGCCGCCGCCAACGCCGCGAGCGTTTCGCGCTCGTCGGAGCGAAGCGTCAGCGTAATCGTTTCGCCGCCGGTGAAGCCGGTGTAGCGGCAAAAATACCGTTGCCCGCCCGCGATAAGCGTTACCGGTCCGAACGCCCGCGGGTCAAAATCGTCCCGCGCCACCGTCGCCGACACGACGCCCAATTCCATTTCGACGGACAGCGCCCGCGCCGTTGCCGCCGCCGGGCGCGCCGCCGCGACGGGCGCTTGATAACTTTGTTTCCGCAAGCCCGCCGCCAACCGTTTCACTTCGGCGGTCGGCACGCTAAACGCGGGCTCGACCGGCGAGATTACCGGCAACGCGAAACCGGCGGGAGTGTCGGTAGTATGGGCGTCCGCGTTCGCCGCCGCGTCAAACCATTCGTCGCGTCCGGCGGCGAGCAGTCGCGCGTCCGTTTCGAGCGCCGTCAAAATCCGTCCCGCCGCGTCCGCGAAATTTTCCTGCGGATTGAGCAACGCCACGCGCCAGCGGCGCTCGCGGAGCGGCGTTACTTTCCGCCCGCAGAATTGCAACTTGGCGATTTCGTCGTTGCCGCCCGCCGCCGTCAAGCCGACCACCACCGCGTCGTCGAGCCGCCCCAAATAATTGACGTTGACCGCCCGCGCCCGCCCGCGCAATTTTTGGTCGGCGAACAACGCCCGCGCCGCGGCGGGAATTGCGCCGTAGCGGTCGCGCAAATAATTCTCCGCCCGCGCCAATTCCGCGTCCGTGTCCGCCGCGTTTAACTTGCGATAAAAATCCACGCGCTGTTCCGGCGACGACAGATAATCCGTCGGCAAATACGCCGCCGCGCCCAAATCCAACTCAACCGGCTCGCTTTCCCGCTCGGTGTCGCCGCGCAATTCCGCCACCGATTTTTCGAGCAAGCGGCAATACAATTCAAAGCCGACGACGTTGATGTGTCCCGATTGCTCGCTCCCTAAAATGTTGCCGGCGCCGCGAATTTCGAGGTCGCGCATCGCAATCCGAAAGCCGGCGCCGAGTTCCGAATACTCTTCGAGCGCCTGCAACCGGCGCCGCGCCTCCGGCGTCGCCGGTCGTTGCGCCGGCAATAGAAAATACGCATACGCCTGATATTTGTAGCGCCCGACGCGCCCGCGCAACTGGTGCAATTGCCCCAAGCCAAAATGGTCGGCGTCGTTGACGAGTAGCGTGTTGACCGTCGGCATATCGACGCCCGCCTCGATGATGGTGGTGCAAATCAGCACGTCGCTTTCCCGCGCCAAAAACGCGCTCATCGCCGCATACAATTGCCGTTCGTCCATCTGCCCGTGCGCCACCGTGAAACGCGCCTCGGGAACGAGCGCCCGCAATTTGTCCGCCCACGCTTGAATGTTGTGGACGCGGTTATGCAAAAAAAACGTTTGTCCGCCCCGCGCCAGTTCGCGCAAAATCACCCGCCGGATTAACTCGTCGTGGACGCGGGTAACCTCGGTCCGAATCGCCTGCCGCTCGGTCGGCGGCGTCGTCAAATTGGAAATGTCGCGCAATTTCAGCATCGCCAAATTCAGCGTGCGCGGAATCGGCGTCGCCGTCATCGTCAGCACATCGACGCTCGTCCGCCATTTTTTCAGCCGCTCTTTTTGCTCCACGCCGAAACGTTGCTCCTCGTCAATCACCGCCAAGCCGAGATTCTTAAACTCCACGTCGGCGGAAAGCAAGCGATGCGTGCCGATGATGATGTCCACTTTGCCGGCGCGCAAATCGGCGAGCGTCTGCCGCAAATCGCCGGTTTCGCTGAACCGCGACACGCCTTCGACGCGCACCGGATAATCCGCCAGACGCTCGCGAAAGGTGCGAAAATGCTGTTCCGCCAAAATCGTCGTCGGCACCAAGACCGCGACCTGATAGCCGCCGCGCACGGCTTTGAACGCCGCCCGCAACGCGACTTCGGTTTTGCCGAAACCGACGTCGCCGCACAGCAATCTATCCATCGGCGTCGCTTTCTCTTGGTCGGCTTTGACCTCGTTGATTGCCGCCAACTGGTCGGGCGTTTCTTCATACGGAAACGCCGCGTCGAATTCTTTTTGCAGAGTGTCGTCGGCGGGCATCGCGACGCCGGGTTGCGCCGCCCGCGCCGCCTGCAAGCGCAACAAATCCTGCGCGAGGTCTTTCGTCGCCGCCGCCGCCGCTTCTTTGCGCCGCGCCCATTGTCCGCCGCCGAGTTTCGACAACGGCGGGCGTCCCGCCCCGCCGCCGATATAACGTTGCACCAACTCGATATGCGACAGCGGCACGTATAAATTCGCGTCGTCGGCAAAACGGAGTTTGAGAAAATCCTGCGTCGTGCCGTCGTGCGTCAGCGTTTCGACGCCCTCGTAAAGCGCGATGCCGTGCGCGATATGCACGACGTAATCGCCGCCCCGCAAATCGGTGAAGGCGCTAATCGGCGAGGTCTTTCTTTTCGCCGGCGGACGGCGCAACGCCACGCGCCCTAAAATTTCCTGCTCGGTAACGAAGGCGTATTTCTCTTTCTCGCAAACGAAACCGGCGGACAAAAAACCGACGGCGAATTGCATTTGCGCCGACAGCGCCGGTTGCTTTTCGCCGACCAATTCACGAAACCGCTTGCCGGCGGCAAGGTTGTGACTGACGGCGGTGATGACGATTTCCCGCGCGGCAAGCCGCGTCAGTTCGGCGAGCGCGACTTCGAGATTATGCTCGATGCGGGCTAAACCGGCGCAGGGCAAAGTTACGACGGCGGGGGCAGTCAGCGGCAAACCGGCGTCGCGGCAAGCCGCAAGCAAAACGTCAATTTCGCCGGTCGCAAATTCGGGAATGATTAACAAGGGCTGGGCGGTCAAGCGCGCGAAAATTTCCGGCGGCGAGTAGAGCGGCGACGGCGCGGTAAAACCGGAATGATACAGCGCCGCCGCCCCCGCGACTTTTTCCGGCGCGACGATTAACACGGCGGTCGCGGCGGTCAAATAATCGGTCAGCCGGCAAGTGTTCCGCGCCGCGTCGGCGAAATGGTCGCGCGTGATGTCGATGACGGTCAGCGCCGCGTCCGTCGGCGCTTCGCCGGTTTGCGTCGCCGGGTCGAAATAACGCGCGGTCTCGACGACGTCGCCGAAAAATTCCAACCGGACGGGACGCTCGGCAAAAAACGGAAAGACATCGACGATGCCGCCGCGCCGCGCGTATTCGCCGGGCAGTTCGACGGCTTCGACGTTGGTGAAACCGGCGGCTTGCAGACGCGCGGTCAGCGTCAGCGGCGTAATTTCGTCGCCGGCGGCGACAGTCATCTTGCCTTGTTCAAGTTGCTCCGGCGGCAACGCGGGTTGAAGCAACGCCGCCGCCGTCGTAACGAGCAGGAGCGGCGCGGCGGCAGTGAGAGCGCGAAGCGCGTTTAATCGCTGTTGCGCGATGTCGAGGTCGGGATTTTCGGTTTCGCCGGGGAGCGATTCGTAAGGTGGAAACAACAAGGCGGGCGCGCCCCAATAAGCGCCGTCGGCGGCGAGTTGTTCGGCTTCTTCCGGCGTGGCGGCGATTAACCAGAGCCGGTCGGACCACGCGGCGGAAAAATCGGCGGCGAATTTGCCGGCGGCGCCGCCGGCGGCGTTGTTGACGACGACCGGCTTGCCCGCCCGCAACGCCGCCGCCGCGTCCGCGGCGCCCGCAAACGGCGGAATGGATTGGCGAGCGCGTTTTTTCATTAGAACTTGAGTTGTTTCGGCAACCATTAGGGGTTAAAAATTCGTCCACGAATTTCCACAAATTAAACCAATTTTCACGAATTGTTTCTCACAGAGGCAGAGAGAGAGAAAAGAGAGAAAAAATAAAGAGTTAAATAACCGATGTTACGCGGTCAACAACAAAGACGCGAATTTTTACGCATAAAAAAGAGAGAGTTTTTTTGTCCACGAATTACACGAATTACACGAATTAAAGAGCCGGAAAACGGACAAAAAAAATTTGGAAAGCCCACTAACCTTCGCTTTGCTCGGTTTCGTGTTAATTCGTCTAATTCGTGAAAATTCGTGTTAAGTTCTTTTCGTGTTCATGCGTGGCTTCTCTTTTTTTTTTGCGCGTAACGTGAGTTAAATAATTTCGTTTTTTCTCTGTGGAACTCTGTGTCTCTGTGCCTCTGTGAGAAAAAAATTCGTATTTCGTCTAATTCGTGAAAATTCGTGGATAAATTCTTTTTCTTACTCCGCCTTCAA
Source organism: Planctomycetota bacterium (assembly GCA_031261425.1). GTDB lineage: Bacteria > Planctomycetota > SZUA-567 > SZUA-567 > SZUA-567 > MS499-59. The sequence goes on from JAISJR010000036.1 coordinate 42,468, forward strand.
GTCGTGCGTGAGGTCGAGCGCGTCGTTGAATTTGTTGAACGCGCTCATCATCGCGGCGACTTCAATCGCGGCGGTGATTTCTTCGTCGGTAACGCCGATGCCCTGCGCGGCGGCGCGGTGGGCGTCAACGCAATAACCGCAACCGTTGACCGCGCTGACGGCGATGGAAATCAATTCTTTGGTTTTCGGGTCAAGTCCCGCGCCGGCTTTTTTCGCCAAGTTCAGCATCGCTTCGAGAAAATCGCCGTTGCGCCCCATCGCTTGAAACACCTCCGGCACAAAACCCTTGTGCTTCGCCAGACCCTGCTGAATCTTCACCGCTTTCTCATCGCCCGTCTGATTGTAAAGTTTGACCGTAGCCATGGTTTTCTCCTTGGAGTTGGTGGTGAAAAAGAACAATTTAAAAATCAGAAATTAAAAATGGTGGAGTTTGATTGGCAATCCGCAAGCGCGCGCGAAGCGAATTTGACCATTAAATTCCACAATTTTTAATTTTTAATTTCTAATTTCTAATTATCAGAAAATCACGGAGTAGCCAATGAAAAAAACTTATCTTTTATTCGCGCTGGCGCTTTTCCTCGGCGGAACGTCCGCCGTTTTTACCGCCGACGCGGACTTGGTTATTTATCACACCAACGATGTCCACGGCTACGCCTTTCACGAAACCGGCGGCGACGGAGTGCCGACGCGCTGGGGCTACGATTATTACAAAGGCGCGGTCAACGCCGACGCGACGCCGGCGAAAATGTTGCTCGACGCCGGCGATATTATTCAGGGACAGGCGTTCGCCGCCGCCGGCGACGGCGCGTATGTCGCGCGTCTCGTTGCACTTTGCGGCTATGACGCGCTCGCCGCCGGCAATCACGAATTCGACTACGGCTGGCGCCGCCTCGTCGAATTGCGCGACCGCGAACGGCTGAATTTTATCGCGGCGAATATCAAATTTGCCGGCGGGCGTTTGTTGTTCCCGCCGTATTTTGTCCGCGATTTCGGCGCGTTCAAAGTCGGCGTCTTCGGACTGACCACGCCGGCGACGGTCAACAACACCGCGCCGCGCCATGTCGCGGAACTTTCTTTCGGCGACGCCGCCGCCATCGTCCAAATCGCGACCGCCGCCGTCAAACATTTGCGCGAAGTCGAAAACGTCGCGGTCGTCATGGCGCTCACGCATCTCGGTAGCGAATCGTATTGCGAGCCGTCGAGTTTGACTATTGCCCGCGAAGTCCCGGGAATTGATGTCATCATCGACGGACACAGCCACAGCGCGGGCGGCGTTAAAATCAATCACACGCTCGTCGTCAGCGCCGGCGCGTATGGCGTTTATCTCGGCAAAGTCGCGGGACGGCGGACGGCGGCGGGCTGGGAGTGGTCGGCAAAATTATTGCCCGCGGCGGTTTCGACAACGATTACGCCCGACCCGCAACTAACGGCGGCGAGCGTCGAGGCGCAAGCGCAATTGGCGGCGGCAATGAACGAAGTCGTGGCGCAAATACCGGTTGACTTGGACGGCTCGCGCGATGCGACACGGCGGGGAAATTCCGCGTTCGGGCGAGTGGTCGGCGCGGCGATGTTAGCGACATCCGGCGCGGAAATCGCGCTTTTCAACGGTGGCGGCTTGCGTTCCTCGCTGAAAAAAGGCGACCTCACGCGCGGCGCCTTGACGACGGCAATGCCCTATCAAAACCGGATTGTGGTCGTGGAAATAACCGGCGCGACGTTGACGGAGGCGCTAAATCACGGCTTGGGTTTGCCGGGGAGCGGCGCGTTTCCGCAATTTTACGGAATGACCGTAACGGCGAAAAAAGTCGAGCGAAAAATGCCCGACGGCGCGCCGCTTGTCGGGGCGCTAACGGTCGAAACGGTCGTCGTCAACGGCAAACCGTTAGACCCGCTGGCGACTTATCGCGTGGCGATTAACGATTTTATGGCGGCGGGCGGCGACGGTTACGCGCTGTTCAAAGATTGCGCGGGCATTGACGGCGGACCGGTGGACGCGGCGCTGATTGATTATTTGCGCCGCGCGTCCGCGCCGGCGATAGAAAACGCGGTCGCGACGGAGACGCTGAAAATTAAGCAGGAAGAATAAAGGAAATCAACGGGCGCCTTGGAAAAGAATCACGCCCGCCGCGACCGCGACGTTGAGCGATTCGACCGGCGGCGTCAGTGGAATTTGGATGACCGCGGCGGCGGCGGCGCGGATTTCCGGCGGCACGCCTTGCCCTTCGCCGCCGACCACAACGGCGTAACGGGCGGGAAATTCGACGCGGCGATAGTCGGTCGCGTCCGCCGCCGCCGCCGCGACGAACAGCGGCAGATTATTTGTCCGCGCGGCGGCGAGGACGGCGGACGTGTCGCTTTTCAGGCACGGCAAGCGAAACGCGCTCCCCATCGCGGCGCGGAGAAATTTTTCTTTCAGCGGGTTGACGCCGCCGGTGAAAACGCAACCGTCGAAACCCGCCGCTTCCGCGACCCGCGCCAACGCGCCGGCGTTGCCCGGGTCTTGGACGCCCGCCGCGACGAGCAACCGCCGCCGCGAAAAAATTTCCGGCAGAGAAAATTGACGCGGGCGGAAAACGACGGCGACGCCCTCCGGTTGGCGCAACGCGGAAATTTTGGCATAAACCGCCGCCGTCATCAACGCCAATTCAACGCCGCGCGCGCGGCTTAAATCGACGATTTTCGCGCCCTCGGCGGCGGCGGCAAATTCATCGGTAATCAGCAAAACCATCACCTCGGCGTCGCGCAGGGCTTCGAGCGCCAAGTGCGGACCTTCGGCGATTGCCGCGTCGGAGCGCGGGCGGGCGTTCAGTTCCGTCCATTCAAGAACGCGCGGGTGTTTGCGGGAAGTGAGCATTGGAAAGAACAGAGTTGAGAGTTTAGAGTTTAGAGTTGAGAGTATGGATCTCTATTTTTAACTCGAGTTACGCGGTCAGCATCGGTGCTATTGCAACGAAGAAATTGAAAATCCTCCGACAGTCGCCCTGCAAGGGCGGAATATATTAGCCCAGGGTAAGCGACACGCTCTATCGTCGCGCCACCCTGGGTAGCGGTTCGCGGAGCGAACCGTCCGACAGTCCCGCCGTTAGGCGGCAAACGCCGCCTCCGGCGGCGAGAGCGGTTCGCCAAAACGCGGCAAACCGTCCAATTGCGGTTGGTTGCTCCGCAACCTCTAACCCAGGGTGGCGCGGCTGGTAGAGCGTCGCCGCTTACCCTGGGCTAATATATTTCGCCCCGTTGGGGCGACTGTCGGAATAAATTATCAAAATCGCGTAGCACGAGTTTTTAAGACGCGCGAAGCGCAACCACTGCTAAACTCTAAACTCTCAACTCTCAACTTTTCCCCATAAAACCGCGCCGTCATTGCGCGTGATTTTCACCGTCGCCAAAGAGCGCGGCGGCAAGGAGCGCGGAATCCGCACGCGCAAATAACGCTCGCCGTAGCCCTCGGCGTAGTCGGCGTCGCGTCCATTTTTTTCAACGAGGACGGTTTCCGTTTCGCCCACTAACGACGCGGCAAAGGCGGCGGCGGCGCGGTCGCATAATTCCGTCAATTCGCCGCGCCGTTCGGCGACGCGGCGATGGTCGCGGCGCGGCAGTTCCGCCAGCGGCGTCCCCGGACGCGGCGAATACAAAAAAATATGCGTCCGCGCAAAACCGGCGCGGGCGACCGTGTTTTTCGTCGTCGCAAAAGAATCTTCGTTTTCGCCCGGCGCGCCGACGATTAAATCCGTGGTAATCGCGGGCGTCGCCAAAATTTTCCGCGCCCGGTCAAGAACGGCGAAATAATCGGCGAGCGTGTAGCGGCGATTCATCAGGCGCAAAATTTCGTCCGCGCCGCTCTGCAACGGCAAATGCAAATGGCGGCAAATCGGCGGGCAGTCGCGCATCGTCAACAACAATTCGTCGCTTACCGCCGGCGGCTCGATTGACCCCAAGCGTAATCGTCGCAAACCGGCGATTTTAACCAACGCGCGGCAGAGACCGGCGAGCGTGTTTTCGCCGTCGCGATACGCGCCGATGTTGATGCCGGTCAGCGCAATCTCGCGGTAATCGTTGGCGACCAACCGCGCGGCTTCGGCGACAATCTCCGCCGCCGGACGGCTCCGCGCCGCGCCCCGCGCCCGCGGAATAATGCAATACGAACAGGCGTTGTCGCAACCGTCCTGAATTTTAAGAAACGCGCGGGTATGACCGGCGAACGCCGCAATCGCCGGTTTTTCGGCGGGATACTTGGCAACGGCGGCGGAATTGACAGCGGACGGCGGCGGCGCGGCAAAATAGCGGACGAGCGCCGCGCAATTTTCATCATTACGAAAAATTTTTTCCGCGCCGATTCTTTCTGCAATGTTCAGTTCAACATTGACGGCGCAACCGGTGAGGATTAGCCGCAAGCGCGGATTTTGCCGCCGCGCGGCGGCGATGAAATTCCGCCACGTCGCGTCGGCGCGTCCGGTAACGGTGCAAGTGTGAACGATTAACACCTCGCCGCCGGCGACCTCGGTATGCCCCGCCGCCGCCAACGCCTCGCGCATCGCTTGCGCTTCGTATTGATTCGTTTTGCAACCGAAAGTTTTGAGGGAGAAGCGCATCGTTTTTTTAGAGTTGAGAGTTTAGAGTTAAGAGTTGAGCAATGGTTGCGCTTCGCGCATCTTAAAAATAAAACTCCACTCTCTCAACTCTAAACTCTCAACTCTAAACTCTGCTCTTCACGCATACAGCGGCGTCAGCGCGTCGAGGTAATGGTTGCGCTTCGCGCATCTTAAAAATAAAACTCCACTCTCTCAACTCTAATCTCTCAACTCTAAACTCTGCTCTATCACGCATACAGCGGCGTCAGCGCGTCGAGGTATTTATTGTATTCGGCGTAGGCGCGGTCGTAGGCGCGGACGGCGTCGGCGTCGGGGCGGCTCGCCGCCTGCTCGTCGATTAAAATATGTTCGTCGGTCAGCGCCGCGATGTCCGCCGGCGCGCCGGCGGCTTTTCGCAGACACCACAACGCCTGCACCGCGCCGCCCAACGCCGCCGCCTCGCTCGACAGCGGACGCTTGACCGGCGTGTTCATAATGTCCGCCGCCATCTGCCGCCACAATGGGCTTTTACTGCCGCCGCCGGTGATGCGAATCTCCCGCGCCTTGAAGCCCAATTTTTGGAACGCCTCCAAACCGCGCCGCATCCCGAAAATCGCCGACTCCATCGCCGCCCGCGCGATATTCGCCGCCGCGCAGTTCGCCGCCGTGATGCCGGCAATCGTGGCGCGACCGTTCGGCAAATTCGGCGTCCGCTCGCCGTTAAAAAACGGCAGAAAAACAATGCCGTCCGCGCCGACGGGCGCCGCGCCGGCGAGGTCGTTCAACGCTTTAATGTCCATGCCGAGCAACTCGCGCGTCTTTTCGGTGGCGACGGTGCAGTTCATCGTGCAGAGCAACGGCAGGTAGCCGCCGGTCGAAGAATTGAAGCCGGACAAGCCGTTTTTCGGGTCGGCGAGCGGCTGGTCGGAATAGCCGTAGAGCGTGCCGGACGTGCCGAGCGACATCGTCAAAAAGCCGTCGCGCACGGTGCCGGTGCCAATCGCGCCCATCATATTGTCGCCGCCGCCGGACGACACCGGAATGCCCGCCGGTATGCCCCATTTCGCCGCCGCCGCCGCCGTAACCGCGCCGTTCGGCGCGTCGGAGGCAATCACCGGCGGCAACAGCGACAACAATTTCGGGTCGATTAAATCGCAGATTTTTTTCGACCATTGTTTCGTCCGCCCGTTGAAAATCGCCATGCCGGAAGCGTCGCCCGCCTCGGCGCGATACGCGCCGGTGAAGCAATAGTTCAGATAATCGTGCGGCAACATAATGTAATGAAGACGCGCGAAAGCGTCGGGGCGATGGCGTTTGAGCCAGAGGATTTTCGGCGCGGTGAAACCGGGGAGCATTAAATTGCAGACCTCGGCGATAACCGCGTCGTCGCCGCCGGCTTGGTCGGTGAGAATTTTACACTCCTCGACGGTCGAAGTGTCGTTCCAGAGTTTGACGTTGTAGAGGGCTTTGCCGGCGGCGTCGAGCGGCACGAAGCCGTGTTGATGACCGGAAATGCCGACGGCGGCGACGGACGCTTTTTCGGCGGCGCTAAAAGCGCGGAAACAGTCGTCCAACGCGGCGTCATACCATTCGGTTTTTTGTTCGCGGGCGCCGTCGTTGGCGGCGATGAGTTCGACCGCTTTTTGTTGCGTGGCGACGATTTGTTTGTTTTCCCAGTCGTAAAGCACGACCTTGATGCTCTGCGTGCCCATATCAATGCCGGCGACGGTCTTCATTTTTTTCTCCTTTTTTTTTGTCCACGAATTACCCGAATTACACGAAATTTTTTTGTCCGCGAATTTTCACGAATTAAACCGATTTTCACGAAACCGAGCGTAGCGAAGGTTAGGGTTAATTCGTGTAATTCGTGGATAAGTTCTATCTGTTGTCGCACAAGTCGAGCGGCGAAATTTGCGGCTGATTATTTTCGTCCAACCAGAAATAGCCGCTAAGAATCCGCGCGTCGGGGTAATAGCGGCGGACGATTTGCCGGAGATTTTCCGGGCGGTCGATGCCGGGGATGCCGACCGGCGGCAAAATTCCCGCCCGCGCGAAACACTCCATCGCCCGCGTCGCGCAATTCATTCCCGACAAGCGAAACTCCGGCGGACGCGCCCGCAACTCTTGCCACGCGCGGCGCAACGCCGCCGCCTGCGCGGGCGTAACGTTGAATTTCACCCAATCGGTAACCGCGCGCAAATGACATTCCCCGTCGCGGCAAAAATCCCGCGCCGCGTCAAGGTCAAGATAATACGGACGCTCGACGCGCATTTTCGCCGTGTCGCGCACGATGCCCGGAGTGCGAAACAGCAGATTTTCCGCGATGGAATTTTCCGCCGCCGCCGTGTTGAAGCCGTAAATTTCGCCGTCGGGCAAAAGCGTGTCAATATGCCGGTAAATTCGCGGCTCGCGCGGGTCGGCGGCGAACTGCCGCCGCAACAACATCCCGATTTCCACCGAACGCTCGGCGGCGGGCGCGGGCGCGAAACCCGCGCCGCAACCGGCAAGGGTCAGCAGGAGAAGCGCGTAAAAAAAGAGGGGGGCAGAGGAGGGCATTTTTTTCAATGGAGTTGTTTAATAACCCAATGACGGTCGTGAAAAAATCGGTGGCTCTATTCAATTGCCACGCGCTTTAGCGCGTGGATAGCGTTGAAAAATGACCGGCTTTAGCCGAATGGTTTCTTGGGGAACCAAAGCCCGTTTCTTTTTTGACCGCCGACCACGCCGGCGTGGCACATTGAATAGAGCAAGCACGATTGAACACGTTATCCCGAAATTCGTAATTTTTAATTCGTAATTGAATTTACAGCCGCTTAACCTCCCGCGCCGGCATTTTGACGTGCCGGTAATGCGGCGCGTTGCCGCGCTGGAAGAACGAGCGTTCGGTTTCGCCGACGTAAAGTTGGCGGGGACGCGCAATCCGAAAACCCTCGTCGTGAATCATTTCCCGCCAATGCGCCAACCACCCCGGCATCCGTCCAATCGTGAACAGCACCGTGAACATATCCGTCGGAATGCCAATCGCGCGCAACACCAAGCCCGAATAAAAATCGACGTTCGGATAAAGATTGCGCTCGATAAAATAAGCGTCCTGCATCGCGATTTCTTCGAGTTGCATCGCGACGGCGAACAACGGGTCTTTCGCCATTTCCAAGCGCGGCAACAACTTGTGGCACAGGTCGCGCATCACCTTGGCGCGCGGGTCGTAGTTTTTATAGACGCGATGTCCGAAGCCCATCAGCCGCGTTTTTTTGTCTTTGGCGCGGTCAACGTAGCCCTGCGCCGTGTCGCCGTTTTGGTGGATGTCGGTCAGCATTTCGATTACTTGCTGATTGGCGCCGCCGTGCCGCCGTCCCCACAGCGCCGAAATTCCCGCCGAGGCAATCGCGTAAATGTTCGCCAACGACGAGCCGGCGATGCGCACCGACGAGGTGCTGCAATTCTGTTCGTGGTCGGCGTGCAAAATGAGAAACACTTCGAGCGCCCGCACCACTTCGTCGTCGATTTCGTATTTATGCACCGGCGAGGAAAACATCATATTGAGAAAATTCGCGACGTAGCGGAATTTGTAAGACGGATAGACCATCGGCTCGCCGATTTTCATTTTGTAGGAAAACGCCGCGAGCGTGCGGACTTGCGAAATCAGGTTGGCTAAAATTTCGTATTCGGCGTCGAAGTCGAGTTCGTCCGGCACCGGATAAAAACCGGACAAAGACGCGACCATCGTCGAAAGAATCGCCATCGGGTGCGCCGTGCTGGGAACGCCGGTGAAGAAGTGATGCATATCCTCGTGAATGAGCGAACTGTGGTTGAGCCGGTCGCGAAAGCCGGTCAATTCTTCCGGCGAGGGCAGTTCGCCGAAAATCAGCAAATAGGCGACTTCGATAAATTCGGCGCGTTCGGCGAGTTGCTCGATGGGATAGCCGCGATAGCGCAAAATCCCTTTTTCGCCGTCGATGAAAGTGATGGCGGACGCGCAGGCGCCGGTGTTGCCGAACGCCGGGTCGTAGGTAATCAGCCCGCTCTGTTGGCGGAGCGCCGTGATGTCGATGGCTTTTTCGTTCTCGGAGCCGGTAACGACCGGCAATTCGTAGCGCTTGCCGTTATATTCGAGAATGGCGGTTTCCGAACCCATAAGACACGCTCCTTTTTACGCGAAATAGTCGCGAGTATCGCGCGCGCGGGCTGATTTTCAATTGACCTGTTTTGATAGACCCCCTCCGACAGTCGCGCTGAAAGCGCGGCACATATCAGCCCAGGGTAAGGCACACGCTCTATCGTGCCGCCACCCTGGGTAGCGGTTGATTGATAAATAAATCCGACAGTCCCGCCGCGCAGTTGGCGGCGGCAAACGCCGCCTCCGGCGGCGAGAGCGGTTCGCCAAAACGCGGCGAACCGTCCAATTTCGGATGGCGCTTCGCGCCGTCTTTACCCAGGGTGGCGCGACGATAGAGCGTGTCGCTTACCCTGGGCTAATATATTTCGCGCTTTCAGCGCGATTAGCGGAATTTGATTTTCTAATTTCGCTTCGCGCAACTCTGCCCTTTCAACTCTCAATACAGTTTTCCGTCGAAGTTGCGGAGTTTTGGCGGAATTTGGTCGATAGAGCGGCGACGACCTTTTTTTGACGAAAGACAAAACGATGAATCATCCGGCTAAATCTTGGGCGGCGCTCTTGGGACTCGCGTTGACGTTGGGAATGAGCGCGGCGGCGCGCGCGACGGACACGCTGAACGTTACCGGCGTGCCGCCAACAACAGAAATTTCCGAATCGATTCCGCTCAACGGCGTCAACGGTCCCCGGAGCGTCGCCAACCTTTACTATCTTGACGACCCCGCCGTGGTCATCGAACGCGGACGCAATGCCGTCAATATCGACGAAAACGGCAAAATCACCGGCGCAATTGATGTGCAAAACGGCGCGGTCGTCATCAATAACAGCGGCTTGATTTATGCGTTAGATACCGCCGACGCGACCGCCGTCATCAGCGGCGGCACCGGCACTGACGGTTATTACAGTGATACCACGCTCAATAATTCCGGCATTATCAAAGGCAGTATCGAATCCTACGACCGCCTGCGCATAAACAATACCGGCGAAATTATCGGCGGCATGGGCGACGCGAGCGCCATTCACGTCCACGACGGCGCGGCGACGTTGCTTAATTTGGGGCGCATTGCCGGCGTTTATGACGGCGAAATGCCGCGGGCGATTTTTGTCGAAGCCGTTAGCGGCGACAACGTCCACCAACCGGCGTTGACGTTGGACAATCGCGGGCGGATTGAAGGCAACATTGAAAATAACGGTTTTTTGAACGTCGTGAACGGCGGCGATATTTATGGCGATTTGCAAAATTACGGAACGGTTAATCTCGGCACGGCGAAAATACATTTGCAAAAATATACCGACGCCGACAGTAGTGAAATCATCGGCGGCGGTAATTACAATGTCGGCGAAACGGAACCGGCGAGCGGCACGTTAAATTTCGCTATCGCGGGCGCGAATTACGGACAGTTAATCGCGGACGGCGACGTTGATTTATCCGCGACCGACGTAAAAGTTACCGTTTATGGCGGCGTCGCGGACAAACATTATCAGTTAGTCAAAGCCCAAGGCGAGTTAACTATCGGGAGCAGGGATTTACAAATAGACAGTCGTTCGCTGACCTTGGATTATCAACAACAGATATTCCAACCGGACGCCGACGGTTTTAACTCGATTGGCATCAGCGCCACCGCCAAGCCCCACGCCTTTAACAATAATTCGACCGGCGGTGATAAAAATCTCGGCACGGCGCTCGACCGTCTCGCGCCGACCGCCAAGGACTCGCCGCTGTCCGCGACGTTCGCGAAACTTAACGCCGTTACCGACCCGGCGGAATTGAAGCAAAAAATTTCGCGTCTGAACAACCGCCTGTTCACCGCGATGCAAAATCGGCAAGTAACGGAAGCGATTAACGCGAATATGAACGCCTTGCGCTCGGCGTTGCGCGAATTGTCCGGCGCGAATCTCGGCGTGTTTTCGCGCGGTTTGGCGCGCGCCTCGCTCGGCGGCGCGACCGCGGGCGGCGGCGCGACCGGCGCGGCGGCGTTCAACCGGCAGACGTTTTTCGCGCGAATGTATGGCGGCTTCGGCGGGCAGGACGACAAGGGCGACGATGTCGGCTACGACACCAAACACTTCGGCGTTTTGGGCGGCGCCGATTATATGTTCGCCCGCGAATTGCGGCTCGGCATTTTGGGCGGCTACGGCTACAACACCGCGAAGTTGCACGAGGGGCGCGGCGAATCGTCCGACCATTCTTTCCGCGCCGGACTTTACGGCAATTTCAATTGGGACGGCATTTATTTGGACGTGTCGCCGACCGTCGCGCTCCATTACCTCAACGGCGAACGGGAAACGGCGTATGCCGGCAAGGCGAAAAACGACCGCTTCGGCTGGGATGTCAACGTGTTTCTGAACGCCGGTTATATGGTGAATTTGCCGTATCACACTTACGTTACGCCGGAATTTTCGTTAAGTCCGAGCGTGTTTCATTCGCTTCAATACGCGGAAAAAGGCGCGGGCGATGAAAATTTGGCGGTCGATTCCTTCACCAATTGGTCGTTGTTGCAAGTGTTGCGGGTCAAAATCGGCGGCGTGTTTGATTTCGGCATCGGGACGCGCTTTCAGCCGGAATTTACGCTGGGCTGGGAACACGAATACATCAACGCGGGCGGCGACGTGGAAAGCGCGTTTTCCGTGGCGGAAAACACCAAGTGGAAAAATTCTTCCGTCGCGAAGCCCGACGGCGACCGTTTCCTGATGGGCATCGGTTTGGGCGTGTTGCTCAACGACTCGCTGACCATCACCGGCAAATGGGAACAACGCTGGTGGGGCGGCGGCTACGACACGTCTTTCTCGCTCGCGGGGGTGTTGAGTTATTAGAGGGAAAAGGGAAGAGGGAAAAGGGAAAAGTTTAGAGTTGAGAGTTGAGAGTTCAGCGTTGAGATTGAAGTTTTTTATCTTTCTTAAAATCCTTAATCCGCTTAAATTTCTTATCCGTGATTGTTATTGCAACGAAGAATCGGAATTTGATTTTTAACTCGCTTCGCGCTATTTCAACTTCCAACTCTCAACTCTGAACTCTCAACTCTCAACTCTGAACTCTGAACTCTGAACGATAATGCTCATCAAACTGCGCCGATATTTTCTGCTTGGCGGCGGGATTTTTATCGCCGTGTTGCTGACCGGATTTTTTTACGCGCGGTCGCATTTCGACGCGGCGGCGCTCGCGGCGGAATTGGGGCGGCGCGCCGGCGCCGTGTGTCGCGTCGGCGAGGTGAATTTATCGTGGTCGGGCGTAACCTTGCGCCACGTCAGTTTCGCCGCGCCGGAGGCGCCGGACGCGCCGTTTTGCGCCGTCGATAGTTTGACGCTACAACTCGACGACGACGCGCCGGGCAAATGGTGGCGCGGCGAGCCGCTGACTTTCGCCGCCGCCGTCGCCGACGGCGTGTTCTTCGACGCCAATCGTTTCACCAATTTCAACGCCCCCGCCCCTGCCCCCGCCGCCGCCGCGCCGGCGGTTTCGTCAACGCCGCCGCTCGCGACCGCTTCGACCGTCGCCGCGTTCACGCTCGCGTCGTTCACGCTGAAAAACGTGCGCTGGGCGCTACGCGAGCGCGAGGTTTTATTTACGGAAATCGCCGGCAGTTTGCGCGACCGGCAACTGCCGTTCACGGCGCGCGGCGCGATTGACGGCGGGAAAATTTTCGCGACCGGCAAATTGGAATTCGCCTTTGCCGGCGGCGGTTTCGCCGATTGGCGCGTCGAGTCGTCGCTGACAATCGAGCGCCTGCCGCTGAAATTATTGACCGACTGTTTTCCCGACACGTTTGATTTTGTCGAGCCGCGCGGCTTCGTTACCGGCAAGAGCGACCTCGCCTGCGACGGCAACGGTCTGCGCGGCGGCGAATTTAATTTTCTCGGCGCGATGCGCCTCGACGACGTGGGCGCGCATTTGTTCGACGAGGAGATTCCCCTGCCGCCGGGCGACTGCGAATTTGCCGGCAGTTACGATTACGCCGCTCGGCGACTGTCGCTCGACGCGGTGCGCTTTCGCGGCGCGGTCGATAGTTTCGACATTTTAGGCACGGTCGATTCCGCGCTGAACCAAACGCGGATTCAAATCGTCAGCGAGGGCTTGTCGTGGGCAATCGCCTGCGACGCGACGGGCAACCGTTTTTTAGCCGACTACTTCGCGGGCTTGGTGCATTTCAACGGCTTTATCACCTACGACAACGGCGTAACCGAAATGAAAGGGAGCGGCGGCAGTCAAGAGTTGCGCTCGCGCCGCGCGCTCGCCGCGCCGCTCGGCAAAATCACGCTGAAAACCGAAGTCGGCTATAAGTCCGACACGCGGCGGATTTGGCTGAACGATATGTTTTTTGAATGCGCGCTCGGCGGCGCGGCGGGCGAAGTTTATTTTCCGTGGTTCGCCGACATCACGGCGGACAATTTCGCCTGCGACCTCACGCTGTCGAGTTATCTGCCGCCGGTCGGCAAAATCATCGGACAAGAATGGAGCGGCACCTTGCTCGGCAAAATCACCGCCAAAGGCGGCGGCGGCGGCGCAGCCGCTTCTAACGCTTCTAACGCGCCCGCCGCATCCGACGCGCCCGCCGTCATCAAATATCAGGTCGAACTGAACTCGCTCGACACGCTGAAAGCGACGCTGAACAATCCGCTCGCGGACAACGCGCCGGCGATGCTCGATTTCGGCAAATTCGCCTTGCGGCTGAACGGCGAATGGCGCGACGGCGACCAGAAAATCGAGCAACTGCAAATCGCCTCCGCCCCGCTGACGGCGGCGTTCAACGGTCGGTATGCGCACCGGCAACGACAAGCGACGCTCGGCTACAATTTGCGCTTGCAACCGCGCCGGTTGTTGCCGTTGTTGGGCAAGCATTTGCCGGAGAGTTTGCGCCCGTCGCTGTTCGGCGAGGTCGCGTGGCAGGGTTACGCGACGCTGACGCCGGACGCGCTCGTTTTGCAAAAAAACGAAATGCGCGGCGCGTTGTTGCCGGACGCGCAAACGGCGTGGGATTTCGCGCTGACCGGCGACGCCAATTTGTCGCGGGAAAATTTCGCGATTGACAACGCGGCGATGTCTCTCACGAAAGAAGCCGCGACGTTGCTAACCGCCAATTTTTCCGGCAAACGGTCGCCCGACCCGACGCTGACGCTGACGGCGCGCGGCAAATGGCGCGCGGCGCAGGAAATCGCGGCGATTTTCGGCTTGCCCGCCGTGCCGCTGGTCGCCGACGAATTGCGCTTGCAGGCGACGCTGACGGCGGCGGCGGAAAAAACTTTATGCTCGCTGAAAAGCGAATTTTCCGGCGTTACCCTCGGCGGCTGGTTGCGTCCGCAAACGCTCTCCGTGCAGGCGCGCGGCGCGGCGGGCGACGGCGAGCAAAATTGGGACGAATTGAAATTGGCGCTCGGCGGCACGGCAGTGTCGGCGAGCGGCAAAACCGGCGCGCGCGGCGTTGATTTGCAATTGACGGCGGCGACCGATTTGGCGCGAACGCAAGCGGCGTTAGCCCAGCCGTCCGCGTTGAAATTAACCGGCGTCGCGCGGCAGAACATTCATTTGACCGGCAACGGCGACGCGCTGAATTTGACCGCGACCGGCGGCGCCGAAACGCTGACGTTCGCCGGCGAGAAAACGCGGATTCTGTCCGCGCCGGAGTGGAGCGGCGAAATTTCCCTGCTTCTTCGCGACGGCAATCCCGCCGCGATAAAAATCAAAAAAATCGAAGGACGCGCCGGGGATTGGACGCTGAACGTCGCGGCGCAAATCGACCGTCTGGCGGCGACCGCGGACGGCTGGGATTTCGGCAAAGGCGCGGCGGCAAAATTCGGGCTGACCGGCACCGCGCGGGCGCTCGGCGAATTTTTGCCGGAACTGCGACCGTATCTCGCCGGCGCGGGCGACGCCGGTCTGGGCGTCGGCGGGACGCTGTATTGGTCGCCGGTCGCCACGCCGCCGCAATGGACGGTGGCGGACGGCAAATTTTATTTGCGCCGGTTGCAATGGGACAAATTGACGGCGAGCGACCTGCAAACGAATTGGCAATGGCGGGGCGGCGTGTTGGCGTTGAGCGACGGCAACGCGCGTTGCGCCGGCAACATCGCGTTTAACGCGGCGCTTGATTTTCGCCCAACGCCGGCGCGGGGCGTCTTGGATTTTCGCGGCGAGAATTTGTCGTTGCCGATTTGGGCGGCGGCGCTGACGCCGCAACTCGAAATTTTAAGCGGCGAACTTTTTATTCCCGCGCCTGCCGCGCCGGACGCGAAAGAAGCGTGGACGCGGGCGACGTGGCGCGGGCTGACGGCGGACGAGTGGCGCGCGTCGTTGGAAATTGCCGATTTGCGCCTGCTCGCGCGCGACGTAACGGCGCGGACGGTGAAACAAAAATTGGACTTGCAACCGTTGCTGGCGGATTTTCATCACAGCGTCGCGAGCGAATTGGCGAATTTGCTCAATGACAAAATCAACCGCGACGCCGGCAAACCGGCGATACTGACCGTCGCCGAAGCGCGGCTGACCGGCAACGTTAAAAATCAGACGCTCTTTATTAAAGAAAGCGCAATCGACGGGAAGAATCTCGCCGATTTGACGGTCGGCGGCGAAATCGGCTTCGACCGCCGCCTCAATATGAAAATAACGGCGCGCGACCGGTTGGACCGGCATATCGACGCGGCGTTGTTGCTCGACAATCCGCAAGTGAAAATGTTTATCGAAAGTTTGCCGGCAAACCGGCGCGACGCGGCGTTGCAATTGTTGCCGGAGTGGCTGAACCAATTGGCGCAGAGCGGCAAATTATGGGTGGGATTAACCGGCGCGTTGGACCGCGTCGTCGTCGATTGGTCGCCGACGCGCCAAGCCATTCGCGACGCCCTGCCGGAATTGGCGCAAAAAGTGGTGCTATTGGCGAGCCAAAGCGCCATCCTGCAAGACCTGCTCGGCAAAAATCTCAACGTCAACCCGCAACCCGGCAAACCGCTCATCAACTTGGACGATTTGTTTTAGCGAATAAGTTCTTTATTTCTTCTTTTTCGCGGCGTTCGCTTTTTTTTGCGCCCGCGCCAGCGCGTCCTGCGCCTGCGCCAGATATTTTTTCGCTTCGGCGTCGTCGGCGTAGCCCGGCACCGCCAGCGCCGCGCGGATTTGCTCTTCCGCCGCGGCAAAATTGCGCCGCGCCAGTTCGCCTTTGCCGTCCATCAACAGCCGCGAATAGCGCGAAGCGTTTTCTTTGCCGGTTTGCGCTATTCGCAATTGGGCTTGCGCCGCCGCGTCCTCTTCGTGTCCGGCGAAAGTCAGCGCTTCCTGAAAACTTTTTTCCGCGTCAACAAAACGCCGCGCCCGCAAATACGCCTCGCCCTCCCGCATTTTTTCCTGATACGGCGCCGTCGCCGCGTCCACGGCGGATTGCCGTTGCGTCCGCGCCAACCCTTTTTGCGCGGTCTCGTCCGCCGCGTAACCCGCAACCGCCAGCGCCGCCGCGTATTCTTTCGCCGCCACGTCGTAATTGTTTTGCGCCAACGCGGCTTCGGCGATTTTCAGATGCTCGCGATAAATCGCGGCGCGATTGGCGGTCGCGTTTTCCGCCTCGGCTTTCGCCAAACCGTCCCGCGCCGCCGCCGGATTTTCATAGCCCGTCGCGATTGCCGCCTGAAACGCTTTTAGCGCGCCGGTAAAATTTTTCGCTTCGAGCGCGGCGTAGCCCTCGCGCAATTGCGCCTGATACGCCGCGTCCACGCTCATCGCCGCGCGCTCGTCGATTTGCGTCGTCAACAACCGCATATACGGGTCGAGTTTCGGGTCGCGGTCATGACCGGCGAAACTCCGCGCCCGCTGAAACAGCATCTTGGCTTCGATGACTTTGTTCTGCCGGAGCGCGAGGACGCCGGCGTTGAAATCGCGGATAAAATTATCGTCGTTTTCTTCTTGGACGAGCGTTTGCGTTTTCGCCAATCCGGCTTGCGCGGCGGCATTGTCGCCGGCATAGTCCGGGATTTTCAGCGCGTCTTCATAGAGGGCGAGCGCGGCGGCGTAATCGTGATTGGCGAGCGCGGTCGCGGCGGCTTTGAGTTGCTTGTCGTAAGTTTCGGCGGCGCGCGCCTGACGCACGCGGCGCAACGCTTGCGTAATCTCGTCGCTGTTTTCATAACCCTTAATCGAACGCGCGTCGCGGTAAAATGTTTCGGCTTGGTCGAAGAGACCGTCTTTCAGATGCACCTCGCCGTCCTCCATTAGCCGCCGGAAATTTTGCGCGCGGTTGCGGTCGGCGAACGAGAGCGCCAAATACGCAATCGCCGCGATAACTAGCGCGGCGACAATAATCGGCAAACCGCCGGTCAGCCGCCGCCGGTCTTTCGCCGTCGCCGCGAGTTCCTCCGGCGTCAGTTCGTCTTCAATCACCACGACCGGCTTTTCCGGCGCGGGCGGCGCGGGTTCGGGACGCGGCGGCGCTTTGCGGCGCACCGTTTTTTTCTTGGACGCGAAGCGTTGCGCGGTGGAGCGATATTTGGAATTCGTCGTGATTTCTTCGGGCGACAGTTCTTCCAATTCAAACACCGGCTCGGCAGACGGCGGCGAGTCGGGAGCGTTCGCGGGTTCAAGTTCGATCTCGTCGGACATATTTTTTTCTCAAAGTTGAAAGTTGAAATTTGAAAGTTTAGAGTTGAGAGTTGAGGGTTGAGGGTTGAGAGTGTGGAGTTTTTATATCAAAAACGCGCGACGCGCGACCTTTGCTCAACTTTTAACTCTCAACTCTAAACTCTGCTCTACTTCCCCGGCGCCAGCCATTTTTTCGCGCGCGCCAAGCCGGTTTTCGCCGTTTCGTCGTAGGCGTAACCCGGCACGTTCTGCGCCGCCGTAAATTCTTTCGCCGCCTCTTCGTAATGATTTTGTTCCAACGCGGCTTCGGCGATTTTAATATGTTCGTGATAAATCGCCTCGTTGCGGGCGCTCGCGTCCGCCGCCTGCGCTTTCGCCAAGCCGGTTTTCGCCGCCGCGTTGTTGGCGTAGCCGGTGTCAATCGCCGCCTGAAACGCCGCCGCCGCGTCCGTATATTTGCGCGCGACAAACGCCGCGCTACCGGCGCGCAAATGTTCCAAATACGCCGCGTCCTCAATCCCCGCTCTTTTGCCGAGTTCTTTTTCAATCTGTCCCAAATAGATGGGCACTTCTTTGTCGTTTTCGTGTCCGGGGAAAGTCAACGCGCGCCGAAACAGCATTTCGGCTTCGGACAGATGATACTGGCGCCACGCGACTTTGGCGTCTTCAAAATCGCGGGCGAAATTTTCGTCGTATTCTTGCTGGATGAGCGCCCGCGCTTGTTCCAATCCTTTTTGCGCGGCGGAACGGTCGCCGAAGTAACCCGGCATTTTCAGCGCGGCGTCGTAGGTTTTCAGCGCGGCGTCATAATCGCGATGGGCAAGCGCGGTCGCGGCGTGGTTGACTTGTCTATGGAACGCGGCGGCGGCGCGCGCGCGTTTGGCGCCGTTCACGGCGAGCGCGATGGCGTCGTTGTTTGCATAGCCGTCCACTTCGCCGGCGGTCTGGTAAAATCTTTCGGCTTGGTCGAACAAGCCCTCTTTAAGATGCGCGTCGCCTTCCGCCATCAGCCGCGCAAAAATTTTGGCGCGCTCGTTGTCGGCGACAGTCAACGCGCGGTAGGCGATGAGACCGAGAATCAAAAGCGCCACGAAAACCGGCACGCTAAACGCCCAGTGCTGACGGCGCAACGCGGCTTTGATTTTCTTTCTTTCCGCCGCTTTTTCCGCCTCCGTCCGCTTGCGCTTGGTCGCGGCGCGGCGGGTGGAAGCCGACGCCGTGGCGGCGACCTCCTGGTCGGCAAGTTTAACCTCGGCGAAATCCGGCAAATTGGCAGTCAAAGGCGAAGCGGACGGGTCGGCGGGCGGCATCGATAATCTCCATAGTTACGAATTAAAAATTACAAATTAAAAATTACGAAACCGTAGCAAAACGAAATTTAGTGTGTCAGGGTGTTTTCCCCAATAGCGGCTTTGACGTAAAAATTGCGCGAAGCGATTTTGATAATCAAACTCCACAATTCTTAATTTTTAATTGCTCTTTTAAGGCAACGCATTTTAAGCGGGCGCGGCGGACCGCGCCACCGTGTCCGACCGGTATTCGCCGCGGAAAGGCGAAAATTTTTCCCGCGCCGCGTCCGGCAAAACGTTCGGCGAACCGTCGAAAAAAATACGACCGCCAAGCCGGTTGGCTGGACGGTCGCGCTAAAAAATAAATGGCACCCCTGTGGGGATTCGAACCCCAGTTACCAGCGTGAAAAGCTGATGTCCTAGACCGGGCTAGACGACAAGGGCGCTCGGGCGGAAATTTCGGCGCATTCTACGCATCCGCGGCGGCGAAACAAGAGGACCTCACAGCAACGACGCCAAGCCGGTTTTACCGCTCGCGGCGGCGGCGGTTAATTCGGCGAACGTCCATTTGTCGGTCGCGCGAGGCGGCAACAACGCGCCGTGATGAAAAACCGCGAGCGTTTGCGTCCAACGTAATTGCCGGTCGAAATTCGCGCTAAAATAAACGACCGCTTTCCCGTCCGCCGCGAGACGGGTCATTATTTCGCGTCCGCCGCCGCCCCGCTCGTCATCGCGGAATAAATAAACTTCCGCCGCCGGAACGGACGCTTCATCGGAAAAATTCCCCGTAAATTCGACAATTCCGGCTTTGACCAACGCGGCGCGGGAGACGCGGGCGAGCCGCAAATTTTTGCCGTCCACCGACAACACGCCTTTCACCGCTTTTTGCGCGCCGCTCAACACGCGCCACAAGTCCTCGCCGCCCTGCCCCGCCAAACCGGTAATGCCCAGAATTTCCCCGCGCCGCGCCGTCAGCGACAGCGCGTTCGCCGCGCGGCGAATTTGCAATCCTAAAATTTCCAATACGGTTTTGCCCATTTTTGCCGCCGCCGCCGCCGGATACAGTCGCGCGGTCAGTTGGTCGATATTCGCCGGCGTCGCCGGCGTTTTCGCGGATAAATTATCCGCGTCCGCCGCGTAAAAATTATCCGCGCCGAGAACCGCCGACGGCGCGGCGGTGAGCAATAAAACGCGGGTCGGAATTGGGCGGCAAAAGTCAAAAATCCGCGTCGCATCGGCGGGAGCGAACGCGGTCAGCCCTTCGTCAATAATCAACAACTGCGGCGCGATTAACCGCGCGCGAATGAGTTCCAACCGGCGGCGGTCGGCGAGCGACAATGCCGCCGCCGGGGTTTTCGCCGGAAAAGAATCGGCGGATAATTCCCGCCAGAGCGCCGCGCAAGCCGCCAGCGGCGGCGCTTTCGGCAGAAACGCGCGGATATTTTCCGCCGCCGTCAGCGACGGGAAAATCAACGGTTCCGGGCGCAATGCGACGACGCCGAGCGCTAACGCTTCCCGCGGCGAGCGCGGCGTCAACGTTTTACCGTTCAGCGTCAAGGTTGCGGAGAACGCGGAAGGGTCGCCGGTCAGCGCGGCGGCGAGCGCGGTTTGCCACGCGCGGTCGGCGCCGACGACGGCGGTGATTTCTCCCGCCGCCAACGACAAATTAAACGGGTAAGCGTTCGCGGCGCCGCGGCGCGCGTGTTCACGTTGCGCGTGTTCACGCGGCGCGTGCCGGAAGCCGATGTTCATCTCCGCCATATAAAAACCTTTGCCAAAGAAGCGCCGAATACCGCCGCCTATTTTATTGCCGGACGCAAAAAATAATATCGCTTTTCGCTTTTCCCTTTTCTCTCTTCCCTTTTCCCGCAAATAAGGACGCCGATGTTTCGTTATTTTGCCGAATTTTCGTTGTCGCACTGGTCGGCGTTGGAGATGTTCAACAGCATCACGCTCCGCAGTTTGCTGGCGTTGCTGGCGGCGTTTATCGCGGCGCTATTTTTTTTGCCGCGCCTGATTCGCTTTTTGACCGCCCGCCGCGCCCTCGAAGATATGCGCAAAGACAGCGTCCTCATCGAACGCCGGCACGCCGACAAAAAAGGCACCGCGACGATGGGCGGCATCGGCATCGCGCTGGCGTTGTTGCTCGGCGCGTTTTTTTTCGGCGATTTGCGCGAACCGCTGATTTGGGGCGGCTTGGCGATTTTTGCCGGCAACGCGCTGGTCGGTTTCGCCGACGATTTAGTCAAACTCAAAAAATGGCGCGCCGGCGGTCTGAATAAAAAAGAAAAAACCGCCGGTTTATTGCTCGTCGCCTTTTTGACGGCGGCAATCGTCGCGACCTCCGCCGACGCCAACACGACGAAATTATTGTTGCCGTGGACGGCGCCGGCGGCGATGGGGGATTTAGGCGGCTATTATTGGCTCTGGTTTGTGTTGGTGTTGTATGCGTGCGCCAACGCGGTGAATTTGACCGACGGCTTGGACGGCTTGGCGGCGGGGTGCGCGCTCAGTTCGGTTTTGGCGTTCGCGGTGTTCGCGTATGTGGCGGGCAACGCGGTGTTGAGCGGTTATTTCGCCGTGCCGAATATCGAGGGGTGCGGCGAAATGTGCGTGTTGCTCGCGGGGTTGGTCGGCGCGTTGCTCGGCTTTTTATGGTTTAACGCCAAACCGGCGCAAATTTTTATGGGCGACACCGGCGCGCTGGCGATTGGCGGCTTGCTCGGCTACGCCGCGCTCGTCAGCAAACAGGAAATCGCGCTTCTCGTGGCGGGCGGAATTTTCGTGTTGGAGACGCTGGCGACGGTGGCGCAAATCGTCGGCTACCGCGGCTGGGGCAAACGGTTGTTTTTGTGCGCGCCGCTCCACCACCATTTGGAATTGCGCGGCTGGCAGGAAAACCATATCGTTATCCGCTTCTGGATGCTCAACGCCCTCTTCGCCGCCGCCGCGTTGGGGACGCTAAAAATGCACTGATTTTTTTAGAGTTGAGAGATGGTCGCGGCGCGTTGAACGCGCCCGATATGGCGGTTTGCTCAATTCGCGTCCCCGCAACCGCGTCCGCCGCGGCGGCAGGGCTTGACGGCGCCCCAGCCGAGTTTTTGCCGCAGAACGTCGTAATGTCCGGCTTCGCTGTTCGCGAGAATGATTTTCGCCGTTTGCCGGCTACGGCGAATTTTCGCCGTTTCGTCCGCGGCGACAGCCATTTCCATCACGCCGTCGCAAGTGATGAGCGCCGCGCCGGTAACCGCCAACTCCTCGTCGGGGCTAAGCACCAGCGGGCGGTGCGACAAATTATGCGGACAAATCGGCGCGAGCAACATCGCCGCCAAGCGCGGGCTGAGCAACGGTCCGCCCGCCGACAACGCATACGCCGTCGAACCGGTCGGCGTCGCCACAATCAAACCGTCGCCGTAAATTTCGTTCAAATACGCGCCGCCGACGGCTAACTGCAACCGGCACATCCGCCCGTGCGCGCGCGGCATAAACGCGACTTCGTTTAAGACCCGCCGCGTGAAAACGTCCTGCCCGCGACGCGCGAACTCGACCGTCAGCAACATCCGCTCGCCGACCTGATAATCGCCCGCCAACACTTTCGTCAACGCCGCGTCCACCGCCGCCGGCGCGACTTCGGCTAAAAAACCGAGCCGCCCCAAATTCACCGTCAACAGCGGAATTTGCCGGTTGCCGAGATAATTGACCGCGTGCAAAACCGTGCCGTCGCCGCCGAAAACGACGCCGAAATCGTAATCGTCGCCGTTGCCGCGATTTTTTTCTTCGGCGAACGCGACGTGATGGGCGGACGACAATTGCGCTGAAACCGTCCGCGCCAACGCGGCGGCGGCGGGCTTGTGAGGATTGGGCAGGAGGAGGATGCGGGACATTTTTACAGAGTTGAGAATTTAGAGTTGAGAGTTGAGATATAGTCGTTTGATTTTAAAAATGAACTGCGGCATACCGTAATTAAAAATTACAAATTAAAAATTAAAAATATCGGAAGTCGCTTCGCTCCACTAAAATTGCGGAGCGAAGCGACAACCACGATTTTTAATTTTTAATTTGTAATTTTTAATTAAGTAAAATTTAGTTCCATTTTTAATCTATTTCTTCTCCAACGACACGCCTTCGCTTATCGGCAACGCCGCCGCTTCCGGCGGCAACGGCTCTTCGCGGTAAATCAAAACGCCGGCGGACAACTCGACCACGATTTTGTGTCCGGGCAAAAATTTGCCGCGCAGGATGTCTTCGGCGATGGGGTCTTCGACCATTTGCTCGACCGTCCGCCGCAACGGGCGCGCGCCGAAATCCTGACTGTAACCCTTTTCAATTAGAAAATCCATCGCCGCCGGCGTCAGTTCCAAGCCCATTCCCATCTCGACCATCCGCTTATGCACGCCGTCCAATTCGATTAAAACGATGCGTTCAAGGTCGGCTTTTTCCAAATAACGGAACACCACTTGCGCGTCGAGACGGTTCACAAATTCCGGGCGGAAATGATTTTCCACTTCGTCGAGCATCAATTTTTTCAGCCGGTCGTAGAGGTTCGCCGCGTCGCGTTTGGCGAAGCCGAGATTGCCCTGCCGCTTGATTAAATCCGCCCCGACGTTGCTGGTCATAATCAAAATCGTGTTGCGGAAATTCACCTTGCGCCCATACGAATCCGTCAACTGCCCGTCCTCCATCACTTGCAACAGAATGTTGAAAATGTCGGGGTGCGCCTTTTCGATTTCGTCAATCAAGACGACGGCGTAGGGGCGCCGCCGGACTTTTTCCGTCAACTGTCCGCCCTCCTCGAAACCGACGTAGCCGGGCGGCGCGCCGATGAGGCGGCTGACGGAATGTTTCTCCATATATTCCGACATATCGACGCGAATGAGCGAGTCCGCGTCGCCGAACATAAATTCCGCCAGCGCCCGCGCGAGCAAGGTTTTGCCGACGCCGGTCGGACCTAAAAATAAAAACGAGCCGAGCGGGCGGCGCGGATTGCGCATACCGGCGCGACTGCGCCGCAAACAGCGCGAGACGGCGGCAATCGCCTCGTCCTGACTGATGACTTTTTCGTGCAATTCCGTTTCCATATTCAACAGGCGCGCCGTTTCTTTTTGTTCGACGCGCGTCAGCGGCACGCCGGTCATCGTGCTGATGACTTGGGTAACGACTTCCGCGTCCACCACGCCTTCGGTTTTCGCCGAGAGGTTGCGCCATTCGCCCTGCAACTGTTCTTTGCGCGTCAGCAACCGGTCGATGCTGTCGCGCAATTCGGCGGCGCGTTCAAACGCCTGCGTCGCGACGGCTTCCAATTTTTCGCGCTCCAAGCCCGCGAGTTCGCTTTCGAGCGCCGACAAATCCGGCGGGCGCGTGCAGGTCGAGAGCCGGACTTTCGCGCCGGCTTCGTCAATCACATCGACCGCTTTGTCCGGCAGAAATCGCCCGCTGATGTAGCGCTCGCTCAACTTGACCGCCTCGGCAATCGCGTCGTCGGTGATGCGGACGCGGTGATGCGCTTCGTAGCGGTCGCGGAGTCCCTGCAAAATTTGTATCGCCTCTTCCTGACTCGGCGGGTTGACAATCACCGGTTGGAAGCGGCGTTCGAGCGCCGAATCTTTCTCCATATATTTGCGGTATTCGTCGAGCGTGGTCGCGCCGACGCACTGCATTTCGCCGCGGGCGAGCGCCGGTTTGATGACGTTGGCGGCGTCGAGCGTGCCTTCGGCGCCGCCGGCGCCGATGAGCGTGTGAATTTCGTCGATGAATAAAATCACGTTTTTCGCTTTCCTGATTTCGTTCATCACCATTTTAATCCGCTCTTCAAACTGCCCGCGATATTTCGTGCCGGCGACCATCATCGCCAAATCCAGCGACACGACGCGCTTGCCGATGAGCGCGTCCGGCACCTGATTGGCGGTGATTTTTTGCGCCAAACCCTCGACGATGGCGGTCTTGCCGACGCCGGCTTCGCCGATGAGGACGGGATTGTTTTTCGTGCGGCGCGAGAGCACTTGTAGCAGGCGCATAATTTCTTTTTCGCGTCCGATGACGGGGTCGAGCAATCCCTCTTTCGCTTGCGCCGTGAGGTCGCGCCCGAAAGAGTCGAGCGCGGGGGTTTCGCTGGCTTTGCCTTTTTTCTTTTTCGTGAGTTTTTGCGCTTCTTTCAGTCCGGGGATAATTTCGGCGTCCTCGCCGTCGTTGGCGCCGAGCAGTTCCAACAATTCGGCGCGGACTTGGTCGATTTCGACGTTGAGATTGATGAAGACCTGCGCGGCGATGCCGTCGTGCTCGCGCAAAAGTCCCAACAACAAATGTTCGGTGCCGATGTAATTGTGTTGGAGCGCGCGGGCTTCCTCGGCGGCGAGTTCGAGCGCGTGTTTGGCTTTGGGCGTGAACGGCAGGGACTCGCTGTGGGTGATGACTTCGCCGCTTTCAGTGGTGAATTTTTCGACTTCGAGCCGCACGCGCTCCAAATCGACGTTGAGGATTTCCAGCACGTTGGCGGCGACGCCGGAGCCCTCTTTGACGATGCCCAAAAGAATATGTTCGGTGCCGATAAACTCGGCGCCCAACCGCTCGGCTTCCTGCCGCGCCAGATTGACGACTTTTTTGGCGCGGTCGGTGAATCGTTCAAACATTTTTTGACTCCGAAAAGAGCAATTAACCATTCACAATTAGCAATGAACCATTTACGCGAGTTTCATTTCCAGATTCGCCAAGCGGCGTTCTTAATTCCCCTCCGTAGAGGGGAATTTAATTTGCCGCGCTTCGCGCAACCTTGGCAATCATTCCGCACATTCGTAATTTGTAATTTTTAATTCGTAATTGTTTCATTGTATTACCCTCGCCCAAAAAAGAAACGCGAGGGCGCCGCTACGGCGTTTGCGCCGCCAACGCCGCGTTCAACGCCGCGAATTTTGCGGTCGCGAGTTCCGGCAAAATTTGTTTCGCCGTTTCGCGAGCGCGGTTAATCAACGCCAAATCCTCGACTAAATCGAGCGCCTTAAATTCCGGCAAGCCGTGTTGTTTCGTGCCGAGAAACTCGCCCGGTCCGCGCAGGCGCAAGTCCTCTTGCGCAATCTTAAAACCGTCCATCGTTTGCGTCATCACTTGCAAGCGCGCCATCGTGATTTCGCCGCCGCCGTCGCTCAACATTATGAAATGTCCGGCGTCCGTGCCGCGTCCAATCCGCCCGCGCAACTGGTGCAATTGCGCCAAGCCGAAACGTTCCGCGTGCAACACCAACATCGTGTTGGCGTTCGGAATGTCCACGCCGACCTCAATCACCACCGTGCAGACCAACGCCTGAATTTTACCGGCGCGAAATTCGTCCATCGCCGCCGCTTGCTCCTCGCGCGTCATCTGCCCGTGCAACAGTCCGAGCGCGAAGCCGCTGAGTTCGTGCGAGCGAAAATTCTCGAACGCTTCCGTCGCCGACAAATAATCCTCGTTTTCCTCGCGCAAGGGACTAACGATAAACGCCTGCCGCCCTTTCGCGAGTTCGGCGCGAATGAAGTCCCACGCCTGCGGCAGTTGGCGCGAATTGATGAGCGTCGAGCGCACCGGTTGCCGCCCCGGCGGCAATTCGTCGATGACGCTCACGTCTAAATCGCCATAGACCGTCAGCGCCAGCGAGCGCGGAATCGGCGTCGCCGTCATCACCAATTCTTTCACGCCGACGCCCTTGTTCGCCAAGGCGTCGCGTTGCGCCACGCCGAATTTGTGCTGTTCGTCAATCACCGCGAGGGCGAGATTCTTGAATTGAATATCGCTTTCAATCGCCGCGTGCGTCGCGACCAACAGGTCGATGCCGCCTTGCGCCAACTCGGTTTTCAACCATTCGCGTTCGCGCTTTTTCATACCGCTGGTCAGCAGTTTCAGCCGCACTTTCGACCGCCCGCCGGCGGCGAGAAATTTTTCCAGCGTCATAAAATGTTGCGCCGCGACGATGCCCGTCGGCGCCATCAACACCGCTTGCGCGCCGTTCGCCACCGCCGCGAGGAGCGCGTAAATCGCCACCGCCGTTTTGCCGCTCCCGACATCGCCCTGCAACAACCGGCGCATCGGCAACGGCGCCGCCAAATCCGCCGTGATTTCCCGCAAAACTTTTTCCTGCGCCGCCGTCGGACGAAACGGAAAGAGGCGGCGCAGGTGCGCGTCAATCTCCGGCGTAACGATAATCCGCCGCCCGCCGGACGCCGCGTTTAGCGCCGCGGCGCGCCGCTGAGCAATCGCGAGTTGCATCAGCAACGCCTCGTCCCACGCGAGCCGCTCCCGCGCCGCCGCGCGCGCCGCGTCGTTGTCGGGAAAGTGCATATTGCGCACCGCGTCCTGCCGCGCCGTTAAATTTTGCTCGCGCAAAAAATCCGGCGGGTAGAGTTCCGGCAATTCGGCGAGCGTCGCGGTCAGCGCGTGGTTCATCGCCTGCCGCCAGGCGTTTTGGTTGAGGCGTCCGGTGCAGGGATAAACCGGCACCATTCGCCCGACGTTCAGCGACGAGCGCGCGATGCCGGCGACGGTCGGCTCGAAACGCGGATGCTCCATTTTCAGCCAGCCGGATTTGCGGTTGACCTTGCCGTAGAGGAGTAACGTTTTGCCGGCGGCGGCGAGTTGCTCTTTGACCCACGGCGAATTGAACCAGACGGCTTCCATTTCGCCGGTGCGGTCGGTGAACATCGCGTGGACAATCGAGCGGATTTTGCCGCGGCGGGGACAACGCTCTTCGAGGTTGCGCATCTCGGCGACGATGACGGCGTCGCCGACCGCCGGCGCGTCGGCGATGGTGGTAACGGTCGAGAGGTCGTTGATGGCGCGGGGAAAAGTGAACAGCAAATCGGCAATCGTCCGCACGCCGAGCGCGTAAAAATCGTTCGCGCGCGCCGGTCCCACGCCTTTCAGAAATTTAATGTCGTCGGTCAGCGGCATCGGTTTCGAGTTGAGCGTTGAGAGTTGAGAGTTGAAAAAAACGGGGCGAACCGACGGTTCATCCGCTTTCTTGCGGGCGCCGCGGCGTCCGCCGCTTTGACGCTTACGCCGACAATTCCCGCACGACTTCCGCCGCGCGGCGGAGCGCGAGGTCGATGTGCGGGCAGACGTTCGGCGCGCCCAGCATTTTGATGAGTCCGGCTTTGCGCAAGGCGTAATGCACTTTCGGTTTCACGCCGGACAACACGATGCGCAGGCGGTCGCGCTCCGCTTTTTGGCAGAGCAATTCCAAATTATGCAGTCCGGTGCTGTCGATAAACGCCACTTTCCGCATCCGAATAACGCGCACCAAACACGGGCGCGCGCCGGTCGATTTCATAATGTCGTCAAACTTGTTGGCGATGCCGAAGAAATACGGTCCGTCGATTTCATACACCTCGACCTTGTCGGGAATGACCAATTTTTCCTCGGCGAGCGCGCCGCTCGCCACGTCTTCGTTCGGGATAATTTCGTCGTGAAAGGAGCGGATTTCCGTCGTCTCGTTCGTCCGTTTCAGGAACAGCACAATCGCCAACAACATCCCGACTTCTATCGCCACGGTCAAATCGAAAATCACCGTCAATAAAAAAGTAACGAGCAACACCGCGAAGTCGGATTTCGGATATTTCCGCATCGAAACAAACGTATGCCAACCGCTCATATTGTAGGCGACGACGACCAGCACCGCCGCCAAACACGGCATCGGAATATAGCCGACCAAATAGCCGAGCGTCAACATCATCAACAGCAAAAAGACCGCGTGGACAATGCCCGCCACCGGCGAGCGTCCGCCGTTGTTGATGTTCGTCATCGTCCGCGCGATGGCGCCCGTCGCCGGTATGCCGCCGAAAAACGGCGCAACCACGTTGGCGACGCCCTGCGCGACCAATTCGGCGTTGCTGTCGTGCTTGTCGCCGGTAACGCCGTCCGCCACCATCGCCGACAGCAAACTCTCAATCGCGCCCAACATCGCAATCGTGAACGCCGGCGGAAACAACGATTGGAGATAGGCAAAAAACGTCATTCCGGCGGGCAAAGAAAAATCCGGCAGGCGGAACGCCGGCAATCCTTGCGGCAGGGCGTAAAGGTCGCCGATGGTCTGAATGTCGTCCACGCCGCCGTATTTTTTCAGCAGTAAAACCGCCGGCGTCAACAACAAAATCGCCACGAGCGCCCCCGGTATTTTGCCGGAAATTTTCGGGAGGACGGCGATGACCAAAAGCCCCGCCGCGCCGACGCCGAGCGCCCGCCAATTGATTTGCTCGATATGCTCGAAGTAGTAAAGCCATTTTTCGATAAAATGCCCCGGTACTTCGGTCAAGCCCAAGCCGAATAAATCGTTGATTTGCGTGGAAAAAATCGTCAGGGCAATGCCGCCGGTGAAGCCGACAATCACCGGATACGGCACGAATTTGATGATGTTGCCCAACTTAAACGCGCCCATCAGCACCAACATCACGCCCGCCATCATCGTCGCGATAATTAGCCCGCTCAACCCGTGTTGCTGAATGATGCCATAGACAATCACGATAAACGCGCCGGTCGGTCCGCCGATTTGCACGTTGGAGCCGCCCAGCAACGACACGATAAAACCCGCGATAATCGCGGTAACCAGCCCCTCGGTCGGTCCCACGCCGGAGGCGATGCCGAAGGCAATCGCCAAGGGAATGGCGACAATCCCGACGATAACGCCCGCCATCGCGTCGGTGAAAAACATTTTGCGGGTGTAACGGCGGCGCAAGACGGAAAACAATTTCGGCTGAAACATAGCGCCCTCTAACCGTTGGAACGTATCCACGAATTTTCACGAAACCGAGTGTAAATTCGTGATAAGTTCTTTTTCCTGACAATTGCCGAACAACTCCAAATGAAAAATGGCGGCGTTCGATTATCAAAATCGCCCCAGCGAATCTGACAATCAAACTCCACCATTGTTAATTGTTAATTGCTAATTGCTAATTGCTTTTTGCGCCTCGGCGACTTTGTCTTTGACATCGCGGAATTTAATGTCCGTTTCATACAATTGCGTGAACAGCGCCAGCGCCTTGGGCGCCGAATCCGCGTCGCCTTTTTGCAAATACGCGCACGCCTCGTAATACATCGGGTCTTTGTATTTGTCAAAAATTTCGACCCCTTCCCGCGCCCGCTGGAACTGCCCAATCGCCATATCAATGTTGCCGTTCGCCAACATACACCGCCCCAAATACGTCAGCGATTTAATCCGCCAGCGCGGGTCTTTCGACGACACTTGCAACTCGCCAATGGCGTCGTCGTAACGTTTGAATTGCATATACAACGCGCCGAGTTTGAAGTGATAGTCCCCCTTCAACGGCTGGTCTTTCACCCGCCGCTCGTATTCGCCCAACTGGAACGTCAATTCTTGTTTCCGCAATTCTTTGAGTTGCGCTTTCGCCGCTTCGTCGCCGTCTTTGACTTGGTCGTTGACCGCCTCGACCGCCAGCGCCAGCCGTTTCATTTCCAAATCGCCGAGGCGGTCGCGAATCGCCGAATTTTCCGGCGCGAGTTCCTGCGCCTTTTCGTAATACTTTTTGGCTTCGGCGTAGCCCTGGTCAAAGTCGGTCATTTCCGCCGCGATTTCGCCGATGGTAGTCCAGATTGCCACATCTTTCGGACGCGCTTTGAGGTCGTTCGCCAACCGGTAATTGATGGCTTTGCGCCGCTGGTCGTCGGTGCGCAATTTGCCGGCGTCGAGTTCCAACCGCTCGGCGTCGCCGGCGTCTTTCATAATCGAGCGCGAGCCCTCTTTGACCGCCTGTCCGAAAATGCGGCTGGAAACCTCGGCGGAATACTCGCGCATTTTGAGGTCCACGTCGGAGAGCGGGTCAACGGCTTTGACCTGTTCGAGCATTTTGATGGCTTGGTCCGACTGCCCGTTGTCGCGATAAAGTTCGGCGAGTATCAATAAATTGACGGTGTTGCGCTGGTCAACGCTGTCGGCAATCGACCGGCGTTGCCAAATCGCGACATCGCCGTAACCGGCTTTTAGCGCCGTGTCCGCCAAGAACAACAATAATTTCACGTTGTTAGGGTCGTAGGAAACCGCCTCTTCCAGCACGAACAGCGCCTTGTCGTATTTTTTCAGCGCCGCGTAAATGGTCGCCTTGGCGGTCGCCCACCACATGCGGAGCGGCTTGTTGCCGTTGACTTTGGCGTTGCGCGTTTGAATCGCCCGCAACGCGAGGCGAACGTCCTCGTTGTTGATTTGCAGTTTCAACGCCTGCAAATAATTGAAAATCGCCAAATTGTAATTTTGCCGCTGGACGGCGTCCGTGGCTTTTTTCATCAGCGCGTTAAGTTGGGATTTCTGTTTAGCCAAGCGAGTTCTCCGGTAAAAACAATTAAAAATTAAAAATTAGAAATTAAAAATGGCGGAGTTTTTATTTTCAAATTCGCTTCGCGCAATTTTTATAATTCAATCCACAAATTTTAATTCGTAATTCGTGTTACGCGGTCAACAAAAAGACGCGAATTTTTACGCATAAAAAAGAGATTTTTTTTGTCCACGAATTACACGAATTACACGAAATAAAGAACCGGAAAACGGACAAAAATTTGGAGAACGCACTAACCTTCGCTTCGCTCGGTTTCGTGAAAATTCGTGTTAAGTTCTTTTCGTGTTCATTTGTGGCTTCTCTTTTTTTTGCGCGTAACGCGAGTTCGTAATTCGTAATTACTCTCCCCCGTCAACGAGGCGGTTTTGGTCGTCCACCAAGACCTTGCGCAGTTGATAATTTTGCAATTCCTCTTCGCCATACCAGCCGAACGTCATAATGATTATTTTATCGCCGACCGCGCCGAGCCGCGCCGCCGCGCCGTTCAGGCAAATCTCGCCGACCTTGCCTTCAATCGTGTAGGTCTCAAAGCGCGCGCCGGTGTTGACGTTGGCGATTAACGCTTTTTCGCCGACGCGCATCGCGGACGCCGCGAGCAACAGCGGACACACCGCGACCGACCCCTCGTAATGCAAGTCGGCGCGGGTAATCGTCGCGCGATGAATTTTCGATTTCAGCATTTCGCGGAACATTGTTGAAATCAGAGTTTAGAGTTCAGAGTTTAGAGTTCAGAGTTCAGAGTTTAGCAAATGGAAAATAATGCGCGAAGCGCAACCACGGCTCAACTCTCAACTCTAAACTCTAAACTCTAAACTCCAAACTCCGCTCCTTTGTGGTTGAGCAACATATGTTTGTTGATGGCTTCGTCGGTGGAAAGGCGCGAGATGCGCGTCGCGATTAAGCCGTCCATACCGGTCGCTAAAATGTCGCTTTTGCCGGTGTCGAGCGCGCGCGCGAACTCGTCATACATCGCGTGAAAACCGCGGTCTTCGTCCGACGGCAGGCGCAAGTCCTCTTTTTTGCCGTGAATCACAATCGTTTTTTGATTGCGGTCGTAGCGGATGACGCCTTCGGTGCCGATGAGTTCGTAAATAAATTCGCTAATCGTTTCTTTCGTGGTGTGTCCGTAGGCGAAACTCACTTCAATCATTGTGTGCGCGCCGTTTTCGTGGTCGAGGTGTAGCCACGTGTGGTCGGGCGATTCGTAATTATTTTCGACCCACGCGCCGAAACCGTCGTAGCGGACGACTTCCGAGTTAAGCCACCAGCGCGCCAAGTCGATTTGATGCGTGCCGGTGTCAATCAGCGGTCCGCCCTCGAACATCCGCCCTTCGCGGCGGCGGTTGATGCCGTATTTGCCGGTGTCGTCGTCGATTTTATATTGCCCGTGGCACGACCAGTTGAAAATCAAGCGCAACGAGCGGATGTCGCCGATGGCGCGGCGGCGAATCAGTTCGTAAATTTTTTGCGCCACCGGCGCGAAGCGCACGACCAACCCCATCCACAGCGGCACGCGGGCTTTGGCGGCGGTATCGACCATTATCCGTCCGTCTTCTTCGTTGAGCGCCAGCGGTTTTTCGCAGAGCATCGGCTTGCCGTATTTGACGGCGAGCAGGCAATTCTCTTTATGCGCGGGCGCGGCGGACGCGATGCTGACGGCGTCCATCGGACACTCGCGGAAGAACTTTTTAACGTCGGTGTAACAAAGGTCGGGCGAGATATGGTGCTTCTCTTGGATTTTGCGGAGTTGGTCGGGATTCGGGTCGAAAATGCCGGCGAAGTCGCACAATTCGGAGGCGAAAATGGCGGGAACGTGCGAATACGTGGCGACGATGCCACTGCCCATCAAACCGATTTTTTTCGTGGTCATTTTTTTCTGGCTTTCCGAGGAAACAGCGCGCGAAATTATCCGGTAAATTTGAAGCGAAGCATTGTAACGGCGCGACGGGATTTTGCAAGTTTTGGCGAGTGAGCAGTGGACAGTGAGCAGTAGGCAGTTAAGAACAATTAAAAATTAAAAATTGTGGAGTTTGATTCTCAAATTCGCTTCGCGCAATTTGATAACTACTCCGAAATTTTTAATTTGTAATTTTTAATTGGAACTGCTCACTGTTTCCCGCCGTTAAAACGGCGGGCTATTGAAGTTCACCGCGCTTCGCGCATTACAATCGGCGGCAATAAATTGCCGCCGAAAACTGCCCACTCTGCCCACTGCCCTATTTCGCCAAGAATTTATCGACGCGACCGGCGATTTTTTTGCCGTCGGCGATGGCGCGGACGACGAGCGACGGTCCGTTCGCCGCGTCGCCGGCGGCGAAAATGTTTTCCCGCTCAAACTTATGTTCCGGTTTCAGAAAGCCCATCGCGAGTAGCACCAAATCCGCCGGAATGACGGTCGTCGAGTTCGGCACCGGCGCAAATTTCAGCGGGCGTCCCGTGGGCGATAATTCCCATTCCACCGCCGCCACTTCCACGCCGGTAACCTTGCCGTTCTCGCCGAGGAATTTTTGACTTTGCAGATTCCAACGGCGGACGTTGTGTCCGTCGTCGCCGGCTTCGTAATGGCTGGACGATGTGCGGAGTTTGTAGGGCCACTGGGGCCACGGCGTCGAGGGCGACCGCTCGACCGGCGGCTTGGGCATAATCTCAATTTGCGTAATCGCCGCCGCCCGTTGCCGCGCCGAAATCCCGACGCAGTCGCTCCCCGTGTCGCCGCCGCCGATAATCAACACTTGTTTATTTTCCGCCGACGCGCCGCCGTTGAGAAAATCCAGCGCAAAATAAATGCCGGATAAATCGCGCCCCG
Source organism: Planctomycetota bacterium (assembly GCA_031261425.1). Lineage (GTDB taxonomy): Bacteria > Planctomycetota > SZUA-567 > SZUA-567 > SZUA-567 > MS499-59. The sequence continues at coordinate 76,104 of JAISJR010000036.1, forward strand.
GCAACGGCAAATCGCGCGGCGACGGCGTGCCGCTCGCGACCACGACCGCGTCGTAACGTTTGGCTAAATAATTCAGCGAGAGGTCGTCGCCGACCGCCGCGCCATACTCGAAATCAATCCCGCTCGCTTCCATCAGCGCCACGCGGCGGTCAATCAATTCTTTCGCCAATTTGAATTTCGGAATCCCGTAACGCAACAAACCGCCGGCTTGCGGGCGCTTCTCAAAAACCGTAACCGTGTGTCCGAGCCGGTTCAAGCCTAGCGCCGCCGCCAAACCCGCCGGTCCGGCGCCGACCACCGCCACCGTTTTGCCGGTGCGTTTTTCGGGCGCGTCCGGCTTGACCCAGTGATGCTCAAAAGCGTAGTCCGACACGGCTTTTTCGATTTGCCGAATCATCACCGGTTCAAGGTTGAGCGACACGGTGCAACTGCCCTCGCACAACGCCGGACACACGCGCGAGCAAAATTCCGGCATCGGGCTTTTTTCCGAGAGCAATTTCCACGCGGCGGCGTAGTCGCCGTCGCGAAACGCGGCGTTGGTTTCCGGCACGTTGTTTTCGAGCGGACACCCCGCGCCATGACAAAACGGAATGCCGCACTCCATACAGCGCGACGCCTGTTGCGCCAACAACGGCAACATAAATTTCCGCTCGACTTCCTGCTGGTCGCGCAAACGCTCTTCCACCGGACGATAAACGTCGGGCAACCGCGCGATGGTCTCAAAAAATTTAGGCATTGGCGATTCCTTAAAAAAAGCGTTTCAGCATCTGTAAGACGCTTAAAATTATTAAGAATCCTAAGCGAAATTTTCAACTTTACTGCTGTTTCCCCTGCAAGCGCGAGAGCAAGATTTTCAGGTCGTTGGTCAGTTGCGCGTTGGGAATGACGCTACCTTTTTCGAGGACTTTCGTGCCGCGATATTTGACCAACAATTGCCCGACGTAAAAAGTGTCGGTTACGCGAAACGGCGGGAGCGGCGGGTTCGACAAATTGGTCCGCACTTCGGTAAATTCTTTTTCCGACACCGAATTTTTGTAAGTCGTTTCCCCGCTGAACACGTCGGTTTTTTTCACCTTCGCCGTAACGCGCAAAAACCACGGGATAATTTCGCCGTCGCGAATCCACAATTCGCTCGCTTCGTCTTTGTTGTCGCGGCTTTTGTCGGGACGGGTCTGAAAGCGGAAGTGATAACTCTCGCCCGCGCCCCCCGCGCCAAAGGTGTCGCGCGTCCCGCTGACCTCGTAGTATTCGCGCAGTTCGCGGCTGTTGTTCACCGTCGCGCCAATCAGGAGCGAGGCGATATTCAGGTCGCGGTCGCCGGCGTTTTTCAAGTCCAGCCGCTCGGCTTCATAGCCGCCGTCGCCGGGTTTCATATCCCACAAATAACTGCCGTCGATTAGCACATACGCCAACGGATTGCCGCTTTTGCCGAGGTCGCCGTGGTCGATAAACAGCAACATATCCGGCATTTGGGCGAACGCCTCGCCCCACGTCGTCGTCGAACTGCCGCTGAAAATGCCGCCGATTTTGCGGCTGGTAACTTTCACCGCGAGGCGGGTCAATTGCTTTTGTTGGGCAAAAATTCGGTCAAGAATCTGGTCGGTTTGCGCGGCGGACAGCGGTTGCGAATTGACCGGTTGCGGCTCGGCGGCAAGAACGCCGGCGCATAAACACGGCAGAAGCCAGATAAAAAGACGGCGCATAGAAACTCCTTTTTTTAGAGTTGAGAGTTCAGAGTTGAGAGTTTAGAGAGTGGAGTTTTTATGTTAGAAACGCGCGAAGCGCAACCTTTGCTCAACTCTCAACTCTCAACTCTTAACTCTTAACTCTGAACTCTTAATTAACTCCCTCGTGGTGTTCCGACGCCGGATACAGCGGACCGGAAAAATCGCCGTCGTAGGCGGGCGCTTCTCTTTTCGCCGCCGTTTCCGGCAATTTTTCTTCGGCGCGCAAATCAAATACTTTCGTTTTGATTTCGATGCCCGACGCGCCCGGCAACAGCCGGTTGAAAGCGTCGCGCAAACATTTTTTGACTTCGTCGATGCGACCGGTGATGTCGGTTTCGCACGCCAAGCCGAACGACAAGTTGCAGATGATGGGCTTCTCGCGCCCGCGAATTTCCAGCGCGATTTTCGTCTGCCGCACGCCGGGGAATTTCGACGCCAATTCCAGCAACCGTTTTTCCACCGCCGCGGACGAAATGACGGTCGGTTCGTCGTTGGAGATAATTTCAATGTCGGGACGGCGCGAGAATTTATGACCGAGCCACAGGACAATCGCGATTAAGTTCAGCGCGATAATCACCGCCGCCGCCGGCAACAAATAATAATGCACCGGACCGCGCGCCTGCTCCCATACCTGGGCAAAACATTTCGGCTCCAAGAACTGCCAAACCGGCAACGCCGCCAACCCCATTACCACGACAAAATTAACGAAGCGCATCAGCGTAATCATAGGTTTCTCCTCGTTGATAATCGGTCAAAAAAAATTTAATAATCTCCGACAGTCGCGCTGAAAGCGCGAAATATGTTAGCCCAGGGTAAGCGACACGCTCTACCGTCGCGCCACCCTGGGTCAAAGAGGTTGCGGAGCAACCATCCGACAGTCCCGCCGCGCGGTTTGCGGCGGCAAACGCCGCCTCCGGCGGCGAGAGCGGTTCGCCAAAACGCGGCGAACCGTCCAATTGCGGTTGGCGCTTCGCGCCGTCTTTA
>JAISJR010000080.1 GCA_031261425.1 Planctomycetota bacterium
GCGCGGCGGGACTGTCGGATGGTTCGCTTCGCGAACCGCTACCCAGGGTGGCGCGGCTGATAGAGCGTCGCCGCTTACCCTGGGCTGATATACGACGCGCTTTCAGCGCGGCTGTCGGAATAAATTATCAAAATCGCGTAACACGAGTTGAGAGTTAAGAGAGAATGGGCAGTCGGTGGTGGACAGTGAATAGTCGCAAGCAGTTACTGACCACTGACCACTGACTACTACTCACTCTCTCAACTCTCAACTCTAAACTTTCAACTCTTAACTCTGATTTTCTCCCGCACGGTTTGCTCGAATTCCGCCAGCGGCACTTCGATTTGTTCGCCGTTTTCGCCGCGCAAGTCCTTAATGACGACGACGCCTTTTTCGAGTTCGCTGTCGCCGGCGATGAGCGCCAGCAACGCGCCGCGCCGGTTGGCGGCGCGCATTTGCGCTTTCATCGAGCGCGCGCCGCAATCCATCGCCGCCGGCACTCCCGCCCGGCGCAACCGCGCCAGCAAGCCGCAAATCGCCCGCTTGCCGTTTTCGCCGAGCGCGACGCCAAACACCGGCAACGGCGGCTCGCAATTGCACGTCTTTAACGCCTCTTGCGCAATCATCAGCCGCTCCACGCCAATCGCGAAACCGACCGCCGGCATTTCCACCTCGCCGAGTTCGCCGACCAAGCCGTCGTAGCGTCCGCCGCCGCCAAGCGCGTCCTGCGCGCCGAGCGCCGGATGCGTAAATTCAAAAACCGTTTTCGTGTAATAATCCAAGCCGCGCACGAGCGTGCGGTCAAGTTGAAAATCGACGCCGAGACCGCCCAAAAATTCTTGCGCGACGGCGAAATGGTCGCGACATTCGGCGCATAAAAACGCGGCGGCGTCCGGCAACGCGGCGGTTTTCGCGGCGTCGCGCTTGCAGTCGAGCAGGCGAAGCGGATTGCGGTCGTAGCGTTTTTGGCAATTCTCGCACAGCGACGGCAACAGCGGCGCGGCGGCTTCGCGGAGCGCCTCGCGATAGCGCGGACGGCAGGCGGGACAGCCGATGGAGTTGAGGCGCGTGGTTACGCCGGTGATGCCGAGCAGAGAAAAATAATGCAAGCCGAGCGCGATAATTTCCGCGTCGAGCATCGGGTCGGAACTGCCGATGGCTTCGCAACCGATTTGATAAAATTGCCGTTGTCGCCCTTTTTGCGGACGCTCGCGGCGGAACATCGGTCCGGCATACCAGAGTTTGCGGAGCAAGCCGTCTTTGTGGAGGTGGTGTTGCAAATAAGCGCGAATGACGCCGGCGGTGCCTTCGGGGCGGAGCGTCACCTGCTCGCTACCGGGCTGAAAGGTGAACATTTCTTTTTCGACGATGTCGGTGGTCGCGCCGATGCCGCGCGCGAACAATTCGGTCGGCTCGAAAATCGGCGTAACGATACGCTCGTAGTCGTAGAGGGCGAACACTTTCGCCGCCGTCGCGAGATTCTCGGCAAAACGCCGACCGGCGGCGCCGAAATAGTCGTGCGTGCCTTCGACGCATTGCAACAGTTGTTTGGTCATAGCGTTCTCCTCTAAATTTGTAACTCGTGTTACGCGGTCAACAAAAAGACGCGAATTTTTTACGAATAAAAAAAAGAGATTTCTTGTCCACGAATTCCACGAATTACACGAAATAAAGAATCGGAAAACGGACAAAAAAATTTGGAAAGCCCACTAACCTTCGCTTCGCTCGGTTTCGGGTTAATTCGTCTAATTCGTGTTAATTCGTGTTAAGTTCTTTTCGTGTTCATTCGTGGTTCTCTTTTTTTTGCGCGTAACGTGAGTTTGTAAATGAACGCCGGATTGTATTTTGCCGGAAACCGATTGCAAAACACTCCGCGAAAAAAATCGGCGGACGCTATAAATCCGCCGCGCCGTCCGTAAAATGCGTCGCTTTACTTTTCTCACCTTGCGAAGCGACTATGACCAATCAGAAAAAAATAACCGACGGCGAGCCGTTAATCGGCACCATCACCATCACCCACAGCGGTTGCGGCTTTTTTGTGCCGGACGACAGTTCGCTCTCCGACGTTTATATCGGCGAAGGGTATCTCGGCATGGCGTTAGACGGCGACCGCGTGAAGATTCAACTTGACCACCCCAGCGGACACGGCGTCCGTAAATTCGGACACGTCGTCGAAGTCGTCGCGCGCTCCGCCGCGCACCTCGTCGCCACCGTCATCGACGGCGGACGCGCCCGCCCCGAAGACCCGAAAAATCCGTTCGACTATAAAATCATCGACCCGCCGGCGGGTTTGCGCGCCGGCGTCAAAGTACTGCTGAAGACCGTCGTCTTCCCCGGCGACGGCGAAGAGCCGCAAGCCGGCGTCGCCGAAATTTTAGGCGCGGGCGGCGAGCCGCGCACCGAAATCGCCGCGATTCTCCGCAGTTTTCAGGCGCCGGAAGCGTTCCCCGACGCCGTCCGCCAACACGCCCGCCAACTGCTCGGTCGCCTCAATTTCACCGCCGAAAACCGGAGCGACCTGACGGCTTTGCGCTGTTGCACGATTGACCCGGACGACGCCCGCGACTACGACGACGCGCTGTCTTTTGAGCGCTTGAAAAACGGGCATTGCCGCGTCGGCGTTCATATCGCCGACGTTTCGGCTTTCGTTACGCCGGGCGACGTTATCGACGACGAAGCCGCCGAGCGCTCGACCAGCATTTATCTGCCCGACCGCGTTATTCCGATGTTGCCGGAAGAATTGTCCAATGAAATTTGCTCGTTGCGCCCGAACGTGCCGCGTTACGCCAAAACGGTTTTCATCGAATTTTCGCCGGACGGCGAGCGCAAAAAATATCACATCGAACGCTCGCTCATCAAAAGTTCCCGCCGCCTAACTTACAAACAGGCGCGGCAAATTATCGACGACGAAACCGCCGCGTCGGCGCTCGGCGACGCGGCGTTGGTCGAGGATTTGCGCGGCTTGCACGCTTTGGCGCAAAGGTTGCGCGCCAAGCGTCTCGCGGGCGGCGCGATTGAACTCAATATGCGCGAAATGCAAATTACGTTTGACGAGAAAGGCAACGCGACCGGTTTGGTCACGGTCGAAAACGATTTTTCGCACCAATTGGTCGAAGAATTTATGTTGGCGGCGAACGTGGCGGTGGCGGAGTGGTGCAAACAAAACGGCTTGCCGGTGTTGCACCGTCAGCACGAGCCGCCGAGCGACGAGGCGGTGGCGGATTTGGCGGAATTTTTATCGGCGGCGGGACAGCCGTTTAAGCCGCCGTTTCAGCGCGAGCGCTTGCAGAAAATTATCGACAAAACCAAAGGACAGCCGGAGGCGCGCGCCATCAATCTCGCGGTTCTCAAAAGTTTTTCGCGCGCGGTGTATGGACCGCGCGGCGACATCGGGCATTTCGCGCTGAATTTTCCGAGTTATTTGCATTTCACTTCGCCGATTCGCCGCTATCCCGATTTGCATTTGCACCAAATGCTGGATAAGGCGTTCGCCCTGACCGGCAAAGAAAAATTGCCGGTTAAATTGCGGCAAAAAATCCTGCCGTCGGCGACGGTCGATTTGACGAAATTGGGCGAGCATTGTTCGGGACGCGAGCGGCGGGCGATGAAAATCGAAGAGGGGGCGAAATCGTTTTTCCGCCTGCAATTATTGGACGCGACGCCGCAACGCGAATTTAAGGCGGTGATTACCGGCGTGCGCAAATTCGGGATTTTCGTGGAAATCGAAAAGTATTTTGTCGAGGGGATGATTCCGCGCTGGTTGATTGAGCGCAAAGGATTTTCGATGCGGGAGGTCAATCCCAACGCGCGCGGCGCCGACGCCAAGGGCTTCCACTTGGGACAAGAAGTGCGCGTGCGCGTCATCAACCTCAACCTCGCCGAGCGCTATTGCGAATTCGACTTTATCGGGGTGGCGCGGTAAGGGGGCGACCGCTTGCGCTCTATTTCAATATGCCACGCTTTTTAAGGCGTGGCAACTGAATAGAGCCGCCGTAAGAAATTCCCCGCGCCTTTCGGCGCGAGGAAAGTGGAATTACCGAGACGTTTAAGGCAATTATGTTTTAAGGCAATCAAGAATCGCGCCCGCCAAAACATCGCGCCATTTTGACCATTCCGGCGTGAAGAATCAACCGCTGAGCGCCGCCGCCCCGCCCTGCCCCGTTATTTTATCATCTTAATAAATAACCGATTACGCCAACGCCGCCGCGCTCAAAATTCTGGCACGGCGCTTGCTATGCGGCGCGCGGTTTCGTTTTTTGCCGTGCGAACGGTTCAACGATTTTCATTACGATTTTTCATCAAACTCAAAATAACGGAGGTGTCCTATGGGAAAAATTATCGGCATTGATTTAGGCACGACCAATTCGTGCGTGGCGGTGATGGAAGGCGGCGACGCCAAAGTCATCCCCAACAAAGAAGGCAGTCGCACCACCCCGTCGGTCGTCGCGTTCGCCGCCGACGGCGAGCGGCTCGTCGGACAACTCGCGAAACGCCAGGCGGTAACCAATCCGAAAAACACCGTGTATAGCATCAAGCGGTTTATGGGGCGGCGCCACAACGAAGTCGCGACCGAAGAAAAAATGGTGCCTTACGAAATCAGCGGCGGCGCGAGCGACTTGGTCAAGGTCAAGGCGAACGGCAAAGAATACACCCCGCCGGAAATCAGCGCGGTGATTTTGCAATACTTGAAATCCTGCGCCGAGGATTATCTCGGCGAAAAAGTCGAAGACGCGGTCATCACCGTGCCGGCGTATTTCAACGACGCGCAACGGCAGGCGACCAAAGACGCCGGTCGCATCGCCGGTCTGAACGTCAAGCGCATCGTCAACGAACCGACCGCCGCGTCGCTCGCTTACGGCTTGGACAAAAAGAAAAGTGAAAAAATCGTCGTCTTCGACTTGGGCGGCGGCACGTTCGACGTGTCGATTCTCGATGTCGGCGACGGCGTGTTCGAGGTCTTGGCGACGCACGGCGACACGCATCTCGGCGGCGACGATTTCGACGAGGCGATTATCCGCTGGTTGCTCGAAGAGTTCCGCAAAGACCACGGCATCGACCTGACCAAAGACCCGATGGCGATGCAACGGCTCAAAGAAGCGGCGGAAAAAGCGAAATGCGAATTGTCGGCGGCGAGCAGCACCGCCATCAACATTCCGTATATCACCGCCGACGCCGGCGGTCCGAAACATTTGGCGCTCAATTTGACCCGCGCGAAATTCGAGGAATTGTGCGACAAATTATTTGACCGTTTGGTGGAACCGTGCGAAGCGGCGCTGAAAGACGCGAATTTGGACTCGTCGAAAATCGACGAAGTGGTGTTGGTCGGCGGCTCGATTCGGATTCCGAAAGTGCAGGAGTTGGTCAAGAAAATCTTCAAAACCAATCGCGACCCGAACAAAAGCGTCAATCCCGACGAAGTCGTCGCGGTCGGCGCGGCGATTCAGGGCGGCATTTTGGCGGGCGAAGTCCACGACGTGTTGCTTCTCGACGTTACGCCGCTGACGCTCGGCATTGAAACCTTAGGCGGCGTGATGACGCCGTTGATTGAGCGCAACACGACGATTCCGACGGAAAAAAGCGAGACGTTTTCGACGGCGGCGGACAATCAACCGGCGGTCGATATTCACGTCTTGCAGGGCGAACGGAAAATGGCGAAGGACAACCGGACGCTCGGCAAGTTCCAACTCGACGGGATTCCGGCGGCGCCGCGCGGCGTGCCGCAAATCGAAGTAACGTTCAAAATCGACGCCAACGGCATTTTGTCGGTGAGCGCGAAGGACAAGGCGACGAACAAAGAGCAGACGATTACGATTAAGGACAGTAGCGGTTTGTCCGACGCGGAAATCAAACGGATGGTCGAGGACGCCAAACAGCACGCGGCGGAAGACGAGGAAAAGAAACAACTCGTTGACGCGCAAAACAAAGCCGAACAGATGGTGTTCCAGACCAAGAAAATGCTCGACGAAAATAAGGACAAAATCGACGCGGCGAAAGTCGGCGAATTGGAAAGCGCGATTGCCAAACTCGACGGCGTGAAGAAAAGCGCGAATCTCGCGGAAATCCAAAGCGCCCTCGCCGAGTTTGAAAAATCAAGCCACGCGATTGCCGAAGAATTGTATAAGGCAAGCGCGGCGGCGAGCGCGGGCGCTGGTGCGGGTTTCACCAACGCGGGCGGCGCGGGATTTACCAACGCGGGCGGCACAGCGCCCGACCCGGCGGCGGCGAGCAAAAATAACGACGGCACGATTGACGCCGATTTCAAGGTCGTCGATGACGAAAAGAAATAAGGTTCGCCCAAAAAAATAAAAGCGCGGGGGAGAGATGCCCCCCGCGCTTTTTTTTAGGGTTTTAAGAAAGTTAAGGGATTTAAGAATTTTAAGATGCTTAAACCCCTTAACTCCCTACCCGACCAAATTAACTAAATGCGGTTGACCGTCGTTGTTCACGCCCATTCGCCAACCCGTTTTTTTGCCGGCGGATTCGTCTTTTTTGTCGCGGCGACGGCGCTGTTGGTTGGGCGCATTGCCGTCGCCGTCGGAGTCAACCCCGCCCTGCTCGGCGTGAGTCAACGCGCCGACGCCTTCGCGTCCTTGCCGATGCGCTTTCGCCTGCATCGTTTCGGCGAATAAATGTTGCGCCCGCCCGACATCGGCGTCGCGCTCCGCCACCGCTTGCATCACCGGCGCCGTCGCCGACGGCAACGTTACTTGCACCGCGTCCATATTACCCTCCTTGTTATGAATTAAAAATTACAAATTAAAAATTAAAAATTGGAGGAGTTAATCGTCAAAATTGCGCGAAGCGAATTTGAAAATCAAACACCAAAATTTTTAATTTTTAATTTATAATTTTTAATTCGTATCTCTCCCCGCCAACAAAAAATCAAAAATTTCGCGGACGGCGCCGCGTCCGCCGGTTTTGGTCGTTACCGCCGCCGCCGCCGCCAGCGCGGGCGCGGTCGCGTCCGCCACCGCCACGCCGATGCCGGCGGCGCGCAAACACGGCGCGTCGGGGAAGTCGTCGCCGACGTAGAGAATTTCATCCAACGGCACGTTTAGGCGCTCGCCGATTTCGCGCAGACGCGGCAGTTTTTCCGCCGCCTGCGTGACGACGCAATCGACTTTCAACTCGGCGGCGCGGCGCTCGACGGCGGCGCCGCCCCGTCCGGTCAAGAACGCCGTCAAGCCGCCGGCGCGATGCCACAAATCAAAACCCGCGCCGTCTTTGGCGTTGAAGATTTTGAAGTCCGCGCCGTCGCTCGTAATGCCGATGCCGCCGTCGGTCAACACGCCATCGACATCGCACACCACCAATTTAATTTTCCGCCACCGTTCCGGCGGCAATTCGTCCAATCGCGTCATTCTTATCTCCTTTTTTTCGTCGAGTCGGAATATAATGAATACGTTTCGTAACCTCCGCTTAATTCCCCTCTACGGAGGGGTGGCATCGCGACGCTCTGGTTCTATGTCGCGATGACGGGGTGGTTGCCGAAACAGGGGCAACGCAAAACAACCACCCCGTCAGGCGAGATAGAGCGTTTCGCCTGCCACCCCTCCGTAGAGGGGAATTTAACAGGATTTCCCAATGTTCCCCCCACTCGCGCTCACCGCCGCGGAAATCGCGGCGCATTTCGCCGCCGCCACCCGCGCGTCCGTCCGGCAGGCACTCGCCAAGCCCGCGCGGGATTTTTTCGATTTATTGACGCTCATCTCGCCGGCGGCGCAAACCCTCCTGCCGGAAATCGCCGCCGCCGCCACCGTCGCCCGCCGCCGCTATTTCGGCAAAACCGTCTCGCTCTACGCGCCGCTGTATGTTTCCAACAGTTGTATTAACGGTTGCCGCTACTGCGACTTTAACGCGCGAAATCTTCAACCGCGAAAAATTTTGACGTTGGACGAAATCGCCCGCGAAGCCGACGCCCTGCGCGCGCTCGGTCTCGACGCCGTCCTCGTCGTCGCCGGCGAAAATCCGCACCGGTGTTCGACGGATTATCTCGCCGCCGCCGGCAAATTATTGCGCCCGCGTTTTTCGTCGTTAGCGCTCGAAGTCGCGCCGCAAACCGAAGAGGGTTACCGGCAACTATTCGCCGCCGGTTTCGACGGCTTGACGCTATTTCAGGAGACCTACGACCGCGAACTTTACGCCGAACTGCATCCGTCGGGACCGAAACGCGATTACGATTTTCGGCTGTGGAGTCAACTCCGCGCCGGTCGCGCCGGCATGCGCGTTTTAGGCGTGGCGTTTTTAATGGGCTTGACCGATTGGCGGTTGGAGGCGGCGTCGCTCGCGGCGCACGCTTTTTATCTGCAACGCGAATGTTGGCGGAGCAAATTGCAATTCGCGTTTCCGCGCCTGACGCCGATGGGCGGCGGTTTTACCGCGCCGGCGCCGGTGAGCGACGAAGAATTGGCATTGGCGATGAGCGCGTTTCGCGTGGTTTTTCCCGAAGCCGGAATGACGGTTTCGACGCGCGAACCGCCGGCGTTGCGCGACCGGTTGGTCGTCAGTTGCGCCGACAATATGTCCGCCGGTTCCAAAGTTACGCCCGGCGGCTACGCGGCGGACGCGCGGGAAGAAGTCGGGCAATTTACGCTGAACGACGAGCGCCGCGTCGCGGAAATCGCCGCCGCCATCCGCCGGCACGGACAAGCGCCCGTGCGCAAAAATTGGGACGCGGCGTTTAATTCCGCCTCCGGCGGAAATTAACAATTAACAATTAACAATTAAAAATTAAAAATTAAAAATGGTGGAGTTTGACGATTAAAAATCGCAAAGCGAACGCCAAGCAAAATCTTGATAATCACTCCTCAATTGTTAATTGTTAATTTTTAATTGTTAATTATCTCTAAAATCCGCGCCGCGATGTCGCGCCCCGCCTGCGGACGCGCGGCTTGTCGCGCCGCCGCCGCCATTCGCGCCAGCGCCGCGTCGTCGCGCCATAACGCCGCCAAATTTTCCGCCAAACCCGCCGCCGTCAAAGACGGCTGTTCCCACAAAACCGCGCCGCCGCGGTCGGCTAACCACTTGGCGTTATGCCACTGATGATTGCGCGCCGCCGCCGGCAACGGAATTAAAACCGCCGGCAGACCGAGCGCCGTCATCTCCGCGATGGCGCCCGCGCCGGAGCGCGACACCATCAACTTGGCGCGCCGGTATAAGTCCGCCATCCGGTCGCTAAAACCGAGCGCCTCCACCGGCAAATTTTGCGCGGCGTAAAAATCCCGCCATTTCGCCGCTTCCGCCGCGCCGGTCAAATGAATTATCGGCGCCTCGCCAACGGCGGCGATAAACGAACGCATCGCGCCCGCGACCAATTCGTTCAGCGCCGCCGCGCCCTGACTGCCGCCGACAATCAACAACGCCTCGCGGACGCCCGCGCTTAACGCGGTAATTTCGGCGCGGAGCGGCGAGCCGACCGGCACAAATTCCGCCGCGGTCGGCGGAAAATAATTTTGCGCTTCGGCAAATTGCAAAAAAATTTGTTTCGCGAAGCGGGCGAGCAAACAGTTGACGCGCCCCGGCACGACGTTTTGTTCGAGAACGACCAACGGGATTTTTCGCCAACGCGCCGCGATGCCCGGCGGCGCCGCCGCGAAACCGCCGAGCGCGACGACCGCGTCGGGGCGTTCGCGCCCGAACAGCCGCCAACACTGATAAATCGCCGTCAAAAAGCGCGGCAGGTAACTCGGACGCCGCCAATTGAGCGGCGAGCCGCGACCGGCGGCAATCACGTCCACCGCGTAACCGGCGCGCGGCACGAGCGTTAAATCAAGCCCGCTCGCCGTGCCGATAAACGACACTCGCGCCGCCGGACATTGAGTTTGAATTTCGCGCGCCAACGCCAAGCCGGGGAATAAATGCCCGCCGGTGCCGCCGCCCGCCAGAATGATGCGCATAGTTTTTGGAGAGGGAAAAGGGAGAAAAGGGAAGAGGGAAAAGGGAAAAAAAAGAATAGGAAAGTTGCGCAACGGAAAATCTTTTCCCTTTTCCCTATTCACTTTTCCCTATTCCGTCGTATTCGCGGCGCAACCAATCCTCGTTCGCGGCGTCGAGGTGCGACCACGGCAGAATCGCGTCCGGCGAAAATTCCCGCTCGGCAAACTCCGCCGGCGTCAGACCGTTTTCGGCGAACGCTTTTTCCCACGCCGCGCGATTAAAATGTTCGCTCCAATTATCCAACCGCGCCCCGTTTTGCCACGCCGCCAAAATCACTTTGCCGAGCCGCCGGTCGCCGCGCGCCAGCGCCGCTTCCAAAACGCTAACCTCAATATCGTGGCATTTGCAATCGACCGCGCGGCGATTGACCGACCGCAATAATAATTGCTGACGGGCGCGCAAAATTTCCGGCGCGGTCATCGGACACCACTGCAACGGCGTGAACGGTTTCGGAATAAAATTGCCGACCGCGCACGTAATTTTCCCGCGCCGTCCCGCCGCCGCGTTGCACAATTCGGCAATCGCCAGCACGTCGTCGTCCGTCTCCGTCGGCAAACCCAGCATAAAATATAATTTAACCGCTTTCCAACCGCGCCGAAACGCCTCCTCGCAACCGGCGAGCAAATCCTCGTTGGTCACGCGCTTGTTAATCACCGCGCGCAACCGGTCGCTCCCCGCTTCCGGCGCGAACGTCAAACCGCTTTTACGCACCGTTTGCAAGCGGCGCGGCAGGTCGAGCAATTTACTGTTCACGCGCAAACTCGGCAACGACAGCCCGACGCCGAGCGGCGCGAACTTCGCGTCCAACGCCGTCGTCAATTCTTCCAAATGCGGATAGTCGCTACTGCTCAGCGACAACAAGCCGATTTCGTCGTAACCGGTGGCGCGATAAATGGCGTCGGCATGCGCAAGCAACGTCGCGACCGAGCGGTAACGCACCGGACGGTTAATTTGACCGGCTTGGCAAAAGCGGCAACCGTTCGGACAGCCGCGCATAATTTCCAACACCACGCGCTCGTGCGCCGTTTCGACCAGCGGGACAATCGGCGCGAGCGACACCGGCGCGGCGTCCAAATCGGCGACGACGCGACGCGCGATTTTCGCGGGCAACACCGGCGCGACGATGCCGTTGACGATGCGCGTCGGGTATAACGACGGCACATAAACGCCGGCAATTTGCGCGAGCGCGGTTAATTTATCGCGGCGCGGCGCGGTCGAATCGAAGCCGCCGAGCGTCCGCAAAATTTCCGCAAACACCTCTTCGCCGTCGCCAATCGCGAAGGCGTCCACGAAATCGGCGAAAATTTCGGGATTAAACGTCGCGTGTCCGCCGGCGATGACGATGGGCGCGGCATCGTCCCGCTCCGCCGCGAGCGGCGCGACGCCGCCTAAATCCAACAGCGACGGCAAAGCGGCGGCGTGCAGTTCGCAGGCGAGCGAAACGCCGAGCGCGTCGAAGGATTTTAACGGCGTGCCGCTTTCGAGCGAACCGAGCGGCAGACCGGCGGCGCGCAGTTCGCGCTCCATATCGGGCGCCGGATGAAACACGCGCTCGGCGCTCCAATCGGGAACGGCGTTCGCGACTTCGCGCAAAATCTGCAAGCCGAGATTGCTCATCCCGACGTGATAGAGGTCGGGAAACGCCAGCGCGATTTTCTTTTTCGCGTCGCGCTTGCCCGCGGTGTTGACTTCGCCGCCGACGTATTGCGCCGGCGAATTGACTTTTAACAACAGTGAGGAGATTGACATTGCGGGTTCTCTGGGGAGGGACGGAATGATTTTATAAATCATCGCCTTGGCAATTATCAATTATCCATTAGCGGACGCGCGGCGTCCGCGCAACGCCCGCGCGACTACGCTTCGCTACGGTATCGTTTTTAAGTACGCGCCTATTTTTTTGTCCTCGTTGCAAATGTGGGTAACAATCCATTTGACGACGACCTTGACCAAGATTTTTTGCAGGTCTTGGACGGAGCCGTTTTCTGCAAATTGCCCTTTGATGACCCCCACCGTCTTACGAAAATCATCGTGCATTTGCTTGTGCGCCGCATACCCCGGATAGTTGGATGAAACCTGCACCTTTTCCTCGGAATTGAAGTGATGCTCCACGTATTCCGCGACAAATTGAAGCGTTTTCCCCACGACCTGCGCCGCGGAACCTTTTTGGCAATGCTCGACTAGTTCGTTCAGCGATGCAAACAATTGTTTGTGCTGTTCGTCCACCTCGTCGCAACCGATGAGATAACTGTCGTCCCACGCGATACCGTTATGCATAAAAAAATCCTCCTTAGAGGGGAATTAAAGTGGAGGTAATCTAACAAACGAGCAACGCCGCGACGTTAATTGCGCGACGTTGCTTTTTATGCGGCGCCGCGATAAACACCACGGGCGCGGGCGTGAAATTATTCCGCTTCTTTGCGCGTTACCACGAGTTTGATGGCGGTTTTGACTTCCGCGTGCAATTTCACCGGCACTTGGTATTCGCCGAGTTTTTTAATCGGCTCTGCCGGTAAAAACGCTTCCGGCGCGAGGTCGAAGCCCTGCGCCGCGACGACCGTCGCGAGGTCCGCCGCCGACACCGAGCCGTAAAGATTTTCCTCGTCGCTCACGAGCGCCGCGATTTCGACCGAGAGCAACGCCAATTTATCCGCCACCGCGCGCAATTCCTCGACGCGCGCCGCCTCTTCGATTAAACGTTGCTGTTTGACTTTTTCCAACGCGCGCAACGCGCCTTTGTTGACCGTCGTCGCGAGCGAGCGCGGCAATAAATAATTACGCGCGTAACCGTCTTTCACATTCACCACATCGCCAATATGCCCCAAATTAGCGACGTTGTCTCTTAAAAGTAATTGCATCGGCAGCCCTTTCATTAAGTTAAATTGATTTCGCGTCGTTTAACCGCAGTATTTCAGCAACGCCAAAAAGCGGGCGCGTTTAACGGCTTTCGCCAAGACGCGCTGTTTTTTCGCGCTGACGCCGGTGCGCTTGGTGCTGACCATTTTGCCGTTCGTCGTTACAAATTTTTGCAACAACGTCGTGTCTTTGTAGTCGATACGCGGCGCGTTTTTACCGTCCAAACGCTCCGGCGGATTCATCAACGAACGCCCTTCGACCCCCGACGCAACTAACAAGTTAGACATATTTTCCCCTTTCTTCCCGTAAAAATTAAGAATTTTCGGCAACCGCAAAAAAATAACTTATCCACGAATAAAGAACTTAACACGAATTTTCACGAAACCGAGCGAAGCGAAGGTTAGTGCGCTCTCCAAATTTTCTGTCCGTTTTTCGGTTCTTTATATTCGTGTAATTCGTGTAATTCGTGGACAAAAAATCTCTCTCTCTTTTATTCGTAAAAATTCGCGTTTTTTTATTGACCGCTAAAACGGAATATCGTCGCCGCCCGCCGGACCGGTCGCAAAATCATCCGGCGGATTGTTTCGCGCCGGAGCGGACGCCGCCGGTCTTGCCGGCGCTTGATAACGCCCGGACGCCCGCGCGTTGCCGCCGCCGTAGGCGTCGTCGTGATTGCCGCCGCTAAAACTGCCGCCATCGCCCTCGCCGCGCCCGTTGAGAAACTGCACGCTCGACGCCACGACGCGAATTTTCGACATATTTTTGCCGGTTTCTTTATCGACCCATTTGTCCGCCGACAACCGCCCCTCGACCAATAGCGGATTGCCTTTGCGCATATATTGGCAGACGTTTTCCGCCGCGCGCTCCCACACTGTAACGTCGATAAACACCGCGCTACTGCCGCCGGCGCCGGCGTCGCTCCGCCCGCGAAATTCGTTTATCGCCAACGTAATATCCGTAACCGCTTTGCCGTTCGGCGTCGTGCGCAACTCCGGGTCGCGCGTCAAATTGCCCACTAAAATCACTCGATTGAAACTCGGCATTTTTTTTCTCCTGTTCGGTTCGCGCGGCACGCGCCAACCGCCAACGAATTTACGCGGGAATAAACCGCACAATTTTATCGCCGCGCATTACCGCGACTTCGCGTTGATGCAATTTTTTATCCGCCAACATTCGCTCATAAGCGAGGTCAAGCCCGCGGTCGATTTTTTCGACAAAATCACGCCATTTTTGACTCTCTTGCTCATTCGTCGTCATAACGCCTCATTCATTCGCGAGTGAACGAAATCGGTGGCGGTTATTTCGCTTCGGCGGTCGCCGGCGGGGTCGCCGCGCCGGTGTTGGTCTCAATGCCGTCTTCGTCAACCGTAATCAAGCACCGCAGTATCTGGTCGTTCAACTGAATTTGCCGGTCAACTTTTTGCACGTTCAGCGGGTCGAGGTTGAAATGCACCAAAATATACGTCCCGCGCTTGACCTTGTTGATTTCATACGTCAACCGCCGGTCGTCCCATTTGACCGCCTTGACAATTTCGCCGCCGTTACGGGTAATCGCGTTCAGACAGACGCCCTCAATTTGCGCGTAATCCTCGCGCGCCTTGACGCTGTCCACAACGAACATCGCTTCGTAAAGTTTCGTGTTAGCCGCCACTGTTGGTCTCCTCTATAAATTAGAATTTAGATGGTCGTTCGAATCAGAACAATTAACAATTAACAATTAACAATTAAGGAGTTAATTAGCAGAATTTCGCGAAGCGATTTTTAATCGTCAAACTCCACCATTTTTAATTTTTAATTTTTAATTTTTAATTGTTAATTGTTAATTGAGTGGTAGCGGTCTTGACAAAATTTTATGCCGTTGTTCAGCCAATCGCGGCAAGCGTCCGCCGCCGCCTCGTAAAGCGCCGGCAACTGTTCGCGTTCAAGCGGTGAAAAATTGCCTAACACCTGTCCGAGCATTTTTTCGCCGCGCACCTCCCCGCCGTCGCCCACGCCAAAACGCAACCGCTGATAATTATCGTCGCCGAGCGCCGCCGCAATCGACTTCAAGCCGTTATGTCCGCCTGCCGAACCGCTTTCGCGGAAACGCAATTTGCCGAGCGGCAACGCGAGGTCGTCAACCACAATTAACAACTCGTCGCGGCGAAAATCCGGCAACCATTTCAGCGCTTCGCCGGAAAGATTCATAAACGTTTGCGGCTTAACCAACCAATTGTCCGCGCCGCGCGCGACGAGAAAATTTTTACGTTTTTCCCACTGCGCGCCTAATTTAACCGCCAACGCCTCGCCAATCATAAAACCGGCGTTATGCCGCGTCGTCGCGTATTCTTTACCCGGATTGCCGAGAAAAACGAGGTGCTTCATTGAACCACTGCGCAATTTAATTAGTAAATGCGGGCGATGGCAAATGCTGAATGAATTAAAAATTAAAAATTTTGGCATTTTAGCGGTCAAAATCGCTTCGCGCCATTTTGGTAACTATTCCTCAATTTTTAATTTTTAATTTGTAATTTTTAATTCCCATCACATAGAATCTAAACTATGCGCTACTTCTTTTTCTCGTCTTTCTTTTCGACTTTCGCCGCGCCGTCCGGCTTCGCCGCCGCGTCGGTTTTCGCCGCGTCGCCCTCCGCCGGCGCCGCTTCCGCCGGCGCTTTTTCGACTTCTTCCGTTTTCAACCGGCAACTGACCACCGGCACTTCGGCGTGCGTAACATATCGCACATTCGGCAATTGCGGCAGGTCGCTGACGAACCACACGTTGCCGACATCCAACTTGGAAATGTCCAACACGATTTCCGCCGGCAAGTCCTTGGGCAAACATTCAATCGTAATCCGGTGCAAATTTTGTTCGATGAGCGCACCGGTTTGCGCCGAACCCGCCGCCTCGCCTTTCAGCGTAACTTCGACGGTCAGATGCAATTTAGTGTCGGCGTTGATGGCGCGAAAATCGGCGTGCAAAATGTCGTTGCCAATCGTCGCGTGCTGAATGTCCTTAATGACCGCCATCTGCTTCTGTCCGCCGATGTCGAGGTCGAGCAAGCGCACGCCGCTAGCGAGAATTTGATTTAATTCTTTTTGATTGACCGCGAGATTGAGGTTTTCTTTCAGCGCCGGACCGTAGGCGACCGCCGGAATTTTGCCGGTTTTGCGCAAAGCAAAAGCGATATATTTGCCGGATTTTTCGCGTTTTTCCGCTTGCAGAGTCGTAGCCATTTTTCCTCACTTTCATTTTTTATTTTACAAAAAATTACGATTTTTACCCCCGTCTCGCCGCCTAAACCAACACCAACCGCGACCGCTCCGCGCCGACCGGCTCCAATTCGTCATTATCGGTTAACCGGTCGCCGGTTATTCGCGAGGCGACATAAAATTTTGGTTCGATATAACAGACCTCGTCGCCGCTAACGTTATCGCCGACTTGGGACGGCGCCGGAATTTTATCGCCATATTTTCGCATTACTTTCAAGATGCCGTCAAGCGCGTCTCCCGCCATTAGTTTGGCTTCGCTCAAATTGTCCCCGCAGGTATTGCAACCGTCAAAGTCGATAAACTCGACCGCATAACGCCCGTCGTCTTCACGATGGAATGTCGCCGGATAAGCCGTCATTGGTTACTCCGCAAATTCTTGAGTAGTTTTCCTTCGGTTCCTTTGGGCAGGTCTCGATTGCTATGCACAGGAATGGTCTCGCGTCCGCGACCTTTCACCACAATGTAATGCGACCCGTTTATGCGGTCAATTATCCACCCGTTTTGCAGGTAAAGTTTGAGCATTGCTTTTCCGGTCAGCGGCATAACCACGCTCCATTAAAACAACGCCAAAATCAAAACAACGCGCTAACCGACTGATTCCGGTGAATGCGCACTATCGCCTCCGCCAATGTCGGCGCGACCGACAGCACCGTTAATTTCACGTCCGGCGGCGTCTCTTGCGCGTGTTGCGGCACCGTGTCCGTCGTTACAATTTCCACCGGCGCGACTTCCGCCAGTCGCTCCCACGCCGGTTTGACAAACAAGCCGTGGCTCACCGCCACCATCACCGATTTCGCGCCGTTCTGCCGCGCGATTGCCACCGCGCTCGCCATACTGCCCGCCGTCGAAATCATATCATCGACGATAATCACATCACGGTCGCGGAGGTTGCCAATCACAAAACCGTGTTCGATTTCGCTCCCGCTACTGCGGCGTTTTTCGATAATCGCCATCTCCGCGCCGCCGAGCGCTTGACAAAACGCCAACGCCATTTTCGCGCTACCGACATCGGGCGAAACCACCACCGGCGCGGCAAATTGTTTTTGGCGCAAATAACGCACGATAACCGGACGCGCGTAAAGATGGTCCATCGGAATATCGAAAAATCCCTGAATTTGTTGCGCGTGCAAATCCATACACAACACGCGATTGACGCCGGCTTCGACCAACAAATTCGCGACCAGTTTGGCGGTAATCGGCA
Organism: Planctomycetota bacterium; assembly: GCA_031261425.1. Classification (GTDB taxonomy): domain Bacteria; phylum Planctomycetota; class SZUA-567; order SZUA-567; family SZUA-567; genus MS499-59. The sequence continues at coordinate 17,221 of JAISJR010000080.1, forward strand.
CGCGCCCCTCGTGTTTGCGGTCTTGACGGGCGTAACCGTAATACGGAAGCACCGCCGTAATCCGACCGGCGGAAGCGCGCCGCAACGCATCGACCATAATCAACAATTCCATCAAATTATCGTTGACCGGCAAACACGTCGGTTGCACCACGAAAGCGTCCAGTCCGCGCACGTCGTCTAAAATCCGCACGTTGATTTCGCTGTCGGAAAAACTGCTGACCTCGCACAGCCCGGACGCCACGCCCAGATGCTTGCAGATGGCAAAACCGAGTTGCGGGTGCGCCCGTCCGGTAAAAATTCGCATCGTCCAACACCTGTCGGCAACCACAAAAAAAACGCCCCGCGAAATTCCGCGCGCGTTCCGTCCACTCAAACGATAAATCGCGCCGCAACCGGCGCGGTAAAATTATCGCGGTTTTCAGTCGGCGTTTCCAACGGTCAAAGTTCGCCGCTCATAACGCCGTCGGCGGATAAATCTGCGCCGGAACGGAACTGAAATATATTTTCGCCGCCAATGCGGCAAACGAAGTGGCGGATTGTAGCGCGCAATTTCCGCGCCGCAAGAGGATTTTTTCGGGTGGCGTTGAAAACGCGGCGGGCGGAATTATCATTTGCGCCGTGCCGAGAAAATCCGGTCAATAAAAAAGCGTCCACGAATTTTCTTATAGTTAGCGAACCATTCTCATATCGCAGGAAAACTTTATGTCCGCGCCCCAAATTATCGTTTTGCCGACCGGCGTTTTGTCGGTCAACACTTATCTCGTCGTTCACGGCAACGAAGCCATTGTCATCGACCCCGGCGGCGACGCGCCGGAAATTATCCGTCAACTCGGCGACGCCAAAATGGTCGCGCTGTTGCTGACCCATTCGCACTACGACCATCTCGGCGCGGTCAATGAAATATCGGCGGCGTTTCCGGCGGCGGATTATTATTGTCATCCGCGTTGCGCCGCGCGCGCCGCGAGCGCCGCCGCCAATTTCAGCGCCGAAATTTGCGGCGAAAAATACGCCGTCGCCGCCCCGTCAAAACCGCTTAATGGCGGCGAAACGCTCAAATTGGCGGGGTTGAAAATGCAGACCTTTTTTGTGCCGGGGCATACCGACGACTCGCTTTGTTTTTATTTCCCGGACGCGGCGGCGTTGTTCAGCGGCGACACGGTGTTTGCGGGAAGCGTCGGACGTAGCGATTTGCCCGGCGGCAACGGCGGACAACTTATCCGCGAAATCAAAAAAATGCTCGCGGTCTTGCCCACCGAAACCGCCGTTTATCCCGGACACGGCGAAGCGACCACGGTCGCGGTCGAATTGCAGAGCAACCCGTTTCTTTGAGAGTTTAGAGTTGAGAGTTTAGAGTTGAGAGTTGAGCGACGGATGCGCTTCGCGCGTCTTAGAAATAAAACTCCACCGCTAAACTCTCAACTCTCAACTCTGCCTTTTCAACTTTCCGAAAGCGCCCGTCCGAGAAAAATTCCGCCCACGGCGGCGGCGAGACCGAGTAAGTTTTGCGCCAACAGATTGATTGCCGCCATTTTACCGTCGCCGGTCAGCAATAATTGCACGGTTTCGAGCGCATAAGTCGAAAAAGTCGTGAAGCCGCCGAGAAAACCGACCGTAACAAAAAGCCGCCACGCCGGCGGCGCGGTAAAATTTTCAAACCAACCGCACCACAAACCGATGACGAACGAACCGGCGACGTTGACGACCAACGTGCCGAGCGGCAACGTCAGCACAAAACAATTGTTGACGGCGCGCGTGACCAAAAATCGCGCCACCGAGCCAAGCGCCCCGCCGATGGCGATAAGTAACAGATGCATATTTTAGACCCGCTTCAATTTAGAGTTGAGAGTTGAGAGATTAGAGTTTAGCAGTGGAATTTTATTTTTAAGACGCGCGAAGCGCATCCGCCTTTCAACTCTCAACTCTCAACTCTGCCCCCCAACCGTTCCCAATCCGCGAAAAATTGCGGATACGATTTTTGCACCGCTTCGGCGCGACTAATCGTGATGCCGTTTTCGCTCGCCAACGCCGCGACGGTCATCGCCATCACGATGCGATGGTCGTTGAAAGAATCGATTTCGCCGCCGCGAAGTTTTTTCACGCCGCGAATAATTAACCCGTCCGCCATTTCCGTAATGTCGCCGCCGACCGCCCGCAACGTTGCCGCGATTGCCCGCAACCGGTCGCTCTCTTTCAGCCGTAGCCGCGCCGCGCCGGTCAACCGCGTTTCGCCCGCGCCGACCGCCGCGACGACGCTTAAAACCGGCGCCAAATCCGGGCATTGCGCCACGCTGATAACGCGGTTTTCCGCCGCGCGCAAAGCGGGCAATAATTCCGTGACGACACGGTCGGGTTGCGCGGCATCCGCGCGTAAATTCTCGACGTCAACCGCCGCGCCGAAACAATTGGCGGCAAGAAAAAACGCCGCGTTCGACCAATCGCCTTCGACGACATAACGGCGGGGCGACACATATTTCATTCCGCCGCGAACGGAAAAATTGTCGCCGTCCGCCGTGATTTCCACGCCGAAACGCCGCAAGACGGACAACGTCATCTCGACGTAGCCCCGCGATTCGAGCGGCGTGGTCAGCGTAATTCGACCGCCGGCGGCAAGGAGCGGCAACGCCATCAGCAAACCGGTTACGTATTGCGACGACACGTCGCCGGGCAAACGAAATTCACCGCCGCGCAAGTTGCTCCGCAACGAGTTGCCGCGCAACGTGAACGGCAATTTTTCCGCCGAAAATTCCGCGCCGTGTTCGATTAAGACCTCGCGGAGCGGCGACAGCGGGCGTTCCGGCAAGCGTCCGCGCCCGACAATTTCCGTCGGCAAACCGAGCGCGGTCAACAGCGGCAAAACGAACCGCAAAGTCGAGCCGCTTTCGCCGCAGTCCAAAAATCCGCTCGGCGGCATCGCGCGTGGAAAAATTGTCGCGCCGGCGGCGGAACGTTCGACTTTCGCGCCGAACGCGGACAAGCCGCTTGCAGTTACTTCAATGTCGGCGGAGGTGGTGTTAAAGACAATTTCCGTCGGCGCCTCGGCGAGCGCCGCCGCGAGCAGGGCGCGGTGCGCGTCCGATTTCGACGCGAGCGCGGCGAGCGTGCCGGAGGGTTTGGCGGGGGAAATGTGGACGCGCATAGTGTTTCCAATTAACAATTAACAATTCACAATTCACAATTCACAATTAACAACTCACGTTACGCGCAAAAAAAAGAGTAGCCACGAATGAACACGAAAAGAACTTAACACGAATTTTCACGAATTAGACGAATTAACACGAATTTTTTGTCCGTTTTCCGGCTCTTTAATTTCGTGTAATTCGTGGACAAAAAATCTCTTTTTTTATTCGTAAAAATTCGCGTCTTTTCGTTGACCGCGTAACATCAGTTAACAATTAACAATTGCGGAGTAATTATCAAAATTGGCGCGAGACGAATTTGACCGTCAAATTCCAAAATTGTTAATTGTTAATTGTCAATTGTTAATTGTAAATTTAAGTGGTATTCCGCCGCATCAATCAACGCCTGCAAACTCGCCTCGATGATGTCGCCCGACACGCCGATGGTCGTCCATTGCCGTTTGCCGTCGGAACTGTCAATCAGCACGCGCACTTTCGCGGCGGTCGAGTTGTGGTCGTCGATGACGCGGACTTTGAAATCGGTCAAAAACATTTCGCCGATACGCGGATAAAACGTCGCGAGCGCGCGGCGCAACGCCAAGTCGAGCGCGTTCACCGGACCGTTGCCGGTCGCCGCCGCCATCGCCGTTTCGCCCTCGACCTCGATTTTTATCATCGCCGACGCCGGCGTTTCGTTTTCGGGCGACGGAAATTCGCCGATGGTTTTATACAGCACCAACGAAAAAAATTTCCGTCCCTGCCCGATGATTTTTTTCACTAACAATTCAAAACTCGCGTCCGCCGCTTCGTATTGATAACCGGCAAATTCCCGCTCTTTCAACTTCGCCAAAATCGTTTGCGTCGCCGCCGAATCGCGCTGTAACTGCGGCGCGTAAGCGTTGATTTTCGCCAGCAACGCGCCGCGCCCCGCCACTTCCGACAATAAAAACCGCCGCCGGTTGCCGACCGCCGCCGGGTCGATGTGCTCAAACGTGCCGGAATTTTTCAACACGCCGTCGATGTGCATTCCGGCTTTGTGCGCGAACGCCGAGTCGCCGACGTAGGGCGCCTGATTGTCGATTTTCAAATTCAGCACGGCGGCAATCGCCGCGGCGGTGTCGCGGAGTTGCGGCAGAGCGCCGTCGCAGGGGCGCGTTTTTTTCAGTTGAATGCCGGCGATAATCGCGCACAAGTCGGCGTTGCCGCACCGCTCGCCGACGCCGATAAAAGTCCCCTGCACGTGCGTCGCGCCGGCTTCGACCGCGACGAGCGAATTGGCGACGGCGCAACCGCTGTCGTTGTGCGCGTGAATGCCGAGGCGCGTTTGCGGAAACGCGGCGGCGACCGCCCGCACCGTCCGGTAAATTTGCGTCGGCAACATCCCGCCGTTGGTGTCGCACAGCGTAACAATCGCCGCCGACGAAGCCGCGTCGATGACCGACAAAGCGTAAGCGGGATTGGCGGCAAAACCGGCGAAAAAATGCTCGGCGTCAAAAATCACTTCCCGTCCGCGGTCGCGCAAAAAGGCGATGGAGTCGGCAATCATCGCCAAATTTTCGGCGGGCGACGCGCGGAGAATTTCGGCGACGTGCCAGTCCCACGCCTTGCCGAAAATGACGACGACCGGCGTTTCCGCCGCGAGCAAATTTTGCAAATTTTCATCGGCGGCGGCGGCAACGTCTTTATGCCGCGTGCTTCCGAACGCGCAAATTTTGGCGCGGCGCCAAACGTTTTTTTGCGCGGCATGGAAAAATTGCAGGTCTTTCGGATTTGACGCGGGATTGCCGGCTTCGACGTAGGACACGCCGAAATCGTCGAGCAACCGCGCGATTGCCAACTTGTCGTTGACCGACAGCGCGACGTGTTCGGCTTGCGCCCCGTCGCGAAGCGTGGAATCGAGAATGGAGATAGAGGGAGGCATTTGCGGGCGGGATTTTACCGAAATAAATTAAAACGCCATAATGCCGGCGGATTACCGCGTAGCGTCAATTTCGTTTTTTCGGTAAAAATTTTATTTTTTTCTTCTCGCCGCCGGTCGCGACATACGCCGGTGCGCCGGCGCGTTTGCCACAAGATATGCCGTTTTTTCAACCATTGACCGGAAAACTCACAACTATTGCCGAAAATTTTACTCTTGCCAAGCGCGTTTTTCCCGCTATTTTCCCGCTTTTGCACGCCAACGATTGAAGTTGGTCGTTTTTTTTTGCCGGTCGGCGCGACGAAATTATGCGCGCGGGGAGCGCGGTCGCCGAACGGATTTTATCATTTATTCGGTCAGAAAGGGGGATTGGGGGCTTATGTCTGCATTCGGAGGAAAAGAGGAGTTTTATTTGGGGTATCCGCTGGCGCAAGTGAAAAAATGGCGGGCGGACGTGTCGGCGCGGCGCGAAGCGTATTTTCGCCGCCGCTGGAAAAATCCGCGCAACATTCCGCCGCTTACGCCGCTCGAAAAATTATGGAATTTGGATTTTCTCCGCGACTGGTATAAAGAGTCCGGCGATTTGGCGAGTCAACAACAAAACATCCGCTTTTACGGCAAACAATGGAAAAACAGCGTCGCGCCGGTCGCCGCGCCGAACGCGGTTGCGCACGCTTAAAGAGCAGAGTTAAGAGTTTAGAGTTTAGAGTTGAGCAGTGGTTGCGCTTCGCGCATATTGAAAATAACTCCACTGCTAAACTCTAAACTCTCAACTCTAAACTTTCAACTTTCAACTTTCAACTTTCAACTTTCAACTCTAAACTTGCAAATCCGCCCTCCCCGACACCTTACTTTGCCGCCGCCGTTCGGTTAAAATTGGCGGCAGATTATTTTTCGGAAAGGAACGGGCGGATGCATATCAAGCGGACTTTTTTCTCCTGCGCGGCGATTCTTGTTGTTTTATGGCTGACGATGCCGGTTAATTTCGCGGCGGCGAACGAGCGGTTAGACCAAGCCCAAAAATTAGCCGCCGACGGCAATTATCGCGACGCGCTGACGCCGTTGACCGCGTTATTTGACGACGACGCGCTCACCGGCGACGAAATCGCCGCCGCCGTCCAACTGCTAACCGCCAATTATTTGCGCTTGCGCCAATTCGACGAAGCCGCCGCCGCGCTCGAAAAAATCGCGGAAAAACACCGGCAGAATTGGCGCTATCTTTTTGCCGTCGCGCAACAGTATCCGCGCCTGCCGACCGCGGGGACGTGGTTTGCGAACGAATTTCACCGCAATCGCGGCGTCAACGGCGAACCCCGGAGCGCCGCCGCCCGCGACCGCGCGCGCGTCCTGCAACTTTGCGGCGCCGCGCGGGAACTTATCGAAAAAGACGCCGCCGCGGAAAAAACGGCGTTTTATCTTTACTACGCCGACCGCTGGCTCTCGCCGCAAGCGCCGCAGGCGCAAGCGCAAACGCAAGCGTGGAAATTGCAACTTCTCACCGACCTGACGACGCTCCCCGACTATCAAACGTTTGACGAAATTGCCGACTTTTCGGCGACCGGCGCCCCCGTCAACGCGGACGGTTCACCGCTACTTTACGCCGTTCCGCCGTCGTTCGCCGCCGCGAAAAACGACGGCGAGCGGTGGCGCTCGATTTTGGCGCGACTCGAAGAAATCGACGCGGACGCCGCGACCGCCGCCGCGCTCCGCCTACTTGATTTCAGTCAATCGCAATTCGGACTGGACTCGCTTCGTTATTTTTGGCGCGACGGCGAGAACGCCGACAAATTCTTCGACGGCATAATGGCGCTCGACCAATTGTCGGACAACGAATACGTCGCGCGCTTGGCGTCCGGCATCAGCCGCTTCGCGTTGCCGGACGACTACGCGCCGCAAAAATTGCGGCGGAAAATTTTCGCGTCCGCGACCGACCGGCGCGCCGCGATGGCGAAGCAACTTGCCGATGAATATCGCGAGCGCCGCCAATATGAAAACGCCGTCGAATGGTATGAAAAGTTGCGCCCGTTCGACGCGCCGGCGGCGGAACGGGAAATCGCGGCAATCACCGGCAAATGGGCGAAATTTGAGCCGGCGGACGGCTCCCCGCGTCTCGTGTTTCGCAACGCCGACAAAATTTCGTTCGTTCTTTACCGCCTGAAAGTCGAAGAGCTACTCGCCGACACGCTCGACTATTTGCGCCAGACGCCGCAACCCGACCAGAGTAAAAGCGACGTCAACGACATCGGCCGCCGTCTCGTTTATGACGGCGAAAAGGCGTATCTCGGCGAAAAAGTCGCCGCGTGGGAAATGGACTTAACGCCGTTCGCGGCGGCGAAAAAATTTGCCGACGCCGCGGCGGCGGTGAATTTGCCCGCCGCCCTGCCCGCCGGCGGCTATCTATTGGTCGGCAAATTCGCCGAAGGCAACGCCGCCGCGCGGATTGTCGTTTGGCGCGACAACACGGCGCTCGTGCAAAAAACGCTCGCCGGCGGCGTTTTGCATTACGTCGCCGACGCAAACACCGGCGCGCCGCTCGCCGGCATGCAACTAACCGCGTGGGGCTACGCCCGCGTCTGGCGCGACCGCAATTTAGAGCGGCGCTTCGTCGAAAAAACGTTGACGAAAACCACCGGCGCCGACGGGTGCGCCGTGTTCACCGCCGCCGAAATTTCCGCCCCTAATGACGATTATTATCAGTGGCTCGTTACCGCGACCGGCGACGGGCGGCACGCTTTTTACGGCTTTTCGGGAATGTGGACGAGCGCTTACGCGCCGGACGCGGCATCCGCGCCGCGAACTTTTTTCATCACCGACCGTCCGGTTTATCGCCCGAACGACGCCGCGCAAATCAAACTTTGGACGCGCGAAGCCGGTTACGCGCCGGTCGCGCCAGCCGCTCAATCCGACCCGATTGACAATTCCGCCGGACAAAAATTCACGGTGAAAATTATCGCGCCGAACGGCGAGGTCGCGAGCGAAAAGGAAGTAACCGCCGACCGCTTCGGCGGCGCGACGCTGACGTGGCAAATTCCCGCGTCCGCGCCGCTCGGACGCTGGACGGTCGCCACCGACTACGGCGCGGGCTCTTTCCGCGTCGAAGAATATCGCAAGCCGGAATTTGCCGTCACCGTCGCCGCGCCGGAGAAGCCGGTCGCGCTCGGCGATAAAATCACGGCGACGGTCAAAGCGCGGTATTATTTCGGCGAGCCGGTGAAAAACGCGACGGTGAAATATCGCGTCGTTCGCGACGTCTACCGCGCCGATTGGTATCCGCCGCATCCGTGGGACTGGCTTTACGGCAACGGCTTCGGCTGGCTCGCCGAGGATTGCGCTTGGCTACCCGGCTGGCGCGATTGGGGTTGCGTCCGTCCGCCGGTCGGCGGTTGGGGGCGCGCCACGCCGCCGGAACTGGTCGCGGAAGCCGTCGCGCCGCTTGACGAGAACGGCGAATTGTCCGTCGTCATCGACACCGCGACGGCGAAATTATTGCATCCCGACCTCGACCACCGCTATCGCGTAACGGTCGAAGTAACCGACGCCAGCCGCCGGACGATTGACGGCGCCGGCGCGGTGCTGGTCGCGAAAAAACCGTTCGTCGTAACCGCGTGGAGCGACCGCGGTTTTTACGAATTGTCCGCGGCGCCAATGCCGGTTAAACTGAGTTTTCACGCGCAAACGCTCGACCGTCAGCCCGTCCTCGGCGACGGGACGCTAAAAATTTCGCGGCTATCTTATCAGAACGGCGTCAATGAAACCGTCATTCAAGAAATCGCGCTGAAACCGGACGCCGGCGGCGAGGCGCATTTTGATTTTATGCCGCAAGAAGCGGGGCAATATCGCGCCGCCTACACGTTGACCACGCCGGAAAAAATCGCGCAAACCGGCGCGACGGTGTTCACCGTGCGCGGCGACTCGTCGCGTAGCGCGGCATCGCTCGACGCGCGGTTTAATCCGCTCGAAATCGTGCCGGAAAAAGCCGCCTACGCCGTCGGGGAAAAATGCCGGTTGCAAATTAACGCCAATCAAAAAGACGCGACGGTTTTGTTGTTTTTGCGCGGCGTTGACGGCGTCAATTTGCCGCCGGTTTTGCTTCGCCTGTCAGACCGGAGCGCCGTCTATGAATTTCCCCTTCTCGCGTCCGACCAACCGAACATTTTTGTCGAAGCCCTCGCCGTGAGCGGCGGCAAAGTGTTTAACGTCGTGCGCTCGCTCGCCGTTCCGCCGCAAAAGAAAATTCTGAACGTCGCGCTGAAACCGGCGGCGACCCAACTCGCGCCCGCCGCCGCGTCGCAACTCACCGTGCGCCTCACCGACCTCGACGGCAAGCCGTATCGCGGGCAGGCGGCGCTGACGATTTACGATAAGAGCGTCGAATACATTGCCGGCGGCTCGAACGTGCCGGACATCAAAAATTATTTCTGGTCGTGGACGCGGTCGCACCACGGCGGCTTTGCGACTTCGCTGAACAAACCCGCTTACAATTTATTGAAAAAAGGCGAGACGCCGATGACGGCGCTCAGCCGCTTTGAGGAAACGGCGCGGGATTTGGACGCGGCGCGTCCGCGGGCGATGATGTTGAAAAACGCGGGCGGCGACGATTTAATAATGTTGGAAGCCCTCCCCGCGCCGTCGTCGGCGGCGCCGATGATGCTGAACGCGAGCGGCGGGGTTGCGGACGACGCGGCGGCGGACGACGCGGCGGCGATTAGCGACGATGATTTAAGCAACGTCGCCGCGCGGCAAAATTTTGCCGACACCGCCGTTTGGCGCGGCGAAATTTTGACCGATGAAAACGGCGAGGCGACGATTGATTTTGTCATTCCCGAAACGCTGACGACGTGGCAAGTCCGCGTTTGGGCGATGGGCGACGGGACGGCGGTCGGACAAGGCGAAACGACCGTTACGACGTTCAAAAATTTGCTCGTGCGCTTACAAACGCCGCGCTTTTTAATCGCCGGCGACGAGACGACGTTGAGCGCGAATATCCATAACTACGCCGCCGCGACGCCGGTGAAAACGCAAATCGCGCTCGCCGGCAACGGTTTGCGCCTCGCCGACGACGAACGCGCCGTCATCGCCTCCGCCCTGCCCGCCGACGGCGAAGCCCGCGCCGATTGGCGCGTCGTCGCCGCCGGCGAGGGCGAGTCCGAAATCACGGTGCGAACGCTCGCGGCGGACGGGGCGAACGACGCGATGTTGACGCGCCTGCCGGTTTTACCGGCGGGCATTGATAAAACCGTGTCATTCAGCGGCGCGCTCCGCCCGTCCGGCGAAACGGCGACGCTGGTCTTTGACGTTCCCGCCGACCGGCGGCTCAACACCACGCGCTTGGAATTTCGCTATTCGCCGTCGCTGGCGCTCGCCGTCATCGACGCCCTGCCCTACCTCGCCGAATATCCTTACGGATGCACCGAACAAACGCTCAACCGTTTCGCGCCGCTCGTCGTCGCGCAAACCGCGCTGAAAAAAATCGGCGTCAATCTCGCCGCCGTTAAAGACAAGCAAACGAATCTCAACGCGCAGGAACTCGGCGACGGGCGCGAACGCGCCGAACAATGGGCGAAAAATAAGCGCGAAAGTTTTAATCCGTTGACCGGCGAAAAAATTCCGTTCGCGCCGGTGTTCGACGAAAAGTTGGTAGGCGAAATGGTCGAATACGGCGTCAAACGCCTGACCGCGATGCAAAACGCCGACGGCGGCTGGGGCTGGTTTAGCGGCGCGGGCGAGCAAAGTTTTCCGCACACCACGGCGGTCGTTCTGCGCGGCTTAATCGCGGCGCGCCACGGCGGCGCGTTGATTCCGGGCAACATCATCGCCCGCGGCGCGGACTGGTTGCGCCGCTACCAAGCCGCGCAAGTCGCGGCGCTGTCCGCTTATGAAAAATGGCTCGCGGACGGCGCGGATAAAAATAAACCGGCGGGCAAACCGCTCGCCGACAATTTAGACGCGCTGATTTTTATGACGCTCGCTTCGGAAGCGGACGCTCAAACCTCCAATCCCTCTCCCCTGCTTTCTTATTTAATTCGCGACCGCGCGCAACTTTCGCCTTACGGCAAAGCGCTGTTCGGCTTGGGGCTGTATTACGCCGCAAACAACGCCGCGCCCGACTCCACGACCCGCGCCGACTTGAACGCGGAACTTGCGGCGGTGATGAAAAATCTCTCGCAATTCGTCGTCGTTGACGACGAAAATCAGACGGCGTATCTCGACCTCGGCGGCGAAAATACGTGGTGGCGCTGGTATGGCTCGCCCATCGAAACGCTGGCGACGTATCTGCAACTGCTGGCGCTGACCGACGCGCAAAATCCGCTCGCGCCGCAGTTGGCAAAATACTTGCTCAATAATCGCAAACACGCGACGCGCTGGAATTCGACGCGCGACACCGCGCTCGCCGTCGAGGCGCTGACGACCTATTTACAAACGAGCGGCGAAATGGCGCCGGAGATGACGGTCGAGATTTCGCTCGACGGAAAAATTCGCAAAACGGTCGCCGTCAAGCGCGATAATTTATTCACGTTCGACAATACGCTCACGCTGACCGACCGCGACTTGCCGACCGGCAAACATCAGTTGACCGTGCGGCGGCGCGGCGCGGGCGCGGTGTATTTCAACGGTTATTTGTCGTATTTTTCCACCGCCGACCACCTTGACGCCGCGGGTTTGGAAATCAAGGCGACGCGAAAAATTTATCGCCTGACGCCGCCGACCGGCGCGACGACCACGGCGGACGCGCGAGGCAACGCCGCCACGCAAGCGACCACTCGTTATGACCGCATCGAACTCCGCGACGGCGACGCGATTAAGAGCGGCGATTTGTTGGAAGTCGAATTGCTTCTCGAAGCGAAAAACGATTACGAGTATTTGATTTTCACCGACCATAAATTGGCGGGAACGGAGCCGGTGAGTTCGACCAGCGGCTACGCCGGACGGGGCTTCGGCAAGCGCGGCGCGACGGACGACGCGAGTTTCAGTTCGCTACCGGCGTATGTGGAATATCGCGACGCGACGGTGAATTTTTTCCTGCGCGAACTGCCGCGCGGCGCGAACACGGCGCGTTACCGCGTCCGCGCGATCTATCCCGGCGCTTACCACGCGCTCCCGACCGCCGGCGAAGCGATGTATGCGCCGGAACTGCGGTGCAACGGCGAGTCGATTAAAGTGAAGATTGGGGAATGAGCCGTTTCCCCGCCGCGGCGGGGAATGAGAACGGCGGTTTCAGTTGAAAAATGGTGGTGGGCGCTATTGGATTTGAACCAATGACCCCCGCAATGTGAATGCGGTGCTCTGCCGCTGAGCCAAGCGCCCTCCGAAAAATGCAAGGGTGGAACCGTGCCGGAAAAATACAAACGCTATTTTCGCCGTTTTCGGCGGTGTCTTATCTGCATCGGCGGCGCGTTAATCGCCGCCGGTTTGAGCAATTCCGTTTTTGCCAATCACCCGACCAATCAAGCCGCGGCGGTCGAATGGCAGTGGACCGCCGCCGAAGAAAAATTTATCCGCCAAAAACTTCTGCCGCAAGTAACCACCAATCGCGACGGCTCGTTCTCGCTCGAAAGCGCCCACTGGCGCGTAACCGCCTATCTGACGCCGCTTTTCACCGCGCAAGCCGCCGCGTATCTCGACTTTTTCGCGGACGTTTTTCATCGCGCGTTCCCGTTCAAAGACACGGCGAAGTGGCGGGACTATAAACCGGAAGCGCTCATTTACAAGAGCCGCGCCGACTACTTGCGGCACAGCGGCGGCGAAGAATGGTCGGCGGGCATCTGCCGCCACGCGCTCGACAGCGACGGCAAACCGCAAATCACGCTGTTCGCTTATTACGAGCCGAGCGAGCGCGAGTCGCTCGCGTTCGACGACCGCGCGCCGTTAAGCACGATACAACACGAAGCCACGCACGCCTTGCTGTTTCGCCTGCTCGGCACCGCGCCGATTCCGCTGTGGTTGAACGAAGGCGCGGCGACTTATTACGGGCATTGGCAACCGCGCCAAAAAATCACCAAGCGGGGCAATCAGCCGGTCGATGTCGCCGCGCGGCTGTCGCGCGCGGACAAGTCCGCGGCGCCGGAACGTCTGCGGGAATTTTATCGCGCGCGTCCCGACGCGCCGTTGCCGAGTTTGTCGCGTTTAGTCGCCGGCGACACCGACCAAGAATTTTACGCCGGCGGCGGCGGCGAAGCCACGCGGTTAAATTATCTGTTGGCGGAAAGTTTTATTGATTTTTTAATGCGCTCGCAAAAACGGCGTCCGTTGTTGCAGGCGATTGTCGAGCGCGTTCAAGCGCGAAAAAAGCCGCTGACCGCAACCGAACTGCGGCGTTGCGAAGCGCAATGGCTGGTTTTTCTGAAAGATAAATGGGACGTGCCGTTGGCGGAAAAACGCCTGCGCCGGCAATTGAAAAATTTGCAGTCGCGCGCCGCCGGTGAATAGACGGCTACTTTTTTATTGCCGCGCCGCCCGCAAATCATAAAAACCTTTTTTTTATTCGTAACTCGTGTTACGCGGTCAACCAAAAGACGCGAATTTTTACGAATAAGAGAGAGAGATTTTTTGTCCACGAATTACACGAATTACACGAAATAAAGAACCGGAAAACGGACAAAAAAATTTGGAAAGCACACTAACCTTCGCTTCGCTCGGTTTCGTGAAAATTCGTGTTAAGTTCTTTTCGTGTTTATTCGTGGCTTCCTTTTTTTTGCGCGTAACGTGAGTTCGTAAAAATTAATTTCAACGAGGAGACCTTATGCCCACCTTTGCCGATTTGCGACCGTTGACGGCGGATTTGCCGCCGCTCGTGCTGTTGAGTTCGCTTGATTTCGGCGGCGCCGGAAGCGCGGCGAGTCGGTTGCTTGAGGGTTTGATTGCCGCCGGCGCCGACGCGCGGATGATTTGTTTGCAAAAAAAATCGAATTTGCCGCAGGTCGGCGAATTGAAACATCCGCAAACGGGACAACCGTTGTGGAATTATGATTGCGCGTTGCGACAGGAAGTAATGCGGAGTTATCCAAATCCTCCGGCGGGATTAGAAATGTTTTCGCTGACGAAATCGTTAGTCAATCTCGCCGATTTTGATGTGGTGAAAAACGCGCCGTTGATTCATTTGCATTGGGTCGCGGGGCTCGTCGGCTTTCCGCAAGCGCGCGAGGTCTTGCGGAATAAACCGGTGGTGTGGACGGCGCGGGATATGAATCCTTTCACCGGTGGTTGCCATTATTCCGCCGGTTGCGAAAAGTGGAAAACCGACGGTTGTCAAAGTTGTCCGCAACTCGGCGCCACGACGGTGGATTACGATTTGGCGGCGGGAAATTTTGTTAATAAATACGACGGCTATCAGGGATTGAACCTAAACATCGTAACGATCAGCCGGCAATTTGAACAGTTAGTCGGCGAAAGTTTGTTACTTAAAAATTATCCGCGAGTCGTTATTCATAACGGTTATTCGGCAGAGACCTTCGCCGCGCCGCCGCGAGAAAATGCCCGCGCCGCATTCAAATTTCCGCGCGATAAAAAAATTATTCTTTTTGTCGCCAACGACGTTAAGCGCCGCAACAAAGGATTTTATTTGTTGGTCGCCGCGCTCGACCGTTTGCGTAAAACTTGGGCGGAAAATCCGCCGCTGTTAGTGGTTGTCGGAATGCCGCCGAAAGAGATGTTGCCGCAAGGATACGATTGCTGTTTGTTCGGGAAGATTGACGACAAGCAAAAAATGACCGCCATTTACGCCGCCGCCGACGTTTTTGTGTCGTCGTCGTTGCAGGAAGCGTTTGGTAATGTAACGGCGGAAGCGCAAGCGGCGGGAACGCCCGGAATCGTTTTCGCCGACACCGGCGGCGCCGATACGGTGATTGACGGCGTTACCGGTTTCGTGGCGAAGCATCCAGGTTTGCCGCTTGCGGACGCGCCAATGGCGACGCAAGAGGAAAGCGTGAGCGATTTAGCCGCGAAAATTAAACAAGTTTTATCTATGCCTGCCGCCGACTATGAGAAAATGCGGGAAAATTGCCGTCAAAATGCGCGAGCGGAATTTTGTTTGGAATTGCAGGTCGAGCGTCATCTGCGACTTTATCGAAAATTGTTGGGCTTGCCGGAAACGCCGACCGCGCGGACGACCGTGCCGGTCGCCCCGCCGGCGCCGCAACCCGCCGCCGCGCCCGTCGCCGATTACGACTATATTTCGCCGGAATTGAAATCAATCAACCTTGATACCGCTTTCCCGAATTTAATCATTGGCGATAAAAACGTGTCGCAATGGCAATGGAGTCGCAAAAACATTCCGCACCATCATTACGTTGATCGGAGGATTCCTGATTGCGGTTTTCTCGATCGCGACGAAGCGATTCTGCTTTACAACTCCGCATTGCCGTTCGCCGGTCAACCGGCGTTGGAAATCGGATGTTTTATGGGGTGGTCAGCGTGTCATTTAGCAAGCGCCGGCGTGATTTTAGACGTGGTTGACCCGCTGTTGAAACGAGATTTATTCGCGCAAAGCGTAACGTCATCGCTGACGGCGGCGGGAGTGCGCGAGCGGGTTAATTTAGTCCCCGGTTTTTCGCCGCAAGAAGTTGAACGTTTGGCGTTGGCGGGCAAGCGGTGGAAATTTATTTTTATTGACGGCAATCACGAGGCGCCGGGTCCGTTACAAGACGCGCAAGTTAGCGAAAAATACGCCGCCGATGACGCGCTGATAATGTTTCACGATGTCAACGCGCCGGCGGTTGCCGCCGGAGTGGACTATTTCCGTCAACGCGGTTGGTCAATCAAAATTTATCACACGACGCAAATAATGGCGGCGGCGTGGCGCGGCAAAATTACCGCTCCCGCGCACACTCCCGACCCCAAAATCAAATGGGAAATCCCCGCGCATTTGCAATTTTTAGCGGCGTATTTTGAATCTGTGGAATCGCAAGATGTCGCCATTACTGGCACGTTAAATGCGGGGGGGGGCACTGTCAACGGCGGAAAAATTCGCCGCACGCCGCTTGAAACTAACGCGCAAACTTTGGCGCGATTCTATGCCGACGAAATTGCGAAAATTATCGCGGCGGCGAAACAATATGAAATGGCGTGGCGCGAAAATCTGCCCATTCCGGCGCCGCGCGAGGAGTTGACTGATTTTTATCTCCAGTCAACCTCATTTGATCGTAGCGGCAATGTTTTAATCAAAACCGTCAACGGACAAAAAACTTATTATCGCGGCATTGTTGCGGACAAGGCGGAGGATTTTCGGCAACTTTATCATTGCGGCGTCTTGACGGCGATTGCCGATGCCGGTCGGTTAGTCCGCGTAAAATTGACCAATTATTACACCGAGGATTTTCCACTGATTTTCGAATTAGAAACGTTGCGAATTGTCAGTAGCGCGTATTGGTCTTTTTCGATGCTACGCGAAGCCGCGGTCAATATGTTGGTCATTAATGCCGTTTTGAAACATTATGGCTACGGCGTTTGGGACGGGCACTGTGCCAACACCACTTTTATGCGCAATCGACCGGTATTTTTCGATGTTGGCAGTTTAGTAAAAGGTGGCAGTCGGAGTTTTTTCAACGAAGTTTTTTCGTATGCTCTAATTCCTTTGATGATGCTCGCCACCGGAAAAAGTCATTTTGCGCGGAGCGCCGCCTATTATGTCGCGCCGCGAATTTTACCGGCGTCTATCGGGCGCAAGGAATCCGCCGAAATCCAAACGCTGTTTTCGATGTTTATGCAACATCACGCGCGACATAGCGCGGATGCCTATAACACCATATTACGAGAAGTGTTTCAACAAGGAATAATAAAGCCGGAATATATTGATTTCCTCTTTCCGTATTGCTCGACAACGAAAACCGCGTGGGGCGATTATCACGATAAGGCGTATGCCCAAATCGCGCCGGACAAACGGTACATTCGAATTTTGGAATTGATAAAACAGTTTTCTCCTGACGCGCAAACTTGTGTCGATATTGCGGGCAACGCCGGTTACGTTGCGTATTTGTTGGCGGAAACCGGACAATTTTCTTCGATTATCAATCTTGATTACGATGAAAATGCGGTCGAAAGCGGACGAGGTAAAATAAAATCCGATACCGTCGATTTCTATTTGACTAACGCGATGGCTGCCGATGGCAATATGCCGCTTGCCGATTTCACCGCGTCGGTCAGGTCGGATTTGGTGTTAGCGTTGGCGGTTACGCATCATTTACTCTTAACGCAATGCTACAATATCCACGCGGTTTTAGCGAGGATTTCGATGTACACGCGGAAATACGCCTACGTTGAGTTTTGTCCTTTGGGAATGTATAACTCGGAATTCCATAAAGACAATCCGCCGCCGGTGCCGCCGTGGTATAACGACAACTGGTTTGAACAAAATTTTAAGAAAGCATTTAAAGTTATTCACAAAGAAGTCGTGGCGCGAGCCGTAATCGCGGGTGTCGAACGCGACCACCGAATTTTGTATATCGGCGAAAAAATTGAACGGAGTTAATCCGTTATTATTTAAAGAGGAAACCTAATGCAGACCTTTGCCGATTTGCGCCTGCTGACCGCCGATTTACTTCCAGTGTTGACGCTTGCCGCGACCGATTTTAGCGGCACGGCACCGAATCTTGCCACGCTAATTCATTTTGGCTTAACGCAAGCCGGTGCCGAAGCCCAAATGGTAACGCTGTGGAAAAAGACGAATATCGCGACCATTGGCGAATTACAAAAAAATGGCAAGCCATTGTATCATATTGTTCGCGGCGGCGGCGCGCAGAACGCGCATTTTTATTTAAACCAAATTGCGGATTTACTGAATAACGCGGGATTGATTCTCTTGTTTGATATTCGCGGTTTAGTCGATTTTCCGACGGCGGCGCCGCTTTTGCGCGGCAAGAAAATTGTCTGGACGCTTGAAAGCGCCGAGCAATTAGCCGACGCCAACGCGCTGACCGTCATCGGCGAACCGCCGCTAAATCTCGTCGTGGTTACGCCGACCGAGGAACTTGCCACAGAAGTTAAACAACATCCGGTGCTGAAAAATGTCTCCGTCGTCGCGATTCCCTCCGGTGGTTCCGATGACTGTTCGCGTTTTACCGCGCTCACGCTTTATTTGCAACTCTGCCGCCGCAGGTTGGCGCTTGTCGAAATCACCGCCGAACAGTTTTCGCGCGTTCGCGCCGTCGCCGCCGCCGAGCCGCAATTTTATAACAATATAATGAACTACACGACGGCGTTTTCCCGCCAATATCGCTACGCCGACTCGCGCCCGCCGCAAAATTCCGCGCCGATCGTAATTTGGATTGGCGACGGCAAGCGCTGGATCGGAGGTTTGGCCGACCGTTTGGGCGGCATCGTGTTTGCATTTCAAATGTGCCGACAAGTTGGGCGCGATTTCAAAATCCATTTTGTTCACCCGTTTCGTTTGACAGATTATTTACAACCCAATCAATACAATTGGACGATTGCCCCGGAAGCGATTTCTTATCATCCGCAATATTCTCAACCGGTGATGTTGATAGATGGAGGGGGGGGGATATGCGAGTCGCGTTGGCGCAAGCGTGGTTCGACGGCGTTTATCGGCAATTGCATTGTTACACCAATTGGGGGATTGCCGGTATTGATTTTTGCGAAAATTTTACGCGGCTATTTAAACCCACCGCGGCGTTGCAAGCGCAACTCGACTACTGGACGGCGCAAATCGGCGGTGCTTATATTTCGGTCTCGTTCCGCTTCTTAAAACTTCTGGGCGACTTTGTCGATGTGGACACGGTCTTGCCCTTGCCGCCATCGGAACGCGACGCGCTAATTAACCGATGCTTGCACCATTTGTCCGATATTTATGAACGGGAAAAAGACGGAATAAACCGAGTTTTGGTATGTAGCGACAGCGCGACTTTCTTACAAGCGGCGGCGCAACTGCCCTTTGTATTTAGCGTGCCGGGAAAAATCCGTCATATCGACCGCGACAGGAGTTGCGATAATGACGCGGCAATGAAAGCGTTCGTCGATTATTTTCTAATTAGCCGCGCGCAAAAAATTTTTCTGGTCATCGACGGACAAATGCGTAACAGCGGTTTCCCGAATTCTGCCGCGTTACTTGGCGGCAAAACGTGCGAGGTCTGGCGCGAAGAGCCGGCTTCAACACCTCCGGTGCCCATTGAAACGCCGAATAAATACGACTCGAAGTAAATGACTGCAGTCGCGCCGCTCCGAACACGCATTCCGACGAGCCGCTAAACTTAATTTCCTATTCCGTTAATCAGTGCCGAGATCATTGTTTAAGTCGTAAATCGGCGGTTTCTAGTGGATGAACCTAAAATTTACACTGCGTGATATGTAAGATAAGGCGACTATCATTACGTCAACGTCGTGTTCGCGCCGTATTCACCCATCAGAAAGGATTTTTATGAAGCGCTTATTGCCCATCGGCATTCAGGATTTTATCGGCATCCGGCAAGACGGTTTTGTTTATGTCGATAAGACCGCGCGGATTTATGACTTACTTACCGGTTCGGGCAAGGCGTATTTTTTATCGCGTCCGCGCCGGTTCGGCAAGTCGCTGACTTGCTCGACGCTTGACGCGATTTTTTCCGCGCGCCGCGAACTGTTCGACGGCGCGGTCGGCGGCGCCGCGTTGGCGATAAACTCGCTCGACTGGGACTGGAAAAAACATCCGGTGATTCGCCTTGACCTCAA
>JAISJR010000010.1 GCA_031261425.1 Planctomycetota bacterium
CACACTAACCTTCGCTTCGCTCGGTTTCGTGTTAATTCGTGTAATTCGTGGACAAAAGTTCTTTCTTTTTTTATTCGTAAAAATTCGCGTCTTTTTTGTTGATTGCGTAACATCAGTTATTATGACTCTCATCTGCCGCCTGATTGCCCGTCTCGCCGAACGCGAAGCCGCCGCGCCGCACCGGATTCACCATTTTCTCAAGGTCTATGCGTTAGCCCAAACCCTCGGCGCGGCGGAAGCGCTTGCCCCCGACGCGCAATTGATTTTGGAACTCGCCGCGCTCGTCCACGATGCCGGCATTAAACCGGCGCTGGAAAAATACGGAAGTTCGGCGGGGATTTATCAGCAACGGGAAAGCGGCGCGGCGCGGGAAATTTTGGCGGAATTCGGCGTGGCGGAGCCGGTGCTCGAGCGCGTCGGTTACCTCGTCGCGCATCATCACACTTACGCCGGCATCGACGGCGCGGATTATCAGATTTTGGTCGAAGCGGATTTTTTGGTGAATATCTTTGAGGAAAAAATGCCGGCGGCGGCGATAAAAAGCGTCTATGAAAAAATTTTCCGCACGGCGTCCGGCAAACAATTATGCCGCGCGATGTATCCGGCGGCGTTTGCCGGCAATGAGGGAAAAGAGGTTAGGGATTTCTAACTTCTCAACTTTCAACTCTCAACTTTTCCCTTTTCCCTCTCCCCTTTTCCCTTAAAAATATGCATCACTATTTGGCGGCGTTGGAAAAATACGCGGTGTTCACCGGACGCGCCGGACGCGCGGAATTCTGGTGGTTTTTTGCGGTGCATCTCGCCGCGCTGTTGATTTTTACGCATTTGGCGCAGACGGCGGCGGCAAACGTGGCGTCGTCGGTCGGAACGTTGTTCACCATTTACGTTTTGGCGACGGCGTTGCCGTTTATCGGCGCGTCCTACCGGCGGTTGCACGACACCGGACGCGCCGGCTGGAAACACTGGTTGATTATCGTGCCGGTTTTCGGCTGGTTTTTGCTGATTCTCTGGTGGTCGGAGCCGAGCCAACCCGTTCGCAATCAATACGGGGACGCGCCGGCGCCGCAATTAAAAAACTAAGAACTGAGGTTACGCGATTTTGCCGTTATCGACTCCGCTAAAAGCCCCGACAGGGGCTTAATGTGAATAACCCCGAGTGGAGCGGCGATGCGGTGTTCGCCGCGCAACTCGGGGAAAGACGGCGCGAAGCGCCATCCGATATATTTCGCCCTTGCAGGGCGACTGTCGGAGATTTTTCAATTTCTTCGTTGCAACAGCACCGATGCTGACCGCGTAACATCAGTTAAGAATTAAAAATTTTTGGTGTGAAAATGCCCGACCCCGACGTTAATAATCCGCCATCGCCAGCCACGTCATCGGCGTCGCCTGAGAGCGCGCCCGCGTCGCGGTGGTTGCTGAATTCGGTGTTGGAGTCGATTCAAGACGGCATTTATGTGATGGATACGCAACTGCGCCTGGTTCACCTCAACGCCACGGCGCGCAATTTTATTGCCAATTCATATCCCGGCGGCAAGACCTGCTACGAAGCCATCGTCGGCGCCGATAAACCGTGCGATTTTTGCCCCTGCCTAAAAACCCTCGCCGACGGCGAAGTGCGCTCGTATCGCTATTTTAATCCGATATTCAAACGTTGGTTTGAATTGCACAGTTTTCCGGTTCGCAATTTAGAGACCAACAGTATCGACTATGTGGTCGAGCGCGTTACCGACATTGACGAACAAGTCCGCCGCGAAGCGCAATTAGAGCGGCAAAAGAAAATAATTAACGCGGTTTTGAACGCCTCGCCCGACGGCATTATCGCGCTGGTGCAAGGCGAAAAAATGCCGTTCGCCAACGCCGCTTACGGCGACATTTTTCCGGGCTGGGAAGCCGTCTGCCACCATGACCAACCGGTGGAAGAAGTTGAAGAATTATTCAAAAAAGCGCTCATCAATTATCAAGAACATCTCGCATTAGTCGCGTCGTTACGCGCCACCCGCCAAGAAACGCGCGGCATTTCTTATTTGCGCGACGGGCGCATCGTCGAAGCCGTCGGTCATGTGGTTAAAATCGGCGACGGCGACCTCGAAGCCGAAATCTGGTCGTTGCACGACATCACCGCGCGCGAGCGGCAGGAAAAAAAATTACGCGCCCAGAAAGAACTTATCGACGCCATTCTTGATGCCACCGCCGAAGCCATTATGGCGATGGTCGATGGCGTCCCGATGCCGTTCGCCAACGCCGCTTACGGCAAACTTTTCCCCGGCTGGGAGGATATTTACCGCTACAACCAATCGCTCGACGATATTCGCGCTTTTTTTAACCGCCATTTGTTCGACGCCGACGAGCAACTTTCGCTAATCGCCCGCGTGCGCACCGACGGCGAGCAACGCGGTCTGGTCCACTTGCGCGACGGGCGCATCGTCGATATGCACGGGCGATTGGTCAAAATCAAC
Source organism: Planctomycetota bacterium (assembly GCA_031261425.1). Classification (GTDB taxonomy): domain Bacteria; phylum Planctomycetota; class SZUA-567; order SZUA-567; family SZUA-567; genus MS499-59. The sequence goes on from JAISJR010000010.1 coordinate 2,457, forward strand.
GACCGCGACGCCGAGGTCTGGACGTTGCGCGACATCACCGAACGGATGCGCTACGAACAAACCTTAGAAGTTATGATTGACCGGATTTCGGTGCCGATTTGCCGCGTGGACGCCGCCGGTAATTTCGTCTATGTCAACGATAGTTGCGTCCCGTTTTTCGGTTGCGCCGACGCCGGCGAATTACTGCGACAACCGGTGATAACTTTTATCAAATTGGACGCTTTTGCCGCTTCGCCCGCCGGCTGGCGCGAATTTTGGAAAATCTTGAACGCCCGCCGCAAACTTGACGCCGCCGGTTTCGCCGCTCGCCGCGACGGCGCCGCCACGCCCGCGCTGTTCAACCTCGAATTAGTCGAACTCGGCGGCGAGAAAATGCTGACGATTTGCATTCAAGACCTGACCGACCAAACCCGGCGCATCGCGGCGGAACAGGCGGCGACGGCAAAAGCGCTGTTTTTGGCGAATATGAATCACGAAATTCGCACGCCGCTGTCCGCGGTGATTAACATCGCCGATTTATTGCGGCGAACCAAACTCACGGCTAAACAACAAAAATTCGCCGATTTATTGCGCACCTCCGGCAATCACTTATTGTCGTTGGTCAACGATATTCTCGATTTTTCCAAAATCGAAGCCGGTAAAATGGAAATCGAAAAAATCGATTTCGACTTGCCCGCGACCGCGCGCTCGGTGATTGAGATGTTGAAACTCCGCGCCGCGGAAAAGTCGCTGATTTTGCAATATAGTTCCGGTCGCCGCATCCCGAAATACCTGCGCGGCGACCCGATGCGACTGCGGCAAGTGTTGGTGAATCTCGTGAACAACGCGCTGAAATTCACCGCGACGGGCGGCGTGAAAATTAAGGTCGAAAGCGTGGCGACCGCGCCGGATAATTGTTCGCTGAAATTCCGCGTCATCGACACGGGCATCGGCATCCCCGCCGACCGGCTCGACCGCTTGTTCAAGTCGTTTTCCCAAGTCGATACCGGCACCACGCGGCGTTACGGCGGCACCGGTTTGGGCTTGGCGATTTCCAAGCAGTTAATCGAATTGATGGGCGGCGAAATCGGCGTCACCAGCGAAGAAGGGCGCGGCTCGGAATTTTGGTTCGTCTTGCCGTTCACCCCCGCCGCCGCCGCGGTCGCGACCGGCGCGGTCAAGGCGGCGGTCGCGCCGTTGAAATTGACCGCGCCGATTTTGGTCGCGGAAGATAACGACATCAATCAAATAGTTATCGGCGAGATTTTGGCGCAAGCGAATTTGCCGCATCAAATCGTCGGCAACGGACGCGAAGCCGTCGAGGCGTGGCGCAAGCAAGAATACGCGCTGATTTTAATGGATTGCCAAATGCCGGAAATGGACGGCTGGGAAGCGACCCGGCAAATACGGCGCGAAGAAGCGGGCGTGTCGCCGATGCCGCCCATTCCGATTATCGCGCTGACGGCGAACTCGTCGCGGGAAGACGCCAAACTTTGTCTGTCGGCGGGAATGAATTCTTTTCTTTCAAAGCCCATCGCGCCCGACGAGTTAATCGCGAAAATCCGGCAATTCACCGCGCCGGACGCATAACCCCGTCTCGCTTCGCCGCGGTTTCGTAATTCGTCATTAAAAATCGCCGCCGGCGCTTGCCGACGGCTTTTTTCGCGAGCGGGCGGAAAGTATAATCGCCGAACTTAATGAACCCGAGTTACGCGCAAAAAAAAGAGAAGCCACGAATAAACACGAAAAGAACTTAACCCGAATTTTCACGAAACCGAGCGAAGCGAAGGTTAGTGTGCTTTCCAAATTTTTTGTCCGTTTTCCGGCTCTTTAATTCGTGTAATTCGTGTAATTCGTGGACAAAAAAAATCTCTCTTTTTTATTCGTAAAAATTCGCGTCTTTTTGTTGACCGCGTAACACGAGTGAACCTGAAAAACTCGACATCTTTTCCCACTTTCCCACTTTCCCACTTTCCCACTTTTCCCTTTTCCCTTTTCCCTCTTCCCTTTTTTCTCTGAAAGGAATCCTCATGGCTACGAAAAAAACGAAACGTCCGCTCGCCATCATCATTCGCGACGGCTGGGGCTGGAACATCGACAATCGCGGTAATTCCGTCCGCGACGCCGACACCGCGTTCACCGAAGCCCTCAAACAAAAATATCCGTGGACGCTCATCGACGCTTGCGGCGAAGCGGTCGGCTTGCCCGCCGGTTATCAGGGCAGTTCCGAAGTCGGACACCTCAATATGGGCGCGGGGCGCATCGTCATTCAGGAACTCAAACGCATCGACGACGGACTGACGAGCGGCGCGTTGTTTGAGGAGCCGAAATGGAAAAATCTCGTCGCCGCTTGGAAGAAAAATAATTCGACCTTGCATCTGCTCGGACTGTTGCAAGACGAAGGCGTGCACGCGCATCAAGAGCATCTGTTCAAAATTATGCGCCGCGCGCGGCAGGAAAATCCGACCGGCAAAATCGTCAATCATCCGTTCCTCGACGGACGCGACACGCCGCCGCGCTCGACGATGGAATACGTCGCGAAATTGCAGTCGGTCGCCGCCGAAGTCGGCAATTGTAAAATCGGCACGATTATGGGGCGCTACTACGGAATGGACCGCTCGAAAAATTGGGAACTCACCTCGCGGGCGTTCGATTTTTTAGTTAGCGGCAAAGGCGAGCGGCGCGAAAACGACGTCGCCGCCGCGGTGCAAAAAGCGTATGACCACGACAAAACGCCGGACGGCGACCCGATGTGCGACGAATACATCTTGCCGGTGGCGATTGGCGATTACGCCGGCATCAAGGACGGCGATTGCGTGTTCCACACCAACTATCGCCAAGACCGCGCGATTCAATTGACGCTGGCGTTCACCGCCGACAACTACGCTGGCAAGCGCGCCGCGCGTCCGCAAATTACCTATCTCGGCTTCACGCGCTATTTCGACGAGTTCACCGAATACCTGATGGGACCGCTCGGCGGCGAAGGCGGAATGAAGGGCTTGCTCGGCGAGGTCGTCAGCGACGCGGGTTTCGCGCAACTGCGCATTGCCGAAACGCAAAAATTCCGCCACGTGACCAGTTTTTTCAACGGCAAAAGCACCGTGCCGTTTAAGGACGAATTGCAAATCGAAGTCCCCAGCCGCTACGACCCGGCGACGTTCGCGACGCATCCCGAAATGGAGGCGTTCACCGTAACCGACAAAATTATGCAGTATCTCGCGCAAGACCCGTATCAATTCGGAATGATTGTCGTGAACTACGCCAACTGCGATATGGTCGGGCATACGGGGCAAATGTTCGCGGCGCAAAAAGCGGTGTCGATGGTGGACAAATGTTACGGCGCGCTCGTCAACGTGTTGCTCGATTACGATTTCCAAATTCTGGTAACCGCCGACCACGGCAACGCCGACCAGATGATTGATTATCAAACCGGCATGGTCAAAACTAGCCACACGATGAATCCGGTGGAATTGATTTACATCGCGAAAGACGCGCCGGGCAAACACCTGAAACACGGCGGGAAATTAAGCGACATCGCGGTCATCGCCCTGCACCTGCTCGGACTGCCCCAACCGGCGGAAATGACGGCGGAGAATTTGTTGGTGGATTGAGAGCGAAGAGTTAGGCGGCGGGAAAGGTGTTGAAGTATTTTTTCCGCCGCCGGGTTGGCGATGGGTTTAACTTGACGACGGCGCGCAACGCGAACGGTAAAAAATATGCTCGTTACTGCGAAAATCACCGGCATCACTTATACGCCGTTGTTGTGCAAAAATTTGCCGGCTTATGAGAAGCGGATTTAGCGACGGCGTTGGCGCGCGACGGCGCGTTTCGCTTGCGTATCGGCGGCAACTCGTTGGCGGTTAGCGTTTGGGTTTCGCCGAAACGGACGCGCACTTATCCCTACGCTCGCGTCTATAACACGCTCAATCATAGCGGCAAGAAAATTACCGTTATTCCGTTTGTCAAAGACGAGGGCGCGGACGGCGACCGCGATTTTTTGCAATGGGACACCGTTTCGCTGATGAGTTTGTTGGACGTGTATGTGATTGCCGGCTACTACGCCGCCGCCGATAGAAATCCCGATTACGAAAATAAAATCACCAGCCAGCGGTTAGCGACGGATTTCATTCGCGGCGAAATTCAGCGCTTGCTTTCTTATCAATCCAGCGCGTTGCATTGGAATATCGAACAAATCAACCGGTTGGCGACGGTGGCGAAAACGGCGCAAAATAGTTACGAGGAAATCAGCCGTCAAACGCAAGTGAAGTTACACGCCGCCGCCGGTATTGAAAAACGTATCGCGCAAATCGTCGCCGGCAAAGACAGTTTTATGCAGTTGTCGCGCGACAACGCGGCGGCGGCGCAACAGCGCGAAATCCGCACCATTCAACCGAAAGAACAAATCGTCGGCGGCATTAAAGCGTCGCTAAACCTGACGAATTATCTCGGCGGCGTTTATCATTTCACTTGCGACGAAGCGAAAATCAGCGGCGATAAAGTTCGGCTCATCGAAGGCAAGCATACGAAAAACGGCGCGTTACCGTCGCTTGACGACATCAAAGACGGTTTGCTAAAAATGATTCTTTACGCGAATTTACAAGAGGTTGCGGTCGCCGGAAAACCATTCGCGCCGGCGCCGGTGTTGAAATTAACCGCAAAGAATCCCGTCGAGGTCAAGTCGCCGTTAGTTGAAACGTTGCGCCAAGAAGCGACGAGAAATCATTTTCAGATTTGGTTTCCGTGGGATACAGAAAATGCGTGAAATCGTCAGCCCGTTGCGTTACCCCGGCGGTAAATCGCGGGCAGTTAAGGCAATTTTGCCGTTACTGCCGCGCGGCATCGCGGAATTTCGCGAGCCGTTTGTCGGCGGCGGTTCGGTGTTTTTGGCGGCGAAACAAGCGCGGCAACGCGCGGCGCGTTTTGTGATTAACGATTTGAATTTTGATTTGATTTGTTTTTGGCGGTTCGCGCAATCGGACAACGCCGCGCTTTATGAAGCGGTGAAACACGTCAAAAACACGGAAAAAGACGGGCGAAAATTATTTTACGATTATATGGAGCGCGACGACTATGCCGATTTTGAGCGGGCGGTGCGCTTTTTCGTGTTAAATCGCATTTCATTTTCGGGAACGGTGGACTCCGGCGGCTATTCGGAAGGCGCGTTTCGCGGGCGGTTCACTTATTCGGCAATCGAAAGAGTCAAACCGTTGGCGGAAATTTTGCGCGGCATCGAAATTCATAATCAGTCGTATGAAGAGCGGTTATTCGCTGACGGCGACGAAGTTTTTATTTTTCTCGACCCGCCGTATTACCGGCAAAAAAAATCGCGGCTTTACGGCAAGAACGGCAGTTTGCACTTGTCGTTTGACCACCGGAAATTTGCGGAAAATATGCGCCGTTGCCCGCACCGGTGGTTGATTACGCTCGACAACACCGACTGCATTAAAGAGTTATTCGACTTCGCCTACATTTACGAATGGGAATTGCAATACGGAATGAACAACTACAAACAAGACGGCGCCGCTATCGGGCAAGAATTATTTATTGCCAATTACGAAATTCCGATGGCGGCTCCTTGCCGCGAACAGGCGCTATTCGTGTAATAATCCGTAGGACAAATCGCTTTTTTATTTAACGATGAAAATTTATGTTGCCGCATTGGGCGGCATTTTTTTGTGTGATTTAGCGGAAGGAGAAATGCAATGAAAAGGTTACTTACTGTGGTGTTGTTGGCGGGGTGTTTGGCGGGAATTAGTTTTGCGGCGGAGACACCGGATAATGCTTCGGCGACGACGACTGCGGCGACGGCGGCGACCGCCGAGTTATTGGCGCCGGACGCGGCGGTCTTCGTCATCGGTAAAAATAAAACTTTTCATCTCGAACAATGCGGCGTTATCGAACGCGCGAAAAAAGACGGCAAAGACATTACGTCAACGACTTACGCCGAAGCGACCGCCCAAGGTCTCAACGCCTGCAAACAGTGCATTGACAAAGACGCCAGAAAGAAACCGTCCAAAACGGACAAAACTGACG
>JAISJR010000012.1 GCA_031261425.1 Planctomycetota bacterium
CCGCGCGGCGGGACTGTCGGATGGTTCGCTTCGCGAACCGCTACCCAGGGTGGCGCGACGATAGAGCGTGTCGCTTACCCTGGGCTGATATGTTTCGCGCTTTCAGCGCGACTGTCGGAGATTGTCAAAAATGCAAAACACCTACACCCTCGGCACGGCGGATTTTCACGAGCAGGGCAAACTCGGCGCGTTGTTATTGGAGGTCGGCGGCGAGGCGTGGCGGCGGGAAGCCGAAGCGGCGAAAATCGCCGGACAACCGGCAGTGGCGGGCGAGGACGAATTACTCGCGGCGGACGACTTTTATTTTTCCACCGCCGAGTTGATGAATTGTTGCCTGTTCGCGCGGCTGAACGGGGAAATCGTCGGCGCGGCGGGCGTCAATCCGTTCACGGCGACGTTGCATTTTCTCGCGGTCAAAGCCGCGCACCGGCGGCGCGGTCTCGGCAAAAGTTTGCTCGCCGCCGCCGAACAAACCGCCCGGCGCTACGGACATCCGGCGCTAAAATTGGAATTTCCCGTCGCGCCGGAATTCGCCGGCGCGGCGGAATTTTTCGCGGTAAGCGGCTACGCGCTGTTTAGCAGTAGGCAACATTACGGGAAAGCGCTGAAACGCAATTAACAATTGACAATTAACAATTAACAATTTTAGAAATTGTTAATTGTTAATTGTTAATTGTTAATTCTTAATTGAGGGAGTTCTCGTGCCGCTTGACACCATCAAATTCAAAACCGCGCGCGGGACGCCGTTGCCGTTCGGCGCGACGCGGACGCCGCGCGGCGTCAATTTTTCCATTTTCTCCCGCCACGCCACCGGCGCCACGCTCGTCCTCTTCGCCACCGGCGTCTCCGACGCCGTCGGCGAACTCGAACTCGACCCCAATCGCCAGCGCACCGGTCAATGCTGGCATATCGAGGTCTTCGGACTGAACGACAACGTCCGCTACGGCTGGCGCATCGACGGTCCGTTCGACCCGAAAAAAGGACTCCGTTTCGACCGCCGCCAAATTTTAATCGATCCCTACGCCAAATCGCTCACCGGCGGCGCGACGTGGGGCGAGCCGCAAATCCGCCGCACCTTCGACCCGGAAAAGGACTATCAAACTTTCCCGCGCCGCTGTTGCCTGCCGCCGCTCGATTTCGACTGGGGCGACGCGGCGCCGCTGCGCACGCCGCTCTCCGACACGATTATTTACGAGTTGCACGTGCGCGGCTTCACCATCGACCAATCGTCCGGCGTCAAATTTCCCGGCACCTATTCCGGCTTAATCGAAAAAATTCCTTACCTGCAAGAACTCGGCGTTACCGCCGTCGAGTTGATGCCGGTGTTCGAGTTTGACGAAAACGAAAACGTGCGGATTGACCCGCAAACCGGCAAGGTGTTGCGCAACTACTGGGGCTACTCGCCGATTTGTTTTTTCGCGCCGAAAGCGAGTTACGCCAGCGCCGGGCAGGGCAACCGCGCCATCACCGAATTTCGCGAAATGGTGCGCGCCTTGCACGCCGCCGGTCTCGAAGTGATTCTCGACGTCGTGTTCAACCATACCGGCGAGGGCGACGAGCGCGGTCCGACGATTTCGTTTCGCGGCATCGACGACGCGATGTATTACATTCACGACCACCAAGGCAAATACGCGAATTTTTCCGGTTGCGGCAACACGTTTAACTGCAACCAGCCGGCGGTGCAGTCGTTCATCATCGACAGTTTGCGCTACTGGGTCGCCGAGATGCACGTGGACGGCTTCCGCTTCGATTTGGCGTCGATTTTAGGGCGCGGACCCGACGGCGAAGTGCTGAAAAATCCGCCGCTCCTCGAACGCATCGCCAAAGACCCGGTGTTGGCGGACGCGAAAATCATCGCCGAGGCGTGGGACGCGGCGGGCTTGAATCAAGTCGGACGCTTCCCCGGTTTCGGGCGCTGGTCGGAATGGAACGGCTATTTTCGCGACAATTTCCGCGCGTTTTGGCGCGGCGACGACCAAATGTTAAGCCCCGTGGCGAGCCGCATTTGCGCGTCGGACGATTTGTATCACCAGCATCCGTGGCAGAGCATCAACTTCATCACGGCGCACGACGGCTTTACGCTCAACGATTTGGTGTCGTATCAAAAGAAAAATAATGCCGCCAACGGCGAAGAAAACATCGACGGCGAGAATAATAATTTGTCGCAAAATTTCGGCGTGGAGGGCGAAACCGCCGACGCGGAAATTCGGAAAATGCGGCGGCAGATGCAGAAAAATTTTATCGCCTCGCTACTCGTCAGTCAGGGGACGCCGATGTTCGTCGCGGGCGACGAATTCAGCCGCACGCAACGCGGCAACAACAACGCCTATTGTCAGGACAACGAGTTGAGTTGGGTGGACTGGACGCTGGCGGCGAAAAACGCGGATTTACTGCGCTTCACGCGGCTGATGATTGCGTTGCGCAAACGGCACTGGATTTTGCGGCGGCGGCACTTTTTCGAGAAGGGCAAGGGCATCTCGTGGCACGGCGAGAAATCCGGACAGCCCGCGTGGGACAGTCATCATCTCGCGTTTCTGTTGGACGGCGACGCGATTCCGAACCACCGCGAGCCGTCGCTGTTCGTGATGCTGAACGCGAGCGCCGAGCGGCATTTTTTCGAGGTGCCGGACGTGGGCAAAAATTGGCTTGTCCGTGCCGACACCGAGCGCCCCAGCCCGTTCGACTTCGCGGAAAAGGACGCGCCGAACATCGGACGCGCCGTCGCCGCGTATCGCGTCCGCCCGCGCAGTATGACGATTTTGGAAACGGCGGAGTAACGCCGATTAACAATTTACAATTAAAAGTTCACAATTAACAATTGTGGAGTTTGATTCTCAAAATCGCTTCGCGCAATTTTTAATAAACTCCGCCAGTCGCCCCAACGGGGCGGTGCATAACAGCCCAGCCCAAAGGAAAATCGGCTCTTTGATTTTCCGGCGGGCTGGGGCGCGTTGTCAAAAAACGTTGGCGCCCTGTTAAGGGCAGTGGAAAATTTTTGCATTGCCCTTGCAGGGCGCATAATTTATGGGCGACGTTTTTACCCAGCGCGTTGCGCTGGGCTGTTATGCCCTGCCGCTTCGCGGCGACTGTCGGAATAATTATCAAAACACAACTAATCGCGCAACCTCAGATTTAATTTGCCGCGCTTCGCGCAACTCTCAACTCTAAAATTATGTCGCGCCTATTCCGGTCGCTATTCTTTTTTCTTGCCGTTGCCGTTGGCGGCGCGGCAAGCGCGGCGGACGCGACGGACGCAACGATTGCGGAAAAATTTATTTGCACCTTTAGCGTAACCGACCCCGCCGGCGCGCCGTTAGCGGCGCGCCTCTTTTTGTCGGACGCCAGCGGCAATAATTTGCCGCCGCCGACCGGCGAGCCGTTTTATTTATTGGACGGCAACCGGCAAATCGCTCTCGCCGCCGGTCAGTATTTCGCCCTCTTCGACGCCGGTCCGCGCCGCGTCAAAGCCAAACTCCGCCTGCAAGTCGGCGCCAACTCCAACCACCATTTTCAATTGGCGCTCGACCGGTTTCATTGGGACGACCGCGCCGGTTGGACGATGCTCAATCCCTTCTTCGACAGCGCCGGATTTTCTTCGCTCAACCAATTACGCGCGTTGGTCCAATCGGCGGGCTTGCGCGCTTGCGGTCTCGCCGTCTCTTTTACCGATGAAGTCGCGGACCGCGCGGATTTTTTCCACGTCGTCCGCGGCGACGGCTGGACGGTCATCGGCAACGCGCCGTCGGCAATCGACGCCGCGTCCGCCGTCGGGGCGCGGTTGGCGTTGGCGCGCGACGCGGGCGCGGTTACGGTTTTCAACGGGCGGGAAAATGCCGAGCGTTTATTTGAGTTGGCGGCGGGCGGCATTTACGACGCGCTCGACATCACGCGCGGCGGCGACGATTACGCTTTTTGGCAGGCGTGGTTGGGACTTGGGCGGCGGTTGCCGGCGCTCGCCGGCGGCGGCGCGGGTTTGAGTATGTATGCGCGGACTATTGTGCAACCGCCGGCGCGGGCGGATTATTTGGCGGCGTTGCGCGCCGGACGGACGCAAATTTCCAACGGTCCGTTCGTGCGTTTTTACGTGGCGGACGCGGCGGACGGACAAAACGTCGCGGTGGAAATCGGCGAGACGGCGGCGACGGCGGACGCGCCGCGCGCGATTGTCGCCGAAGCGTTCGCCGGTTCCGACCCCGCCGACAACATCCTCCGCGTGGAATTGTTGTATAACGGCAAAATTGTGGAATCGACGAAAATCGGGCAGGAGCAAAAATCGGCGCGCGTGCGCTGGTCGAACGTGCAGTTGCGGACGCCGGGCTGGTTGCAGGCGCGTTACCTTTCGACGGCGCCGTATTTGTGGGCGGTAACCAATCCGATTTATGTCGGCGTCGCGCCGCCGGCGACGGGGCTAACGACCAAATTGTCGCTGACGATTAAAGGCGGACGCGGTCGCCTGACGGCGGAAAATTTCGGCGCGCCGCTAATCGAGCGGGCGGTCAAAGACAATGAAACGCTGACGCTGACTTTGCCGGCGACGGCAACGCTGACGGCGCATTTCGCGGGGCGTCCGCCGAAGCGCGTTTCGCTTTACGAATTGTCCGGCGCGAAAAATTACTGCGAGCGCGCGATAAAAATGGCGACGACGCGCCCGCGCGACTGGCTGACCGGCTTGCAAAAACTGCTCCAAGAAGTCGAGGCGGAAATAACGAGCGATTGAATCCGTCGCGGACACGACCTAAAATAACTCTTTCGCTTAATTCTTAACTGATGTTACGCGGTCAACCAAAAGACGCGAATTTTTACGCATAAAAAAGAGAGATTTTTTTGTCCACGAATTACACGAATTACACGAAATAAAGAGCCGAAAAACGGACAAAAAATTTGGAAAGCACACTAACCTTCGCTTCGCTCGGTTTCGTGTTAATTCGTCTAATTCGTGAAAATTCGGGTTAAGTTCTTTTTGTGTTCATTCGTGGCTTCTCTTTTTTTTGCGCGTAACTTGAGTTTTAACTCTTAACTCTCAACTCTAAACTCTAACCAATGCCAACCAAACTTTACGACGAAAAATGGGTGCGCTCCGCCATCGCGAAAATGGCGCTGGCAATTAAGCCGCTAATTTCGCCCAACGCGCCGGACGCGCCGCTGGCGCTGATTGGCGTGCGGACGCGCGGCGCGGAAATGGCGGACCGCGTGGCGGTCGAATTGCGGCAGAGCGGCGCGGCGCCGCTCGTCGGTTATCTCGACCCGACGTTTTTTCGCGACGATTTGCGCGGCGGCGCGGGACTGCGCGAAATGTTGCCGACCGACATCAATTTCAATTTGGACGGAGCGAGCGTCGTCTTGCTTGACGACGTGTTGCTGACGGGGCGGAGCGTCCGCGCGGCGATTGACGCGCTGTTCCATTACGGGCGTCCGCGGGTGATTCGCTTGTGCGTGATGGTTGACCGCGGCGGGCGGGAATTGCCGATTCAGCCGGATATTTGCGGCGCGAAAATCGAATGTCCGGCGGGCGGCTGGATTCGCGTCAAACTGCAAGCCACCGACCGCCGCCCCGACGCGGTGTATGTGTTGGGCGAAGGCGACAGCGAACCGTAAGGGAACGGGAAACGCCCGCCAAATAAAAAGAAAGACCGCCCGGAAATGGGGCGGTCTTTCTTTTAAGGGGTTTAAGATGATTAAGCATCTTGAAGGTTGCGGCAACTCATAAAAAACCGGCAATATGGCGTTTGCCATATTGCCGGTTTAAGTGGCACGCCCGAGAGGAGTCGAACCCCTAATCTTCTGATCCGTAGTCAGATGCCTTATCCAATTGGGCCACGGGCGCTTAACCGTTTTTATTTATTTTCCTCTATTGCCTCCGGCGCGTCTTCCGCCGCCTCGTCGTCAATTTCGTCATCTTCATCGTCGCCGCCGCGACCGGTCAGCGAACCGGCAAGACCGGCAATTTCATCTTGGCTAAACGTCAGCGATAAAATCACGTCCCGGTCTTGGTCGTTAATCGTAATTTTTTCCACCACTCCGGGAAACGACGGCGCCAAAAACGTTTTCATCATCGTCCACTGTTGCGCCTGTTGCTTCGCCGATTCCGCCGATTCCGAGCGCACCGCGACCGACAAATTATTATTGCCGTCCGGCAAACCGGCAAGCGTAACGACGACGCTTTCGACGCCTTGCGCTTGCGGCGCGCTTTCTTTCATTTTCGCGGTAACTTCGCCCGCGCCCTCGACAAACGCCACGCCGTTTTTCACCGCGGCGCGCTGAAAAAGCGGCTTGCCCGCGGCGTTGGCGGCTTTGCCCGCGACCACCGCCACGCCGGCTTGCAACGACTCGCCGGTCGGCGAAATGACGATTTTATCCGCCCCGACAAACGCCAACAGCACGTTATTGCCTTTGTCGTCCGTCCAACTCAATTTGCGAACGCCCGCTTCGTCCACCGCTTTATAGTCCTTCCAGCCCTTGCTTTCAATGGCTTGGGCAATGGCGGTTTCAATTTTTTGCGCGTCGAATTTGCCGTCCAACACGACGTATAAATTTTCGCCCGTCTCGTCCAACGGCACGAAAACCATCCGCTTAACATCGTCGGAAATTTTAACGCCGCTCGCCTGCTCGAAATCGTTGAGCGATTGATATTCGTTTTGTTGTTGGAATTTTTCCAACAATAATTTGCCCAAATCCGCGTTGAACAACGCCGACGGATAAACGCAAAAAGCCACCGGCGATTTTTCGGCAACCAATGTCGCAAAGTCGCTCGCCGCCGCCGTTACGCTGAGAACCGCCGCCAACGCCGCCATCAAAAGTCCGCGCATGTTTTCCCCTTTTTTTTGAGTAAGACCTCGCCGATAAATTTATGAGGCGCGGTATTGTAGAAATCGCCTCCGCCCGCACAAGCAAATTTTTGACCATTCGGACGCGCTTAATTCAATAGTAAATCAAAAAAAGGCGAAACGAACACGCGGTTCGTTCCGCCTTTTTTGCCGGCGAATTTTGGCGATAAACTTTTATCCTTGCGCGCTAAACGAGGCGTAGTTGCCAGTTGCCGGCGCGGCGGAAGCGGCGAAACTGCGCGACGCCGAAAAGCCGCCTTTGGCGGGACCGTAATTGCCGGTAAGATTGCGCCCGCTTAACGGGGTTTTCGGACCGTAAGTCGCGGCGGCGGGTTTCGCGGCGGCGGACTTAACGTCAAAAACGGTTTCCGGCGGAACGGCGGCGGTCGGCGCGACGTGTTCGACGACCGGCGCTTTGCCTTCGGCTTTTTCGCGGTTGACTTGCGTCATCGCGACCGCCCACGCTTCGCGCAAGTTGCGGAAAATGTCCTGCGTTTCGTCGATGCCGGCGGTGTCGTTTTTGAGATTGGCGTCAACCAAACGCTTGATGGCGTAGGCGTATAACCGCGCCAAATTCGCGGCGATTTCACCGCCTTTTTCGTGGTCGAGACCGTTGACCAACTCAAAGATGATGTCTTGCGAGCGCACCAGCGCGAATTGTTTTTTCTCGATGTTTTTGTCGAGAATCGCCTGCCGCCCCTGTTCGGAAAAACGGATGACGCCATCATAGAGCATCAGCACCAATTGTTCTTTGCTGGCGGTGTGGATTTGCGTCTGTCGGTAAGCGTCGCGCCGTTGCAAGAGTGAGGAATTCATAGCCGCGTCCTTAATTTTGAGCCAAACGGGTTAAAACTGCGTTCATTATCGGCGGATAACGCGAGGGCTTAACGAAAAAATCAATTAAATTTTTCGTTGGCGATTAAACCGGTTCGACAACCGCTAAAAAAAAGAACCGACCGCGAATTTTTTGTTTTTGCTCGTTATCGAACCAATCTATTTTTAAGGAGAAGCCGATGTTGGGATTAGCGGATAACTGGGTCGCGGCGGCAATGATTGCGTCGGTCGTCGCCACCGGCGGTTGCGTTATTTACGCCGCGTTGACCCTCCGGCAAAAAGAAGCGCCGTCCGGCGACGCGGCAACGCCGCCCGTCGGCAGAGAAACGCTCGTCTGGGCGCGCGACGAAAAGAAGTTGGAAAACGAATTACCGTAACCGCCCGCGGCGGCAGTCGTGCCGGAAAGGTCGGCTACGCTTTTCCCAATGGAATTGGTCTGATAACTTTTGCTGCCTCTTTAATGGAAGAATCTTGTGTATTACACCACCAATTACTCGTCGCCGCTCGGTTCCATTTTATTGGCGAGCGACGGGGAAAATCTAATCGGCGCGTGGTTGGCGGGGCAAAAATACCACGGCGGCGCGCTGAAAGACGAAGCCGTTCAAAAGGACGATTTGCCGGTATTTACCCGCGCCAAAAATTGGCTTGACCGCTATTTTAACGGCGATAAACCCGCGATTTCCGCCTTGCCGTTGGCGCCGGTCGGCGGAGAATTTCGCCAAACGGTCTGGAATATCTTGCGGGAAATTCCTTACGGAGAAACGCTGACTTACGGCGACATCGCCCGCCTCGTCGCGGCGCAAACCGGCAAAAAGCGCGTTTCCGCGCAAGCCGTCGGCGGCGCCGTCGGACACAACCCCATCTCGATTATCATCCCCTGCCACCGCGTCGTCGGCGCTAGCGGCAGTTTAACGGGCTACGCCGGCGGCATCGATAAAAAAATCAAATTGCTCAAACACGAGGCGGTCGATACTTCCAGCTTCTTCGTCCCGCCGAATCGAACAGGTCTATTTTCTCAATTTTGCGCCGGTTTCACCGTTGGTCGGCGCGGGAAACCGGTATAATAACGGGTCGGTTATACTGCGGCAAAATTCTTGGCAACGACGCTATTATTTCAATCTCATACAGGAGAAACCCCGATGTCCGTTCACAGCGACGACTACCGCGTTATGCCCAATCAAACGGTGAAACTGAAAAAATTTCCCACGCGCGACAACGGTAAAATGGCGAAAGAGGAGGGTTTGGAAAAAACCGCCGAACTCTATCGCCGGTTAAGCGAGTTGCAGGCGTTGCTCTACGCCGACGGCAAGCAATCGTTGCTGGTCGTGTTGCAGGCGATGGACGCGGCGGGCAAGGATTCGACGATTCGCAACGTCTTCAGCCCGCTCAATCCGCAGGGGTGCAAAGTCGCCTCGTTCAAGGCGCCCAACTCGGTGGAAACGATGCACGATTTTCTCTGGCGAATTCACCAAAACGTGCCGCGTAGCGGCTATATCGGCGTGTTCAACCGCTCGCATTACGAAGACGTGTTGGTGGCGCGCGTGAAAAATCTCGCGCCGAAAGAAATTATCAAACGACGCTACGAACACATCAACAATTTCGAGGCGCTGTTGCGCGACGCCGGCACGCATGTCGTCAAATTTTATCTGCACATCACGGCGGACTATCAAAAAACGCAGTTGCAAAAACGGCTCGACACGCCGGAAAAAAATTGGAAATTCAGCCCGTCGGACATCCCGGAGCGGATGCACTGGGACGAATACCAAGAGGCGTTTGAGGCGGCGTTTTCGCGTTGCTCGACCGCCGACGCGCCGTGGTATATCGTGCCGGCGGAACGCAAATGGTTCCGCAATTTGCTCATCGCCCAAGTCATCGTCGAAACCTTGGAGGGGATGAATTTGCATTACCCGCCCGCCCAATTCGACCCGAAAGAAGTGAAGATTCCGTAATTTTTTTTAGGCTAGTTTGACAACCTGTATTGCCGTCGGCTTTAGCCGACGGATTAAGGGCGCAATGTTGATGGGTTTTACCCCTACAATCGTTAGTGGTGTAGGACTAAAGCCCGTTCAAAAGCCAAACTCGAATCCGTCGGCTAAAGCCGACGGCAATACTTAATCCGTAACCGACCGACAAAGGAACGCCGATGAACATCTCTTATCTCTGGTTAAAAGATTTGGTTGACTTTGATTTGACGCCGGCGCAATTGGCGGAAAAACTTAACGCCTCCGGTTGCGCGATTGAAGCGTTGGAGAAATTGCCCGACGGCGACACGCGGCTGGTCGCCGAAATCACCAGCAATCGCGGCGACTGCCTCGGTCATTACGGCGTCGCGCGGGAAATCGCCGCGCTCACCGGCGGCGCCGTGCGTCTGCCGGTCGTCAATCTAACCGAAAAACCCCTCGGCGACCGCGCGCGCGTAACGGTCGAAGCGCCGGATTTATGCCCGCGCTACACCGCTCGTCTCATCAAAGGCGTAACCGTCAAGCCCAGTCCCGAATGGTTGCAACGGCGGCTCGTCGCGGTCGGCTTGCGCCCCATCAACAACGTCGTGGACGTTACCAACTACATTTTATACGAGTGCAATCAACCGCTCCACGCTTTCGATTTCAGCGCCGTCGCCGGACAACAAATCATCGTCCGCCGCGCGCGCGACGGGGAAAAATTCCGCGCGTTGACCGGCGTCGATTTGACGCTCAACCGTGAAAATTTGGTGATTGCCGACGCCGAGCGCGCCGTCGCGATTGCCGGCATTATGGGCGGCGAAAACAGCGAAGTTACCGCCCGCGCGACCGACATTTTGTTGGAGTCCGCGTTTTTCGCGCCCGCGCCGACGCGCCGCACCTCGCGCCAATTGAAAATCAGTTCCGACAGTTCGTATCGCTACGAGCGCGGCATCGACATCGCCGGTTGCGAAGAGGTCAGCCGCCGCGCCGCGCAACTCCTCGTCGAAGTCGCGGGCGGCGAAATTTACGGCGCCATCGACGTTTATCCGGCGCCCGTCGCGTCCAAAGAAATCACGTTACGTTACGCGACCGCCGCCGCCGTGTTGGGCGTGGCGATCGCCCCCGCCGTCATCAAGAAAATTTTCAACGGTTTGGACTTGAAAATAATCGGCGAAAATCCCGCCGGTCTCACCGTGCAAATTCCGCCGCGGCGGCGCGATTTGGAGCGCGAAATCGATTTGGTCGAGGAAGTGATTCGCCTCGCGGGCTTTGAGAACGTGCCGGATAAATTCGCGATGCCGCTGTTCGCGATGCCGCAAGAGAAAATTTTTACGGACGAAAAAATCGCGCGGGAAATGTTGGCGCGTCTCGGCGGGAATGAATATGTGACGGATTCGTTTGTGCCGGAAAAATGGGAAATAAACGCGGAAAATTCGCCGCGCGTGGAAAACCCGATTGACGCCAACCGACCGGTGTTGCGGCAGTCGTTGATGCCGTCGTTGCTCGACCGGCGGCGCGTCAATCGCGGCGAAAAGGACTTGACGCTGTTTGAATTGAACACGGTCTATCGCGAAAACTCGCGCAACGAGAACCCGCGCGGCGAAAACCCGCGCGACGAGAAAACGGCGCTGGCGATTCTCGACGACCGCGGACCGGAATATGTTTTCGGCGCGGTCGTCGAAACGGCGCGGGCGCTGAAAATCACCGCGCCGTTGACGGTGAAATTGGCGGCGGACACGCCGTTTTTGGCGCCGCGCTCGGCGGCGGAAATTTGGCTCGGCGATAAAAAAATCGGGCTTCTCGGCATTGCGGCGGACGCGCAAAAAATTCTGCACGATTTGGATTTCGCGCCGGCGCTCGGCGAAATCGACTTTGCCGCGTTGTCCGCCGCGCCGCGAAGCGACCGCGTGTTTAAGCCGCTCGCGCGGTTTCCGGGGATTCGCCGCGACCTCGCGCTGGTCGTGCCGGAAGTTGTAACGTGGGCGCAAATCGCGGCGGCGGCGAACGAAGCGGAGACGTTGGAATACACGGTCGAAAGCGTCTATCGCGGGCAAGGCGTCGAGAGCGGCAAAAAAAGCGTGGCGTTCAGTTTCACCTATTTCGCCCCCGACCGCTCGCTGACCAACGAAGAAGCCAACGCCAAACGCGACGCGCTGTTGCGACACCTGCTCGCCAAAATTGCCGGCGCGGCGTTGCGGTAGAAAAGTTAAAAGTTAAAAGTTGAAAGTTACGAGCGTTTCTTAAAATCCTTAATCCCCTTAAAACTCTTAACGGCGGCAGTTATCAAGCACATCTAACGCTTTACGCGCCGTCTTTGCCGGTTATGCCCAATTCAAAGAAGTAGCGATGTTGATAGCGGTTATTATTCAGTTCCAAGCACCAGATACCGGTGTTGTTCAGCGAAGAAATTAGCGCCGAGCAACGCGACAATAAAACGACATCGGTCAGATATTCCAACCCGCCAAGATAACGGTCATTCTCGCGGTTTAGATACTTAACCGTGGCGTAGGGCGGTTCGCCGCGCATATCCGCGACTTCGTTATAGCCGGCGCCGGCGGCATAATAATCCGGCAAACGCGCGCGGTCGGTTACTAACAAACGCTCGCCGAACGCCGCGCGGAATTTCTCGACCGTGTCAAGGTATTGCGACGAGAGAAAAACATATTCCATTCCCCATTGGTCGAACAATTTCCGCGTTTGCACGAGCGTTTCCTCGTCATCGGCGAGTTTGTTATGATACGGCGTTTTATTGTATGATTTTTTCACAATCGCCGTGCCGCGGCAAGTAACGCCCAAGATATTTTTCTTCTCGCCAAAAATAGAACGGTGTTGCCGGTCGATATGCTCCTGTATTGCCGGTTGGAGGCGGCAGTATTTAGCAATATAGCCGTTGAGTTCCGCAATTCGCGCGGCGGTGTAAGATTGCGGCGTATAACCCAAAGAGAGATTAACTTCGGGAGGATAAAAATTGCCGAGAAGAATTTTCCGGGCATAACGATAGACCTCATCAAGCGCGTAGGCGGACGGTTGTTGAAAATAGTATTCCCAAAAATTCCACGTGCCGTTGACCGAATGGTCTTCGTTATACCACGTCCGATAATTTTCCAGATCGACGAGCGGCGTATAACCGCGATTGACGGCATAGATAATATGCGCCAACACCGTGTGAAACTGATAGCCCAGCCCGCCGCCGATAAGCGGAGTATTGCGAATAATATAAAACTTTTGGTCGGGATAGAGCACGCGCCCGACATTGCTATTGCTCGGAAATGCCTCCACTCCTCTTGCCGCGCCATACAACCGCGCCCGCCGCCATTCGACCAAACCGAAAGGCACACAATCGCGAATAAAATGTTTGATGCGAGTTTTTAACGTCTTCATCGTTTTCCTTTCAGAGTTTTTAACAGACCTGTTTAGAACCTATCCTGTTATCAACGAGCGTCGTCCCGATAGGGGACGCAGTCCCGTAGGGACGAACTGTCGGTAGAAAAAGCCACCCGAAAAGAATCCGTCCCGTAGGGACGGAATGTCGGTTAGTAATAATTAAACCGACATTGCGTCCCTAACGGGACGCGACTTTACGGCGGCGGCGTTTCTACCGACAGATTGCCCCTAACGGGGCAAACAGCCGATTAGTTCGATATTCGGATAGGTTCTTAGCCCAAAATAAAAAATATGGTCTCATTCCACCGGCTTTAGCCGAATTATTGTTTGGGCTAAAGCCCATTTTTAGAGAGTCGCTATCCACGCCCTAAAGGGCGTGGCAATTGAATAGAGCATTGCCAATTTGTATTTCGCGGTTGTGCGAAAAAAAAGATTTAGGCAACAGGTCTATGGGTCTTAACGCCCGTTCACAATCCGCCGCTTTCGCTAATTTTTTCCATTACCAGCGCCGGTGAAATTTCGTTCATACACGGCGGCGCCGCGAAACCGCGCGGGCATTTTTTCATCCACCACCGCGTCAGCCATTCGCACGCGAGCGGGCAAACTGCGTCCGCGCGGATATTGATATTGCCGGCGTAACCGAAATCCTCCGGCGCGGTCGGACCGAAAAGAATCACCGCTTTGCCGCCGCCGACATACCGGCGCAAGTGCGCATTGCCGCCCTCGCCGTCGAGATGCAAAACGCTGTTTTTCAGCAATACTTTCAACTCTTCGAGCGTGGTTTGACCGCGTAAATCAACATCGATATTTTGCATCGCGGCATTGCGCGCCATGCCGATTTGCACTAATGCGTAGGCGGGATATTGCCGTTTGAGGCGGGCGGTCAGTTCATCGTAATGCGCGAGCGGATATTCTTTGGTGCAGTCGAAAGTTCCGAGTTCGCCGAACGCCCCCGCGCCGCGCGCCAACGTGATGAATTTTTTGCCGCGCAAGTTGAATTTTTCCAACGTCGCCGCTTCGTCGATAAAAATCGGCAAGCGCGAACGGTAATCGGCGGCGGCGATGTTGAGGATTTTTTCGGTGTCGGGATATTGAAGCCGATTTTGTCCGCGCAGGCGGGCATAATAAATAAACGCCGCGTCGCCGGACGACGACGACGCGAAAAATCCGCTATTTTCGCGTTGAAAGTCGAGATATGCTTTGAGTAACGCGGATAGGCGGAAATGGGCTTTGGCGAGCGGCGGTAAATCCGGCGCGGCGACGACTTGCGGATACCGGTTGAGTTTGATGACGACATCGTAACGCGCCGCCACCGACAGCGCGACGGGAAACAAGTTTTCCGCGCCGCCGCCGCCGAAAAGCGCCTTTAAGGTCGCTATTGGAAACGGCGCGGTAACGTTAATCTTAACCGGAATCCCCCCCCCCCCCGTTGAGATAGGCGTGAAAATAATCAAGGTAATTGGCGGCGAGGCATAAATCGCCGATGCCGCCGAAAACTTGGAAGAGGATTTTTATTTCGCCGGTTTTTTGGTAGCGCGGGCAAAGAATCTTCCGCCGCAAAAAGTCGAGCGGAAAAGAAATCAACACATAACCGCCATAAAAAAACAGCCGTTTCAACGCCGGTCCCAGCGCGTCGCCGCCCCATTCAATCCGGTAAGCGCTCGCGTGATTTTGCCAGCGAGCGCAAAAAGTATTCAGCCATCTAATCATTTTCTTTCCTCGTCGCGCGGCGAATAAAGAACTAAAAATCCAACTTCGGCGGGGTCGGCGAGGCGGCGGCGGTGAACATCACGTCGGTCGAACTGTTGAGCGCCGTTTCGCACGAATCCTGCACCACGCCGACTAAAAAACCAATCGCCATCACTTTGCTCGCGATTTCGCCGTCAATCTGAAACAGTCCGCAAGCGAGCGGAATTAACAGCAACGACCCGCCCGCCACGCCCGACGTGCCGCACGCGCCGAGCGTCGCCACGACGCACAAAATCAGCGCCGCGCCGAAACCGACATTCAAGCCGACCGTCCACGCCGCCGCCAGCGCGAACACCGTAATCGTCACCGCCGCGCCGGACATATTGACGACGCAACCGAGCGGAATCGAAATCGAATACGTCGCCTCGGACAATGCCATTTTTTTGCACAGCGCGAGGTTAATCGGCGTGTTCGCCGCCGACGAGCGCGTGAAAAACGCCGGCAAAGCGCTTTCTTTCAGGCAAACGAAAATCACCGGATACGGATTGCGCCGCGATTTAAGATACATAATCAGCGGCGTAACGATTAACAGCGAAATCGACATCGCGCCGACCAACACCGCGAGCAAGCGCCCGTATTGCGCGAACGCCGACAAGCCCGTCGTCGCCACCGTTGCCGCGACCAAGCCGAAAATCCCGAACGGCGCCAAGCGAATGACGAACGACACCAATTCCAGCGCCGTCGCGTTGATTTCTTTCAGCAGGGTTTTGGTCGCGGCGGAAGCGTAGTGATGAAGCGCGACGCCGATGCCGACGCCCCACGCCAACACGCCGATAAAATTGGCGGACGCGAGCGCGTGCAACGGATTGTCAATCGCCATCCGCAAAACGTTTTTCAGCACGTCGAAAACATCGACCGGCGCGGTCGCCGCGTCCGTTTGCGCAATTTCGCCGAGCGGCAAAGTTACCGGAAAAGCGAAGCACAACAGTCCGGCGACCGCCGCCGCCGCCAACATTCCCGCGAAATACATCGCGATAATGGTTTTCATTCCGGTTTTGACGGCGACTTCTTTGGTGGCGAGCGCGACGACGGCTAAAATAAAAATCAGCGCCGGCGCGACGGCTTTCAACGCGCCGATAAACAATTCGCCGAGAAATCCCGCGCGCAACGCGACGGCGGGCGCGAGCAACGCCAGCGCGACGCCGGCGAGCATCCCGATAATAATTTGCCAGACCAAATTCAGATGCCAAAGTCGTTGCCACATCGGAGTCATCCCGAAAGAAATGAATTAAAAATTAAAAATTGATGTT
The DNA here is from genome assembly GCA_031261425.1 of Planctomycetota bacterium. Taxonomy (GTDB): domain Bacteria; phylum Planctomycetota; class SZUA-567; order SZUA-567; family SZUA-567; genus MS499-59. Next base: position 15,985 of record JAISJR010000012.1, read on the forward strand.
ACGCGATAGGTTGTGTTTTGATAATTTATTCCGACAGTCGCCCCGCAGGGGCGGTGCGTAACAGCCCAGCCCAAAGGAAAATCTTCTCTTTGATTTTCCGGCGGGCTGGGACGTTACCGAAAAAACGGCGGCGCTCTGTAAGAGCAATGGAAATGCACTGCCCTTGCAGGGCGCGTATTGTGAGGAAACGGTCTTTCCCAGCGCGTTGCGCTGGGTTGTTACGCTCTGCCGCTTCGCGGCGACTGTCGGAATAAATTATCAAATTTTAATTGTGAATTGCGCCCCGCCCTACCCTTCAATCCTGAACAGCGACGTTTTGGCGCGGGAAAATTCCTGCCGGTCGATTTCCGTCAGCGCGTTTTGCACGTCGCCTTCGCGCGCGGTGTCGGTAATCGCGATAATCATCGCGCTGTCGCGCTCGTCGTTGCGCTCGTGCTGGACGACGCTGGCGATGCCGACGCGGTGTTCGCTGAGCGACGAGGCGATTCGCGCCAACACGCCGACGTGGTCGGCGACCGTGAAGCGCAAATAATAGCGCGTCGTGTAATCCGCGAGCGCGCCCAATTCAAAGTGCGGTTTTTCCGGCGGGAGCCACGACAAATTATCCAAGCCCGCGCCGAGAATTTTCGCCGTGCTAATGATGTCGGCGACGACCGCGCTGGCGGTCGGATTTTTCCCCGCGCCGCGCCCGATGAACACCGCCTCCTGCACCAAGTCGCCGAACAGCGAAATCGCGTTCAGCGAACCGTGCACGCCCGCGAGCACGTGCCACTCGCTCAACAAGCCCGGATGCACCGACAAAAACAATTTGCCGTCCATCACTTTGCTGACCGCGAGCAACTTGATGACGTAGCCCATTTCTTTGGTGCAGGCGATGTCCGTCGCGGCAATGCCGGCGATGCCGGCAATCGGCAAGCGGTCGAAATCAATCCACGTTTCAAAACCCAGCGCCGACAAAATCGCCAACTTGTGTCCGGTGTCAAAGCCCTCGACATCGGTGCGCGGATTGGCTTCGGCGAAGCCGAGCGCCTGCGCCTGTTTTAACGCGCCGTCGTAGTCCTGCCCTTTGGCAATCATTTCGGTCAGAATGTAATTGCAAGTCCCGTTGAGGATACCGATGCACGAGGAAAAATTATTGCTAATCAGCCCGTCGCGAATCGCCTGAATACACGGAATCCCGCCGCCGACCGCCGCCTCGAACGCCAACGGCGCGTGATGTTCGCGCGCGGCGGCGAAGAGTTTTAACCCTTTTTCGGCGAGGAGCGCCTTGTTCGCGGTAACGACGGCTTTGCCATTATCAAGCGCCGAGGCAATGATTTTTTCGGCGACGCCGGTGCCGCCGACGAGTTCGACCACGATGTCGATGTCGGGACGGGCGACGACCGCGTTGAAGTCGTCGAAAATCAAATTTTCCGGCGCGCCGGCGGCGACGGCTTTTTCGCGGTCGCGGTCAACGACGGCGGCGAGTTCGACGGCGACCCCGCCGCGCCGCCGCAATAATTCGCCCCGTTGCAACAACGTTTCCACGACGCCGGAGCCGACCGTGCCGACGCCGACGACCGCGACGCGGGTTTTGGCTTTTTGCATTGGTTACTCCTGTAATTGATGAATGACGAACTGATGTTACGCGGTCAACGAAAAGACGCGAATTTTTACGAATAAAAAAGAGAGATTTTTTTTGTCCACGAATTACACGAATTACACGAATTAAAGAGCCGAAAAACGGACAAAAAAATTTGGAAAGCACACCAACCTTCGCTTCGCTCGGTTTCGTGTTAATTCGTCTAATTCGTGTTAATTCGTGTTAAGTTCTTTTCGTGTTTATTCGTGGCTTCTCTTTTTTTTGCGCGTAACGTGAATGACGAATATATTAGCGTCCGCGCCGCGCGATAAAAGCGCTCGGCGCGGCAAATTCCGCGGCGGCGGGCGGACCACTACAAACCGCCGCGCCGTTCGTCTATACTCCGCGCCGAATTTTTCGCCCCCCAAATTTCTACCTAAAAAACAGGACGCTATGCCTAAATACTTCACGGCGTTTTTATGGATAGTCGCGCTCGCGGCGGCGGCGGTCGGTTATCTCGGAATTTTTCCCGAGGTCTTCGGCAAGCCCTCGCCGCCGGACACAACGGCGTTGCTTTTGACGGCGGCGTTAATCGCGGCGACGGTCGGACAAGCGCCGCTCGCGACGACGGGGCGGTTTGATTTCGGCGTCGGCGGCGTTTTTCTGGCGGCGCATTATCTTTGCGCCGCGCCCAATCCGTTATGGGCGACGGTCGCGGCGCTATTCGTTCTCGCGCTCGCGGCGGCGACCGTCAACACGCTCGGACATTGCGCTCTGCGCTTGCCGAATTTGCTCGTCACCGCGTTCGTCGGATTAGCCGCCGCCGTTCTCGCGCTATTCGCCGGCGCGGTCGTCCAAGGCGTAGCGGTCGGCGACTTTTTACCGGCGGCGCTCGCGAAGAACTCGCTCGCGGATTTGCGCGAGGCGCTCAATTTTCGGTTTATTATTTTATTGGCGATGTTGTTGTTGACGTATTTTTTCTTGCGCTCTTCGCCGGCGGGTTGGCAGTTGCGGGCGCTCGGCGACGACGCGAAAAAAGCCCGCGCGTTCGTGCCGCGCGGACGGCTGTGGGTCGCGTATTTTTTTAGCGCGCTCGGCGGCGCGGCGGCGGCGGTCATCGGCGACGGCGCGGAGCCGCTCCGCCAATTATCCGCCTTACTCACGGATAGTTTGGCGGAGAATCTCGCGACCGTGGCGCTCGCGCCACCGTTGCCCGCGATGCTCGGCAACATATTTTTGGCGGTCGCGCTGACGGCGCCGGTTTGGTGCGCCGCCGTCGGCGCGGCGGGGCAAATAAACATCCGGCGTTTTTTACTGAACGCCCTCGCCGTGGCATTGCTCGCGGCGGTCGTCAATTGGCAATTATTCGGCTGTTTTTTCAGCGCGGCGCTGTTAATCGCGGGCGTCGCCGGACGCTTACAGAAGAGACGTTATGCGTAAAACCATTCATCTGCTGTTGATTCTCGCCGGCGTCGCGGTGGTGGCGTATGCGCTAAACCGTAATTCCGGCGCCGCGTCCTCGCCGGCGCGACTGCAAGTTTTTCGCGGGACGGTTCCGGCGTTCGGCGACGAATTGCATCTGACGGTAAAATTACCGCCGCACCGCGCCGAAATTTTCACGCGCTTAAAAGAAGACGTCGCCGCCGCCGCCGAAGCGCTGGCGCGGGCGAGCATCCGACAATTACCCGCCGGCGAAATGTCGCCCGTCGAACCGGCGACGTGGCAATTATTGCAAGAAGCGCGCCGCCTCGACGCGCTGACCGCCGACGCAGTCGGGCGCAACGCGGTCGGGCGCGGCGGCGACCTGCTCTTTCAGCGCGAGGGGATGAAAGTCGGCAAGGGCGAAGCCGCAAAAACTGTCGATTTAGACCTCTTGGCGCGCGGCGCGGCGGTGGACGCGGCGGCGGCGCTCGCGCGGAAATACGGCATCGCCGACGCGAGCGTGGAACTCGGCGGCATCCGCCGAAATTTCGGCGAGCCGCAGTCCGAGACCGCGACCGCCACGCTCGGCGCTTCCGTCAGTTCGGGCAATTCGGGGGGCGGTTCGGACGCGCCGAACGAAAAAGTCGCGACGGCGTTAGACGCCGCCCCGCCCCGCGTCCGCGACGACAGCGCGGCGGCGACCGTAACCGGCGACGGCGCGACGATTACCGTCATCACCCGCGCTCACAGCGTCGTCGCGGCGGGACTTGCGGAGCGGCTGGGGGCGTTGCCGGACGCGGAGCGCGAAGCCGCGGCGACCATCGCCGTCCAAAATTTTCCGGCGACCGAGGTGTGGCTCGCGCGCGAAAACGGGGAAACGGTGAAAATCAATTAAAAATTACAAATTAAAAATTAAAAATTGAGGAGTAATTATCAAAACGGCGCGAAGCGAATTTGAAAATCAAACACCAAAATTTTTAACTGATGTTACGCAATCAACAAAAAAGACGCGAATTTTTACGAATAAAAAAAGAAAGAACTTTTGTCCACGAATTACACGAATTAACACGAAACCGAGCGAAGCGAAGGTTAGTGTG
>JAISJR010000054.1 GCA_031261425.1 Planctomycetota bacterium
TTCGGTCATAATTTTTCGTTCCGCCAGGAGAAATGACGAAGCAATACCGAGTGTATTGCGAGGAATTTTGACGCGGCGGAACGGAAAATTAGCCGAAAAGATGCCGCGAATTGGTTGTCGAACAGGTCTATTAGACGAGGCGCGGATGAAAAAACGGCGGACGGGATTTCTCCCGTCCGCTTTGATTTTTCCCGCGTGAAAAATTCCGCGAACCTAAGTCCGCTTATTTGCCGTCGCGTTGGCAAGGACCGGACGCCGGCAGGCAACCGTAGCGCGCCACCGAATCCGCCACCGCTTTGCATTTGCGAATCGAGTATTGGCGCCAGAGCATTTTCATCGGCTCGACAATCTGGTTGCGGTTAAACGTGCGGAACTGCGCCGGCACTTCGACCCGTTCCGTCCCCGCCGGCGATTTCAAAATAAGGCGGCGCAACTGTTTGTATTCCGCCGGAATCTCCTTGAACTTGATGCATTCCTCGCCGACGCAGTTCTCGACCGGAATTTCCTGTTCGACCGCCGGCACTTTGATTTCCTGCACGCTCGCCGGTTTTTTCAGTTTGCGCACCATCACGGTTTTGGTAATCGCCGGCACTTTGATTTTGCGCGTCGATTCCGGCACCACGACTTTTTGCACCGGAATAGTCACGCAGCGCGCCGGTTTGTGCGTCATCCCGATACTGCCCGCGACTTTTTCGCCGCTGTTCAATTCGAGGTCGTTCGGCGTTTGCATTCCGCAAAGAACGTCGCGCTCCGGCTCGACCTCAATCGTCAAAATTTCGGTCTTGTATTGCGCCGGCACCGGAATTTCTTTTTCCATCGCGGGGCGGAAAGTAATCGTTTCGCAGACATCTTCCCATTCCGCCGCGGTAACGACGTAGTCGGTGTAGGCCTCCTGCACGACGACTTTTTTCAGGTCTTTATTGAATTTCGCCGGCTGGTTGTAAGGCACTTTGCGCGGCGGCGCGACCATCACGCGCTCCTCGACCCATTCGTATTTCGGCGGCGTCGGACGGAGATAAAACGTCGCTTCGCTGACCGGCACTTGCTCGCTGACGCATTTGAACACCGCCGGTTTCGTCACCAACGTCCAGAAATAACCGCGGCACGGACGCGGCGGGGTTTTGCCCTCTTCAAACGGCAACTCGTGCGGCACCGGCGTTTCGTTACAATTTTCGCCTTCGTAGTAGCGGTTCACCGCCGCGATGTCTTCCGGCGTGCCTAACGCGGGGTCGTTTTCGACCGCCGACGCGCCGAACGGCAGAGCCAATGCCAATGCCGCCGCGCTCAACCATTTGTTCATTGTCCTTCTCCTTAAAAAAATGAAAAATAAAATTAAGCCGATATCTCCGTCCGGCATTGATATGCCGACGCCGAACACCATTCACTTACGAGTGTTTCGGCTATTGTTTTGGCGGCGGCGTATTTTTTTTAGCGGCGGCGTTCGCCGGCAACCGTGGTCGGAGAAACGCGGGCGGCGCGGGAGCGGCGGGAAAGCGCGGGTTTCGCCGCAGGCGGGGCGCGGCGGCGGGGGACGCGGCAATTATCGGACGCGGCAACCTTGAACGGAAAAGCCGCCGCTTCGATTTTTCCGTTTGTTGGGTATAGTTAGAGACAATTAAAAATTAAAAATTAAAAATGACGGAGATTGATTGGTCGAACTCCGCGCGCACGCGCGAAGCGAATTTTTGACCGCCAAACTCCAAAATTTTTAATTTTTAATTTGTAATTTTTAATTGTTCTTCACGGTCTGATTAAAAATTGAGAACTAAACTATGAACTTCGCCTTTATCGGCGCCGGCAATATGGCGGAAGCCATCGCCCGCGCCGTCGTTACCAACGAACTGTCCGCGCCGGCGGAAATTATCGTTTGCGACCCGTCGGCGGAGCGGCGGCAAATTTTCGCCGCGCTCGGCATACAGACGGCGACCGACAATCTCGCCGCGCTGTCCGCGCCGGTGGTCATTCTCGCGGTCAAGCCGCAACAAATGGACGCCGCGCTGACGGCGTTCGCGGGTGTGTCGGGCGTCGCGGACACTCGCGTCGCGGAAAAATTATTTATTTCGATTATGGCGGGCGTGAGCACGGCGGCGTTGGAAAAGCGTCTCGCGGGGCGCGTGATGCGCGTGATGCCGAATTTGCCGATTGTCGGCGGCGAAGGAATGAGCGCGGCGGCGCGGGGGGCGCGCGCGACGGCGGCGGACGAGGAATTAACGCTAAAAATTTTCCGCGCCGGCGGCAAGGCGGTCGCGCTCGCCGAAAAACATTTTGACGCGGTTACGGCGGTGTCGGGGAGCGGTCCGGCGTATGTTTTTTGGCTGACGGAAATGATGCAAGCGGCGGCGCAAAAATTGGGCTTGCCGGACGACGCGGCGGCGCTCTTGGCGCGGCAAACGGTCGTCGGCGCGGCGAAAATTCTATCGACGACCGACCTGCCGCCGAACGTCTGGCGCGAGCGCGTAACCAGCCAAGGCGGCACCACGGCGGCGGCGCTGAATTATTTAGCCGATAATAAAACCGGCGACGCCGTTATCGCGGCAATCGGCGCGGCGGCGGCGCGAAGCGCGGAGTTAGGGAAGAGCAATTAACAATTCACAATTAAAAATTAACAATTACGAAATCGAGCGAAGCGGAGGTTAGTGTGCTTTCCAAATTGTGAAATTTAACAGGTTAGCGTTGTTTACCAACGCGGTGGCTCTATTCAATTGCCACGCCTTTTAAGGCGTGGTGGGCGAGCAAAAAAAGAAAGGGGCTTTAGCCCAAAATAAAAAAATGTGGTCTTATTCCACCGGCTTTAGCCGAATTATTGTTTGGGCTAAAGCCCTTTTCAGAGAGACGCTCACCACGCGCTAAAGCGCGTGGCAATTGAATAGAGCATCCTTGAAATTGATGTTTCTCTGTATCCTCCGTGCCTCGGTGAGAAATAAAAAAAGGTCTATAGAAGAAACACGTTGCCGGCGAAATTATGTCTGACGCCAAGAAAAAATTTTTGGGCATTATGTTTGATTGCTGTCAGGTGTATGCCCGTATCTATCCGAACGCGGCGGGCACGCATTACGAAGGGCGTTGCCCGCGTTGCCGGCGGACGCTGAAAGTTCGCATCGGCGGCGAAGGCACCGGACAACGATTCTTTCGCGCCCAGTGAAACGCAATTAACAATTAACAATTGTGGAGTTTGATTATCAAAATCGCTTCGCGCAATTTTGATAATTACTCCGACAATAATTGTCAATTGTTAATTGTTAATTAAATCAACCCCCGAACCGAGAAAAATACAATGCCAACCCCTCGCGCCGCCGCCGAAACGGCGATTACTTCGCTCTCCAATCATTTCGTCTTTCGCAAACTCGGTCTTTGCTACGACTACTACGCCGAGGTTACGGCGCTGTTGTCGCCGCCGTTGCCGGAACTGAAAGATGTCAAAGCCGGACTGCCGAATCCGCGCGGCGTCGGTAGCGGGCTCGCCGACTGCGCGCTGAACGGCGCGTTGCTGTTCGACGGCTTGGCGACGCGCGTCGAACTCGGCATCGCGGCGGCGGACGAGGGGCTAATCTACGACCGGCTGATTGGCGGCTTGATTCGCTTGGCGACGATTGCGCCGCGCCACACCGTCATCGCCGGACTGACGCCGGACGGCAAGGGCTACTACCCGCCCGTCGGCTACGAGGCGACTTTATATTGGGCGTATCAGGCGTGGCGCGCCGGCACGACGCCGACGGGCGCGCTCGACAGTCAAACGAAAATCCGCAGTATCGGCGGGCATTGGGTCGGCGACTTGTGGACGGGTAAATTGCAAACGCTCGAAACCGACGAAACGGCATTGGTGCGCGGCATCATCAAACCGGCGTTGCTCGCGGTCGGTTACCGTCTGACCGGCGAAGACAAGTGGAAAGACCTCGCGATAAATGCGCTGGATGTCGCCGCGCCGCTCGCCGCCGCCACGCCGCTCCGCGAATTATTCAACGCGCAATTGGCGTTGCGGCTGTTGGCGGATATTTTTTATCCGTTTAAGCCGCGCCGTTACCCGTCGCCGAATCAAAAGAAAAAAGCGGACGCGGAGCCGGAAGTCAAAGAGCCGCCGGTCATCGACACGCGCTTTGTCGTCGCACACGAAAAAATTTTGGCGAAGATGAAGGAAATCGCGCCGCTGTTTTTGCCGTCTTTGCGCGCGGGGAAAAATTTTGCGCCGCGTTTTTTAGACGAGCGCCCGACGCTCGATTGGCGCGAGGTCAAAAACGATATTCCGTGGGGACGCATCGCGCACGAGGCGGACACGCTCGCCGCGCCGCTATTCGCCTGTTTGGGTTTATTTTGGGCGAACGACAAACAATTCACGGACGCGGCGGCGGCGGCGTTGACGGAAATGCTCGCGGCGTTGCCGGTGGAAAAATTGTGGCTGGCGCGGGCGCTGACGCCGTTGCCGCTGTTGCACGGCTTGGGCGTCGAAAACGGTTGCTGGGACGCCGACCTGAACGATTACCAATTGGCGTGGAACAAAGACGACAGTTTGGTGGAAAAATTTTTAGCGCCGAATTACGACCACGCCAATCCGTTGCAGGCGGGACACAACGAAAAACGGGCGCGGACGCGCGTGGTCGCGCCCGTCGCGCCGGCGCCCGTCGCGACGCCCGCCGCGGAAACGAAATACGCCGGTAAAAACGCCAACCACCGCCATCACCGCCACCGGCGGCGGCGATAAGGCGCGAGTTTAGAGTTGAAAGTTGAGAGTTCAGAGTTGAGAGTTTAGCAGTGGAGTTATTTTTTGATAATGCGCGAAGCGCAACCTTCACTCAACTCTAAACTCTCAACTCTCAACATTTTGTTATTTTTCAATCATTCCGATTAGGCGGCTTGGCGATGCGCACGGCAATAATTTCCGACGTTCACGGCAATCTTTTGGCGTTGGAGACGGTATTGGCGGATATTCGGCGCGTCGGCGCGGAGCGGATTATTTGTCTCGGCGACACCGTCGGCTACGGTCCGCAACCGCTCGAATGTTTGCAACTGGTCCGCGACTATTGCGCCGTGGTTCTGACCGGCAATCACGAATACGCCGTGTTGCACGGCGCGACGGATTTCACGCCGCTCGCCGAAGACGCGCTGACGTGGACGACGCACCGGTTGCGCGCGCCGGAGGTCTTGGCGTATCTACGCCAAATGCCGACGCATTGCCTTGAAGGCGACCAACTGTTCGTGCACGGCAGTATCTACGACTACACCAACGATTACGTGCGCGAAGCCGACAGTCCGTATCTTTTGGAGCAGTTGGTGAACACCTTGCGCGACGATTTCAACGGTTTCAAGTGGGTGTTTGTCGGGCATAACCACCGCACGTTTCTCGGCACGACGCTCGGTTTTTTGTTTCCGCACGACGACACCGAGCCGCCGATGACGACGTTTTATCTCGCCGGACAAAAGGTCTATGTGTCGGTCGGCTCGGTCGGTCAGCCGCGCGACGGCGACCCGCGCGCGTCGTGGGTGCTGTGGGAAGACGACAACGTTACCTATTACCGTTTGGAATACGATTGGCAAAAAACCGCGCGAATGATTTTAGACGTCGGCTTGCCGAAATTTTTGGCGCGACGGTTGCAGTATGGGAATTGAAAACAATTAAAAATTCAAAATTAAAAATTAAAAATGATGGATTGGACTTAAAAATTGCGCGGAGCGAATTTGAGAATCAAACTCCGCCATTTTTAATTTTTAATTTGTAATTTTTAATTGCTCTAAAAAAGGTGAACGATGTCCGACGAATCCCCGCTCGACGCCTCCCTCCCCCGCCAGTCGCCGCACGACTTGGAGGCGGAATTGTCCGTGTTGGGCGGCTTGTTGTTGTTGCCGGAAAAATTCGTCGATATTGACGGCAAACTCGCCGCCGATGATTTTTTCAATCCGGGTTACGGCTTGATTTTTTCCGCGATTGCCGCGTTGCAGGGCGAGGGCAAGCCGATTGATATTTTATTGTTGCGCAGTGAGTTGGAGCGGCGCGGCGACCTCGCGAAAGTCGGCGGCGACGGCGCGCTCGCGGCGCTGACCGACGCCGTGCCGACCGGCGTGCACGTTGACTATTACGCCGACCTCGTGCGCGAAAAATCGCTGTTGCGGCGGCTCATCGCGGCGGCGGTCGAAATTGTCGAAACCGCGTCGTCCGGCGGCGAGAGCGCGGGCGCCGTGGTTGACCGCGCCGAGCAGGCGATTATGCAGGTGGCGGAACGAAACGTCCGCGCCGAGCCGCGCGGGATGCGCGAAATTATGCAGTCAACCTTCGACCTGTTGCAAAAACTCGCCGACAAGCACCACGTCAGCGAGGGCATGGTTCTCACCGGCTACAACGACCTTGACGACAAACTCACCGGCTTGCACGCCGGCGAATTGATTATTATCGCCGGTCGCCCGTCGATGGGCAAAAGCACGCTGGCGCTGAATCTCGCGCGCAAAGTCGCGCTGAACAACCGGCAGGGCGTGCTGATTTTTTCGTTGGAAATGACCGCGCAAAATATGGCGACCAACATTTTGGCGGCGCACGCGAAAATCGACGCGGGAAAATTGCGCAAGCCGGAAAACATCACCAACGACGAATGGCAGGAAATCGGGATGATGGTCGGCGAATTAGGGCAGGCGAACATCATCATCGACGACGCCTCGCTTTTATCCATCGCGGAAATTCGCGGCAAAGCCCGCCGCGTGAAACAGAAGCACGAGGTCAATCTCATCGTCATCGACTATTTGCAATTGATGCAGGGAAGCGCCACGGCGGCGCGGCGGAGCCGCGAGCAGGAAGTCGCGGAAATTTCGCGCGGCTTAAAGGCGCTGGCGAAAGAGTTGAGCGTGCCGGTCATCGCGCTGTCGCAGTTGAACCGCAAGGCGGAAGACCGGAGCGGCAACCGCCCGGTGTTGTCGGACTTGCGCGAATCCGGCGCCATCGAACAGGACGCCGACGTGGTGATGTTGTTGCATCGTCCGTGTTATTACGACGAAAACGACCACCCGGGCGAAGCCGAAGTCATCATCGCCAAACAGCGCAACGGTCCGACCGGCACGGTCAACCTGTCGTTCCTCAACCACCAATTGCGCTTCGAGCCGTTAAGCCGGATTCATCAGGAGGGGGAATGAGAGCAATTAAAAATTCAAAATTAAAAATTAAAAATGATGGATTGGACTTAAAAATTGCGCGGAGCGAATTTGCGAATCAAACTCCACAATTTTTAATTTTTAATTGCTCTTAATTCCCATACTGCGACCGTCGCGCCAAAAATTTCGGCATTATTACCCCTCACCCCACAAGGAGAAAAATTATGGAACGCACGCTGTTGATTCTGAAACCGGATTGTGTCGCGCGGGGTTTGTGCGGCGAAGTGTTGGCGCGATTGGAGCGCAAGGGCTTGCGCCTCGTGGCGATGAAACTGCTCAACGTGCCGCGCGCGCTCGCCGAAAAGCATTACGCCGAACATCGGGACAAGCCGTTTTTCGGCGAACTGTTGGAATTTATCACCGCCGGCGCGGCGGCGCCGCTCGTCGTCGAAGGACGCAACGCGGTGGCGGTCTGCCGGAAACTGCTCGGCAAAACCGACGGCGCGGAATCCGAGCCGGGCACGATTCGCGGCGACTTCGGCAACAGCCGCAGTTTCAATTTAGTGCACGGTAGCGACTCGCTCGCCAGCGCCGAGCGCGAAATCGCGCTCTGGTTCAAACCGGAAGAACTCGTCGAGAATAAATTATTTGAGACGAAGTTTGCGGTGTAAATCAGAGGGAAAAGGTTAAAGGGAAAAGGGAAAAGTTTTAACAAAAAACCTCTCTCCTCTTCCCTTTTCCCTTTTCCCTTTTCCCTCTTCCCTCTTCCCTTTTCCCTCTTCCCTTTTCCCTTTCTCCCAAAAACTATGTCCTCCCGCCACGCTTACTCTTTATTAGGTCTGCGCCGACCGGCGTTTTTTCCGCGCGGCGCGCGGATGTTCGTTTTCGCGTGTTGGTTCGGCGGCGGTTTGTTGTTTCTCGGCGGCTGGCTCGCGGTGTCGTCGCAGTTGGCGGGCGAGGCGCGGCAGGAATGGTTGCTCTCGCAATTCGACGCCGCGTTGCCCGCCGAATTGCCGGCGAAATTGGCGGACTTGGAAAACGCCGCCACCGGCTTGCCGTATTCGCGCTATTTGCTCGCCACCGGTTTTGCCTACGCCGCCGAGCGTCTGCCCGCGCAACAGGCGCTCCGGCAACGCGCGAAATTGGAGGCGGAAACGGCGCGCGCCGGTTTTGCCGACGCCGCGCCGCACTCGTATCTTGAAAATCAGATGCATCAAACGCCGGCGAACGCGCGGCGCGCCCTGCCGCTGTTGCTCGCGACGTTGCGAATGGAAACCGGCGACGAGACCGGCGCGGAGGCGTTATTATTGACGGGGATTAACGGGCACGGGGACGACGCGCCGTTGGCGTTTTTGCCGGATTATTACAACGCGCTCGGCTACCTTTACGCGACGGCAAAATCCGCAACCTTGCGCCAACCGGCAACCGCGTTGCATTACGCGCAATTGGCGGCGCCGGACTGGGAAAAATGCGACAACGCGGCGTTTTTGGACACGCTGGCGATGGCGTATTTGGCGAACGGCGAAAAAGAAAAAGCCGCGCCGGTTTCCCGCCGCGCCGTGGCGCTGTCCGCGCCGTCCGCGCTGACGGAGGTCTTGGACAATTTCGCGAAAATCACGGAATAGAAAAATTTGTCCACGAATTACACGAATTAAGAGTTTGTCCACGAATTACACGAATTACACGAAACCGAGCGAAGCGAAGGTTAGTGTGCTTTCCAAATCAAGAGCCAGAGATTTCTCACCGAGCCGTAGAGGCACGGAGAGAGAAAAGAGAAAAATATAAAATGTTAAAACAATTTCGTTTTTCTCTCTGTGGGACTCTGTGTCTCTGTGCCTCTGTGAGAAAAAATTCGTGTTAATTCGTGTAATTCGTGGACAAAAGTTCTTTCTTTTTTATGCGTAAAAATTCGCGTCTTTTTGTTGATTTAAATAAACCGCTTTCTTTCCGGCGGCAAAACGTCGGCGACGGCTTTTTGCAATTCTTCGTCGGAGCAGTCGTCGCTTAAAAACCGCGCCACGCTGAACTTCGCCGTCGCGAAAACAATCTGCCGCGCCGGTTCGGGACTATGCAACAACACCGGCGCTTGGTCGTAGCCGCTCCGACGGCGCAAGTCCTCCAACGTCGCCACGCAAGTCAAATCCGTCGCGTCAATCAGCGTCACCGCCGGGGGCAAGGGTTGCGCGAAAAATTCCGCCGCCGCCGCGAGGTCGGGAAAAAATTCCACCGCAAATTGCGGCACGGGAAACAGCCCGTCCAACCGCGCCGCCCAAGCGGGCGCGCCGCCAAGCGCCAAAATCGTGATTTGCCACACCGACGCTTTGATTTTCGCAATCGGCAAATAATCCGCCGCCGCCATTTCGCCGCGCAAAACCTTAACCGCGTTGACCGCGGCGAGGCGCACGGCGGACGGTTGCGGACTGCGAAGCAACTGCGTGATTTTCGGGAGCGAAGTCCCGGACTCGCCAATCGCCGCCAACAAATTCAGCGCGTTTTCGCGCACGTCCTCAATCGGCGAGCGCAACATTCCCTGCGCGCGCGCGGTCGCCGCCGCCGCCGTGCTTCCCATCCGAATCAACAGCCGCGCCGCCTTGGCGCGAATGCCGAAATTCGCGTCAATCATCTGCCGCGCCAACTGGTCGGCGGCGCCGGACAAATTGACGCCGCGGTCTAACAGCGATTCGAGTTGATTGAGAAAATCGTGGCGCTCGTTGACGGCTTGCAGGTGCAACTGGTCGCTCAAAATCGGAATGAATTTTTCGGCGAATTGCCAACTCGCCCGCAATCGCGCTTCGACTTTTTTTCGTTGAATGAGATTGAATTTTCCGCCGACCAATCCTTGCGCCGCCGCGACGGCGGCGTCGGCGCGGATAAAGGGAATCGCGTTTTCCTCGTCGGCGAACGCGGGCGGCATCAGCGGTCTCCCGTTTTGGTCAGCATTATCGACCGCACGAGCACGCGCGCCAATTCCTGCAACGCCGCGTCCATCGCGTTGTCGCCGCCGTCGCCGCTTGCCGGATAATAACGTCCCGCCAGCGTGCTGGACTGGCTACTGCTGACTTCGCGGTTTTCAATCAAAAACGAATTGCTGGCGCGGTCGAACAACGAAAATCGCGCGCGAATCGTCGTCTGCATATTGCGCGGCTGATTGTTGGCGTCGTATTCCAACACCGTTTGCCGCACTTCGATAATCGTGCCGCTCAATTCCGCGTCGGCGTGGTCGTTGACGACGGTATAGCGCGGCGAGCGCCCGATTTCCGCAATCAAATTGCTCGTCAATTGACCTTCGATGCTCAAATATTCCGTCGAATTGCCGAAAACGCCGACGGAAAACGAATGGATGCTCGCCGGCAGGCGCGTCTGCGTCGAGTAAGCGCAACCGGCGACAACCACCAACGCCAGCGTCAGAATTTTTCGGAGTAGCATAGTTCTTCCTTATTTGGAGAAATTAAAGAGTGGACAGCAAGCAGAGTTTAGAGTTGAGAGATTGGAGTTTAGAGAGTGGAGTTTTATTTTTATAAAAAGCGCGAAGCGCAACCTCTGCTAAACTCTCAACGCTGAACTCTGCTTACCGCTCACTCTTTATCGGTCAAACGTCGCCGATGACCGCAATTTTTGGCAAGTTTTTGCCGCGGCGGCGCGCCGCCGCGGCGAGCCGCCGCGCCAACGCGACATTTTTTATTTTCAGATTTGACGCGGCAAAGTCGATAAAGCGGACGTTTTTTCGCGCACGGAGGAATGACGAATGCAAGACGGACCTTCTCATAATTTTGCCGCGTTTTTGACGATGCTGTGCGGCGTATTGTTGGCTTTCGGTTTGCTCAGCCAAGTCGGACGGCGGTCAACGCTCGTCGAGACGTTGCAGACGACGCTCGGCGAACCGTCGCCGCAGGTCGCGATGACGCCCGCGCGGTCGGCGGCAAAGTCGGACGAATTCGCCCGCGAAAAAACGTTGATGCGCATCGGCGCCGTGCCGGTCGAAAACGCCTACTCGGCGATGCAACCGTCCGCCGACCGCGAGATTTATGCCAACCGCGTGCTCCTGTCCGCGAGCGCCTATCCGGCGGCGCGCGAAACCGACGAGCGTGAAAACGGCGCGCGTTATTATCAAGTGCAAGACGGCGACACGCTGTTTCGCATCGCGAAAAAATTCTACGGCGGCGGCGACCGCTGGCGGCAAATTTGGCGCGCCAACGACCTCGACCCGCAAAAACCGCTCACCGTCGGACAAAAATTACTTATTCCGGCGCGGTGATAACGGCGGGGCGTATTCGCTCCCACAAACCATCAATTCTCAACTCCGCTCTATTTCCGCTCGGCAGAACGCGGCGGCGGCGCGGTCGGCGGACAGGATGTTTTCCAACGTCGCCTCGCCGGACGGGACGCGCTCCAAACATTTTTCGACCGACGCCGCAATTTGCGGGTAGCGGATTTCCCCCGCCAAAAACGCCAGCGCCGCCGCTTCGTTCGCCGCGGAAAAAACGGCGGGCGCGAGTCCGCCCTGCCGTCCGGCGGTCAAGCCCAAACGCAACAACGGATATTTTTCCGCGTCGGGCGCCGCGAAAGTCAAGTTCGCTATTTGCGCCAACGTCAGCGGCGGCACGCCGTCCGGCAAATGTTCGCCGCCGCTCAACGCCTGCAAAATCGGCAGGCGCATATCCGGCACGGCTAACTGCGCGACCAGCGCGCCGTCGATAAATTCCACCGCGCCGTGCACCACCGATTGCGGGTGAATCCACACCTCTATTTTATCATAGGGCAGGTCGAATAAAAAATGCGCCTCGATGGTTTCGAGCGCTTTGTTGGCGAGCGTCGCCGAATCAATCGTGATTTTTTTGCCCATCGACCACGTCGGATGATTCAGCGCGGCGGCGGGCGTAACCGCGGACAAGTTTGTCCAATGCAAAAACGCGCCGCCGGACGCGGTGATAATCGCGCGGCGGACGCGGCTAATTTCGCATCCCGCCAAACATTGGCGCAAGGCGCTGTGTTCGGAGTCGACCGGCAGAATTTTCACGCCGCGTAATCGCGCCCGCCGTTTGACGATTTCACCGGCGGCGACGAGCGTTTCTTTATTCGCCAAGGCAATATCCATTCCACAATCCATCGCCGTCAGCGTCGGCAATAAACCGGCAATCCCGCCAAAGGCGCTGACGCAAATTTCCGCGCCGGACGCCGGCAAACATTCCGCGATGCCGGTTTCGCCGCCGTAAATTTTGGTGCCGGGAAAATCGCGCGCTAAGGCGCGCGCCGCCTTTTCGTCGCGCAACGCCGCGACCGGCGGTTGAAATTCCGCGATTTGCGCCGCGAGCGCCGCCGCGTTGCCGCCGCCAATCAGCGCTGTAACGCGAAACCGCGTCGCGTGGGCGCGAATGACGGAGAGCGCGCTCCGCCCAATCGAACCGGTCGCCCCGATAATCGCGATTTTTTTCATTAGACCTGTTTCCCTGACTACGCCATTGTCCATGAAAGACACGAAAAAAAAACAAGAGATTTGTCCACGAATTAGCACGAATTAGCACGAATTAAACCGATTTTCACGAAACCGAGCGAAGCGAAGGTTAGTGGGCTTTCCCAATTTTTTTGTTTCTCACAGAGGCACAGAGACACAGAGTTTCACCGAGAGAAAATGAAACTATTTAACTATTCGTTTTTTCTCTTTTCTCTCTCCGTGCCTCTGTGGCTCTGTGAGAAAGCGGTTGCTCTTTACATTCGTGTTAATTCGTCTAATTCGTGAAAATTCGTGGACAAGTTCTTTCTTTGGCGTTTGGTCGCCAACGCCGCGCAGTATAAAGCGGCAACGGAAAACGGTCTATACGCCGCGGCGGAAGTTTTTGCGCCGGTTGGTTGTTTGACGGGAAATTTTTCATATAAATCGCCGTTTCGTTTTAAGTTGACGGCGTTTTTTCGACGCGCGATGCGTCCGCCGCGCGATTATTTTTATCCAATGAAAGGATTTATTATGAGCGATGCCGCCGAAATTTCCGCCACACAAACGTCCGCGCCGCAAATCGCCGCCGCGCCCGCCGGCAATCAACAGCCGCAGGTCTCCCAATATCAGGAAACCATTGAGATTGACCCCAATGCGTTGCCGGTGGAGCCGCCGCCGTCGATGTTAAATAGCCCGTGGTTTTTGGTGGCTATCGCCGGTATTTGGATGTTGTTTATTTGGACCAGCCGGCGCAATTCCAAAAAGCAGGAACAGAAACGGCGCGAAGAACTCGGCGGCATCGCGCGCGGCGACCGCGTCGTAACTATCGGACGGATGCACGGCGTCGTCGTCGGCACGACCGACAAAACCTTCACCGTTCGCCCCGACCCGAACAAGGATTATCAGATTACTTTCGACCGCGAAGCGGTGCTCCGCGTCGAAAACAACAAAAAAGACGGCGACAAAGAGGTCGAGGGCGCGGCGGCGCTGGCGCAACCGGGGAATTGAGGCAAATTGCCACTCCATATCACCGTCGCATCAATCCGTCAATAGAGTTGTCTCGCAAACGCGATTGCTCTATTCAATTGCCACGCCCTTTAGGGCGTGGTGAGCGTTGAAAAAATGACCGGCTTTAGCCGAATGATTTATTTGGGCTAAAGCCCGTTCTTTTTTTGACCGTCAACCACGCCTTAAAAGGCGTGGCAATTGAATAGAGCGTTTCCCGATTGAAGTGTCATCCGTGCCTCCGTGCGCAACAAAAAAAAAGAAATTATGAAACATACCTGACGAACCGCCCGAACTTAAAAATTTTCACCAATCCACATAGAAAGAGGAACAGACCTATGGAAATGTTGTCTTCGCTTCATTTTTGGCAGTGGACCGTGGTGGTCGCGGTCGGCGTGTTCGCTTTCGCCGCGTCCGCTAAAAACCGCATCGTCCCCGCCAAACTCGCCGTGATGTTCGGGCTGACCGCGCTCGTTCTGCTCCAAATGTTCAAGACCGCCGCGCCCAAAGAAACCCTCCTCGACGCCGGCATCCGCCAACTCGCCGCCAAACTCGAAACCGACGCCCTGCGCCCCGATATGCCGCCGCAGTTCGCGTCCACCATCGAGCCGCTCGTCGCGCTCAACCTGAAACCCGACCACGGCGGCGACGCCGCGACGCCGCTCCTCGCGGATTTGGAAAAATATCAATACCCCGCCGACTACCTCAAAGCCCGCGTGGACGAACTCGTGAGCGCGTGGAAAACCCGCGCCGAAAGTTCCCTGCCGGCGCTCAAAGCCCAACTTGCCGCGTTGAAAAAAATCGACCGCCCGACGCCGGCGCAACAAGCCGAAATCGTCAAACTAAACGCGGTCATTCCGGCGTGGTATGACAACCTGCCGCTGAAATTCGGTCTGGATTTGCGCGGCGGCACCGAAATGCAGTTGCGCCTGCGCCCCGACACCGCGCGGCTCGAAAAGTTGCGACACGACCTCGCCGAGCGGCAAGCCGCCGGCAACAATGACGACGCGCTCAACGAAGAAATCAAAACCGAACGCGAAGCGCTCGCCGAGAATTTCCGCAACGCCGCGAACGTCATTCGCAATCGCTTGAACGCTTCCGGTCTCGAAGAAATCAGCGTTACCGTGCAGGGCGGCGACAAATTGTTGGTGCAGATTCCGGGGATGAGCGCCGACGGCGCGCAGAGCATCATCGACCGCGTCAAGCGCATGGGACAACTCGAATTTCGCATCGCGATGGAAGGCGTCGATAACGAATTGGTTCACGAAATCAAAAATCTCGCCGCCGACAATCCGCGCGACTTGCGCAATTATTCGCGCGCGGCGCATCGCTTCCTCGACGAAAACGAGGTCTCCATCGACCGCAACGGGCGGCGGCGCGGGACGAGCGGCGAGGAACTTTACGATTATCTGCACACCGACGACGGCGCGGCGATGGTGATTTCGCAAGAAATCGAATTGACCGGCGACTACATTTCGACGGCGCGCGCCGCGCCGGACGCCGAGCATCCCGGCAATTATATGATTAGTTTCACGCTGACGCCGCGCGGCTCGTTTTTGTTTGAGAACATCACGCGCAACAACCTCAAACGCGGCTTGGCGATTATTTTGGACGGCAAACTCAAAAGCGCGCCGACCATCCAAAGCGTGATTTCGCACAGCGGACAAATCACCGGCAATTTCTCGCGCGAGGAAGCCGAGTCGCTCGAAGTTATTTTGAAGGATTCGCTGAAAACGCAGGTCGAAGTCGAATTTGAAAACACCGTCGGTCCGTCGCTCGGCGAGGACAACATCCGCCAAAGCATCGTCGCCGTCGTCGCCGGCATCGCGCTGGTGTTGATTTTTATGTTGGTTTATTACCGCGTCGCGGGCGTTATCTCCGACCTCGTGTTGAGCATCAACTTCCTGTTCATCGTCGGCTTGTTGTCGGCGTTCGACGCGACGCTGACGTTGCCGGGCATCGCCGGTTTGGTGCTGACTATCGGCATGGCAATCGACGCGAACATTCTGATTTTCGAGCGCATCCGCGAAGAAGCGGGGCGCGGCAACACCTTGCCGCGGGCAATCAAACTCGGCTACGAACGGGCGTTTGTAACGATTATCGACGCCAACCTCACCACGCTGATTGTGGCGGTGATTCTCGACCAGTTCGGCACGGAAGCGGTGCGCGGTTTTGCCAAGACGTTGATTGTCGGCACGGTGTGTTCGGTCTTCACTTCGGTCGTGCTGACGCGCTGGTGCTTCGACGCGCTCCTTGCGTGGGGCTGGTTGCGCGAACTTAAAATGGCGCAATTTTTCACCCGTCCGAATATCCAGTTCGTCAAAGTCCGCCGCTATGCGTTCGCGGTGAGCACGGTCTGCATTATCGCCGGTATGGCGTTGTTCGCCGCGCGCGGCAATAAAAATTTGGCGCAGGATTTCACCGGCGGCGTGTTGGCGCAAATCAGTTTGACGCAACCGCTGACGCTGGCGGAGGCGCGCGCCAAGGCGACGGACATCAGCCGCGACCTCGACGTGCAACGTTTCGGCGAACCCGTCAACGGCAAATACGGCGAGTTTATCGTGCGCACCTCGCGGATTAAAGACGACGCGAATCCCGAATTGGACGGCGCTTACACGGTCGCCGAATTGCGGCAGAAATTGGCGGCGCACTTTGCGTTGCAACCGAACGGCTTGACGGTGAGCGCCGAGCGCGTCGCCGCCAAATCCACGCCGGAACTCGCGGTGTTCGCGGCGAAAATATCGCTGACCGCACCGCTGTCGGCGGCGGAATTGCATAAAACGCTGACGACCAACACGGTGTTGAAAAATATCGAAGTAACGGACGGAGCGAACGGCGAGTTGCAAATTTTCGCCGGTTTGCCGTTGCTCGCGCCGGACGGCGCGCAACGGGGCGACGCGGACGTGGCGGCGCTGGTGCGCGACCAATTGCAACGGTTGCGCGATTTGGGCATTTTGCAATTCACCGAGCCGTTCCCGCGTTTCTCGACCGTCGGACCGGCGGCGGCGGACGAAATGATTGTTTCGGCCATCGGGGCGTTGGTGTTCGCGATGATTGTCATCAGCGCCTACATCTGGTTGCGCTTCCAATTCCGCCTGACGTTCGGCATCGCGGCAATCGTCGGCTTGGCGCACGACGTGTTGTTCTGTTTAGGGGCGCTGGCGTTGGTCGATTATCTCGGCTTATTGAACGGACAAATTTCGTTGGTCGTGGTGGCGGGGTTGCTGACTATGGTCGGTTATTCGATTAACGACACGATTGTCGTGTTCGACCGTATTCGGGAAAATATGCGGTTGACCAGCGGCGTGTCGATGCCGACGCTGATTAACGACGCGATTAACCAAACGCTGACGCGCACGGTCGTTACCTCGGCGTCAACCTTGTTGGTGGTGGTCATTCTGCTGTTTTTGGGCGGCGAAGCGTTGCGCGGCTTTTCGTTCGTGTTGTTCGTCGGGATTATCGTCGGCACGTATTCGTCCATCTTCGTCGTCGCGCCGGTGCTGGTGGAATGGGCGCTCCGGCAAGAGCGCCACAAAGAACGCCAAGCCCAAGCCCGCGTGGAGTCGGCGAAAAAGGGGTGAGGGGGCGACGCATTAAAATAATTTTATCGTTAGATTTCATTTCGCGATTTTTGATAATCAAGCGCAAAGACAGGAGAATACCCATGCTGAAAAAATTCGGATTGTTGTCGCTCCTCGTCGCGGCGTTTTGGGGCGGCGTTAGCGCCGGCGAAACGGCGCCGCCGGCGGTGTTGGTCGCGGTGGACAAGGCGGTTGAATTAGACGAAAGCGGCGTCAAAAAATATGTCGGCGCGGTCGAGCCGATTGAAGACGTTACGCTCCGCGCGCGCGTCAGCGGACGGTTGGAGTCCATCAACTTCACCGAAGGCGACAAGGTTAAAGCCGGCGAGTTGTTGTTTGAAATCGAAAAAGACATCTACGAAGCCGAATACAAAGAGGCGCAGGCGTTGCTCGAACAAACCCACGCCGCGCTGATTTTCGCCGAACAGAATCACGCGCGGCAGGTTGACCTGTCCAAACAAAAAGTCGTCGCCAAAAAAGAATTGGAAGACGCCGAGCGCGCCCTGCGCACCGCCACGGCGGCGGACGCGGCGGCGAAATTCAAACTCGTCGTGGCGGAAAAGAATTTTTCCTATTCGCGCGTCGTCGCGCCGATTAGCGGTCGCATCGGCAAAGCGGCTTACACGCGGGGCAATTATTTGAACGCGGCGACGACGCCGGAGTTGGCGACCATCGTGCAAACCGCGCCGATTTACGTCCGCTTTGCGATGAGCGAGCCGGATTTTGCCTCAATGTTCGGCGGCAACGCGGAGAACTGCAAAAAAGAAGCCGTCGTGCGCGCGCGCGCCGCCGACCGGACGCTGTTGAACGAAACCGGCGCCGTGACGCTCGTCGATAACCGCATCGACCCGACGACCGGCACCATCAAAATCTGGGCGACGTTCGCCAACGCCGATGAAATTCTGACGCCGGGCGGCATGCTCGACGTGATTATCACCAAAAAGACGGCGCAAAAAGTCGCGGCGGTGAAAGTTACGGCGGTGCTGATGCGCGACGACGGGCATTACGTTTATGTGGTCAGCGCCGGCAATAAACCGGAGTTGCGAGCGGTCGAAGTCGGCGACGTGATTGGCGATTTGCAAATAATTACTAAAGGCGTCGAAGCGGGCGAAACGGTCGTCGTCGAAGGCACGCACAAAATAATGCCCGGCGGCGCGATTAGAACGGCGGAGAGCGGCAATTAACGAAAATTACGAATTGCGAAACCGGAAACCGTAGCGATGGGATTGACGGTCAAAATTGCGCGAAAGGAAACGGTGGAAAATGCTTAGAAAACCGACTATCTATCTTGAAACGTCAATCATCAATTATTTATTCGACGATGACAAACCGGAAAAACAACGCGACACGCGGCGGCTGTGGAACGAGATTAAAGCGGAAAAATACACGGTAGTGATTTCCGATGCGGTGATGTTCGAGATAAACAAGTGTCCGCCGGAATTTGCCGAGAAACAACAAAAAATGATTGATGAAATAGGGCGTATTAATTACAGCGAAATTAAAGTGATGGAAAGACCGGAAGCCCTTGATTTGGCCAATGCCTACATTGATGCCGGCGGTTTACCGCCGCGTTGTAAAATGGACACTCTCCATATCGCCGCCGCGACGCTGGCAAATTGTGATTTTATTTTGTCGTGGAATTTTACGCACATCGTGAAATTGAAAGCAATGCAAGCCGTGAAAAAAGTCAATGCCGATTGGCTGTGTAAATCGTTGGAGATTTTGTCGCCGACAATCTTTTTAGGGGAGGAATAACTATGGATGAAACCATTAGAATGTTACACGAAATTCGGCAGAAACTCACTGAACGATGGGATAATATGACGCCGGAGGAAGCCCGCGCCGACCGCGAACAACAACTCGCCGAAATGCACCGGCGCATCGGCAAGCCGCCACGCAGAATTATTGAGGTCGAAGTGCCGGTGTAACACTAAAAAATAAGAATTAAAACTCACGTTACGCGCAAAAAAAAGCCACGAATGAACACGAAAAGAACTTAACCCGAATTTTCACGAATTAGACGAATTAACACGAAACCGAGCGAAGCGAAGGTTAGTGTGCTTTCCAAATTTTTTGTCCGTTTTCCGGCTCTTTAACTTCGTGTAATTCGTGGACAAAAAAATCTCTCTTTTTTATGCGTAAAAATTCGCGTCTTTTTGTTGACCGACGTAAGTCGAGTTAAGAATTAAAAATTCACGAATTACGAATGACTCTAACCTACAAGAAGGAAGCGGCGCAATTGGGCTATCGTGTGTGGAAAATCTCTATGAAGGAGAAGTCCGTTGCATTTCATTTCGCCCGATTATAAAAGTGAAATATGGATTCCGGTTATTAAACAGGATTAGCATAAAATGAAGACACATCTGTTTTTTCTTTTTATATTGTTCATTCAGTTACCTTTACGGGCGCAATCCGATTACCCGAAGATACGGATTTCCGAAGACGTCGAATTGATAAAACTTTCGGAAAAGGCATACGTTCATGTATCTGTTTCTGAAATAGACGGATTCGGCAAAGTATCTTCCAACGGCTTGATTTTGATAAAGAATGGCGAAGCATTTCTTTTTGATACTCCGGTAACTGACAGTCAAACGGAAACTTTGGTGAAATGGATTGCCGATTCGTTAAAAGCCGCTGTTTCTACTTTCGTTCCCAACCATTGGCACGAAGACTGTCTCGGCGGCTTGGATTATCTTCATTCAAAGGGTGTAAAATCATACGCCAATCAGATGACGGTTGATTTGGCAAAAGAACATGGAAAGCCTGTTCCACAAAACGGATTTACAGATTCCCTGCAATTAAACCTGTATGAAGAATATGTTTACTGTTATTATTTGGGTGGCGGTCATTCAACGGATAATATTGTGGTTTGGATTCCTTCCGAAAAAATCCTGTTTGGCGGATGCATGGTAAAAGACATTCATTCCAAAGGACTTGGAAACCTGTCGGATGCCCAACCGGAAGAATGGGCAAAAACCATTCAAAAAGTGATTGAGAAGTTTCCCGAAGCAAAAATTGTCATTCCGGGGCATGGAGGGATTGGCGGAAAAGAATTATTGCAGCATACAAAAGAATTATTACAGCAACATTTAAAAATAAAATAATATGGAAACAAAGAAACAGATTAATCACGTTGGTCTTAACCGCCGGCGCGTTGATGCTATCCGGTAATGCAACCGCTCATCAGGCGGAACTATGATGGGGTAGTTACAATATTAGGACAATGCCGCGTTTTGGCGAACCGCTCTCGCCGCCGGAGGCGGCGTTTGCCGCCGCAAACCGCGCGGGCGACTGTCGGATGGTTTCATTCAATCAATCGCTACCCAGAGGTTGCGGCGCAAAGAATGCGCGCCTTACCCTGGGCTAATATATTTTGCGCTTTCAGCGCGAACCGGCGGAATAAATTATCAAAACAGAACCTGTCGCGTAACACTTAATTCTTAATTAAAAAACCACCCCCTCCAAGGCAGTCCCGACCATGATGATTTCTCAGACCTTTATCGACAAACCGAAGTTGGCGATGGTGATTTCCATCGTTATCACGTTGCTCGGCATCTTGTGCGTTCTGCAAATTCCGGTGGCGGAATATCCCGAAGTCGCGCCGCCGCAAATCGTGGTCAGCGCCACTTACCCGGGCGCCAGCGCCGAAGTCATCGCCGACACCATCGGCGCGCCGATTGAGGCGGAAATTAACGGCGTGGACGATATGCTGTATTTTTCCTCCGACTCGAACAACAACGGCACGTATTCGCTGTCGATTTCTTTCGAGCCGAATTCCAACGACGACATCGCGCAAGTCAACGTGCAGAACGCCGTCCGCCGCGCCGAGGCGAAACTTCCCGCCGAAACCCGCGCCCTCGGCGTCAACGTGATTAAGCGCTCCACCGATATTTTGGGGTTGTTCGTCTTCACCATCGACGAGACGCAAACTCAAATGTCGATGTTGGAATTGGGCAATTACGTGCGGATGAACGTCAAGGACGAATTGGCGCGCATCCCCGGCATCAGCCAAACCGAGATTATGGGCGCGAGCGAATACGCGATGCGCATTTGGCTGGACCCGATGAAAATGGCGGAATTGGGCATTTCTCCCGGCGACCTCGCGAGCGCGATTAAGTCGCAAAATTTACAAGCCGCCTCCGGCACCGTCGGCTCGGAAAACAGCAACGATTATTTGCAACTAAAAGTCAACACGCTCGGACGGCTGAATACGCCCGAACAATTCGGCGACATCGTCGTGCGCACCACCGCCGACGGGCGGGTCGTGCATTTGCGCGACATCGCCCGCGTGGAACTCGGCGCCGACAGTTATTCGTGGAACGCGACTTTTAACGGCAAGCCGATGGCGGCGCTGGCGATTTATCGCAACACCGGCGCCAACGCCCTCGCCGCTTCCAACGCCGCCAAAGCGCGCGTCGCCGAGTTGGCGAAATCGTTTCCCAAAGGCGTGAGCGTGCGCGTCGGCTATGACCCGACGAAATTCATCCGCGCCAGTATGAAAGAAATTATCGAGACCTTGGTTTTGACGTTAATTTTAGTCGTCGTCGCCACCTATCTTTTTCTGCAAAGTTGGCGGGCGACGATTGTGCCGGCGCTGGCTATTCCGGTTGCCTTGATGGGAACGTTTATCGTTTTGTATTCGTTCGGTTTTTCCGTCAATTTGCTGACGATGTTCGCTTTAATTCTCGTCGTCGGCTCGTTGGTTGACGACGGGATTATCGTGGTGGAAAACGTTACCCGCCTGATGCACGAAGAAAAATTGTCGGCGCGCGCGGCGACGATTAAAAGTATGAAGCAAATCACCGGCGCGATTTTGGCGACGACGTTGGTGAACATCGCCATCTACGCGCCGATTGGTTTTTACGGCGGGATGGTCGGCACGATTTACAAACAATTTTCGGTTACCATCTGCGTCGGTCTGGTCTTCTCGACCATCAACGCGCTGACGCTCAGTCCGGCGCTCTGCGCGATGATTTTACGCGCCAACGACGCGCCGAGCCGCCTCTTCGCGCCGTTCAACCAAGGGCTGAATTTTTCGCGCAACGCCTATTTGACCTGCGCGAAATTTTTAGTGCGCAAATCGTTGCTCACGCTCGTTATTTTTCTCGCGGTGTTAGGGCTGGGGTATGTGACCCACGGCTCGCTGTTTCCTTCGTTTTTGCCGCCCGAAGACAAAGGCGGCGTATTGACCGCGATTGAACTCGCGCCGGGCGCGACGTTGGCGCGGACGCGCGATGCCGCCGCCGCCTTTTCCGAAAAAGTGAGGAAAATCGACGGCGTGCAGGATGTCGTCGTCGTCAACGGTTTTAGTTTTATGGGCGGACAAGGCGAAAACTTAGGTCTGGCGATTATCGAGATGAAGCCGTGGGCGGAGCGCCAAACGCCGGCGTTGCAAATTGATTCCATTATGCGGCAGGCGCAAACGGCGGCGGCGCAAGTGCCGGCGGCGCGGATTAACGTCTTTCAGCCGCCGGCGATTATGGGCTTGGGCATCAGCGGCGGCGTTACGTTTATGATGCAGGCGAAAGCCGGACAATCGGCGACGGAACTCGAAACCACGCTGAACCGGCTGTTGGTCAAACTGAACGCCGCGCCGGAAACGATGCTGGCTTTCTCGCCGTATAACGCCAACACGCCGCAGTTGTTCTTGGACATCGACCGCGAAAAAGCCCAAATTATGAACGTGCCGACCGACATTATTTTCTCGACGTTGCAGGCGAATTTGTCCGATTTTTACGTCAACGATTTCAACCTCAACGGCTTTTCGTTTAAGGTGAAAATGCAAGCCGCGGGCGGCGACCGCTCGAACATCGCGGACATCGAGAAAATAAATTTAAGTAGCACGACCGGCAAGTTAGTGCCGCTCTCGGCGGTGGCGAGCGTGCGCTACGCGGTCGGTCCGCGGGTGGTTACCCGTTTTGAGCAAGCGCGAAGCGCCTCCGTTACGGCGATGGCGAAACCGGGCGTCAGTTCGCACCAACTGATGACGCGGATTGAAGAAATTATTCGGCAGGATTTTCCCGGATATGGCGTCGCGTGGACGGATATGAGTTTTCAGGAGCGCGGCAACGCCGGGAAAATCGGCTATTTGATGATGTTGTCGATGATTTTCGCCTATCTGTTTTTGGTGGCGCAATACGAGAGTTGGACGATGCCGCTCTCGGTGGTGGCGTCGGTGGCGGTGGCGTTGCTCGGCGCGGTGGTCGGGTTGAAACTCTACGGTATGACCATCAGCATCTACGCGGAATTGGCGTTTATTATGCTCATCGGGCTAGCCGGCAAGAGCGCGATTTTAATGGCGGAATTTGCCAAGCAGGCGCGCGAAGACGAGGGACTGCCGATTGCGGTGGCGGCGGAAAACGGCGGGCGGGTGCGTTACCGCGCGGTGTTGATGACGGCGTGGTCGTTTTTGATTGGCGTGTTCCCGATGGTGGTCGCCACGGGCGCGGGCGCGGGCAGTCGTAAAGCCATCGGCATCCCGACTTTTTCGGGAATGTTGCTGGCGTCGGTGGCGGGCATCGTGTTGGTGCCGCCGCTCTACGCGATGTTCCAAAAAATGCGCGAGTATTTCAATCCGCTGAAACCGAAACCGGTGAACGAAGGCGCGGAAATATAAAGGTTGGCGGCGGGAAAAAGCGAGGAGGAGGCGTCGAAAACAACCGAAGCGAGAGTAAAAATTATGCAAACCTTTAATTTCAGCGAAGTGAAAGCCAATTTTGCCGGCTTGCTCGAACAAGTGGGGCGCGGGCAGTCGTTTATTATCGCGAAAGCGGGACGACCGTTGGCGAAAATCGTGCCTTGCGACGTTCCGCGCCAAGCGTCGCGGCTCGGTTTTATGGAGGGGCAAGCGACGGTCGCGGCGGACATCAAAGAGGTGGGAAAAAAAGAAATTGCGGCAATGTTCGGGCTGAACCGATGAAAATTCTTCTCGATACGCACATATTGATTTGGGCAACCGCGAACACCGGCTTACTACCGAAAAAAGCCCGCCAACTTATCGAAGACGCCGACAATGAATTGTATTTTAGCGCGATTAGTATTTTCGAGGTGGCGCTGAAAAACGGTTTGCAAGCGGCGGATTTTCGTTTAGACGCCGCGCGGTTGCGTTCCGGTTTGCTTGCCGCCGGTTACATCGAATTGCCGGTTACCGGCGAACATGCCGCCGCCATCGGCGGTTTGCCGTTTTGGCATAAAGACCCTTTTGACCGGTTGCTGTTATCGCAAGCGCAATGTGAAAATATCAAGTTGCTCACCGCCGACCGGCGATTAGCCAAATATGATGTGCCGATGATTTTTGTCCGCCGCCGATAACGTCGAAAAAATGACGAACCGTATCTTTCGCATTTCACTATGGAGAACCCCGATATTTTTTTTGCGTTGGACAAACACGCCGTCTATCGTCGCCGGCGGCGTCATCAATGGGACAAACTGAAACGACCAATTTTAATTATCCCATTCACGGGTAACTGAGCCCCGCTTGGGGGCGCTGTTGACGCGTTTCGTGAATGGGCTTTGGTCGGCCTCAGTTTGGACGCAAAAACGGCGTCCTTTTTTTTATGCCGGAAATTTGCGCCGTTATTTTTAATTTGGTCTTTTTGGCAAAGGAGAGTTATGAGAATCGAAATCGGCGAATCGTTGTTTTTTTCGTGGTTGCGGCATGTCAAGGGCTGTCAACTGGTCCAAACCAATTGGAAAACGTCGCCGCAATGGCGCGAACTGCAAAACCGCGCCGCGATAGAGCAATTGTTGACCGTTTCGCGCGAATTTTTCCAACGGCAATACGGCTGGGAAATTTACAAAAACAGTTCGCTCGACCAGTTGTTGGTGCAGGGTGAAATCGACCTGCTCGGCGGTTGTTTTGCCGGCGACACGGCGAAAATTTACGCGGTCGAGGTCGCGTTTCACGAAAAAGGACTGAAATACGGCAACTCGACGCCGGAGATTTGCGCGCAAGTGGTGAAAAAATTGTTGCGCGCGGCGATGGGGCTTGCCGGTTATT
Source organism: Planctomycetota bacterium (assembly GCA_031261425.1). Lineage (GTDB taxonomy): Bacteria > Planctomycetota > SZUA-567 > SZUA-567 > SZUA-567 > MS499-59. The sequence continues at coordinate 25,085 of JAISJR010000054.1, forward strand.
TGGGCGTGTCAACCGGCGAAATAATTTTTGCTTCGCCGAAAATTCATCCCGCCGTCGTCGGCAAATTGACGCCGTGCGTGGCGGAGATTGACCGCTTGTTGCGAGCGGGCGGTTTTAATTTTACCGCGCGCCTGCTTGCCAATCGGGATTTCGCGGAGCAAGTGATAGAGCCGGTTTTGCTCGCCGGCAAGGAAGTCGCCGACACCACCGACTTTTTCTTGCGCAGTTACCAATTGCTGAAAATGTTTAAGGTAAAAATTCCGCCCCGCCGCCCGCGGGCGAGTCGCGCACCGACGAGCCGCGCACCGGCAAGCCGCGCACCGGCAAGCCGCCCGCCGGCGCTACCGGGCGGTTGATTTTTTTTGACTTTGTCGGATAAGAGCGGTTTTTGCGGAGACACGAATGTTCTTGGCGTTAGACACTTCTTCGCCATTCGGTAGCGTCGCGCTACGCGGCGAGCGCGACGACCGCGACGGACGCGACGGACGCGGCGACCGCGAAAAAATCGCGGCGGTCGCGACGCTCGCCGACGGCTGGCAACACGGGCGGTTGCTCGTTGCCGCGGCGCGGGATTTATTGCGGCAAAATAAAATTGATTTGACGGAAATCACCGCCGTCGCGGTCGGCGGCGGACCGGGAAGTTACACCGGCACGCGCATCGGCGTGATGGCGGCGAAAACGTTGGCGTGGAGTTTGCAAAAAAAATTAGTCGTCGTTTCCAGTTTGGCGGCGCTGGCGTTGGCGGCGACGCGGTCGGCGAATCTTGACGGTGCGCGTCTTGACGGTGCGCGTCTTGACGGCGCGGCGAAAATTGTCGTCTTGCAAACCGCGCGCGCCGACGAATTGTATTGCGGTTTTTACGCCATCGCGCCGGACGGAACGCCGCGGGCGCGAGAAAAAGATGTCGCGCTGTCGCCGGCGACGGTCGCGCCGATGCTTGATGAGAATACGGTTGTGGTCGGCGGCGGTTGGGAAAAAACGCCGGCTATTTTCGCGCCGCCGCTGGAGCGCGGCGTCAAATTTTTCCCCTATTCCGGCGAACCGCCGTTAGCGGCGGCGGTGGCGGAAATCGCCGCGCGCGGCGGCGGCGAAATCGCCGAACCGCTGTCTTTTGCGCCGCGTTACCTGCGCCGCGACGAATCGCCGTGCCGGTTTGAAAGAGCAGAGTTGAGAGTTTAGAGTTGAAAGTTTAGCAAAGGATGCGCTTCGCGCGTCTTGAAAATAAAACTCCACTCTCTCAATTTTTAACTCTCAACTTTTAACTCTAAACTCTCAACTCTAAAATGAACGACGCTCGTGTCGAACAACTAATCGCCGAACTTTTGCGCGAAATCGGCGAAGACCCCGCCCGCGAAGGGTTGCAGAAAACGCCGGCGCGCGTCGCGCAAGCGTTCAAGTTTTTGACCGCCGGTTACGGGCAGGAACTCGGCGCGGTCGTCAACGGCGCGGTCTTTACCGCCGCGTCGCACGATATGATTATCTGCCGCGACATTGAAATTTATTCGCTCTGCGAACATCACTTGTTGCCGTTTTACGGCAAGTGCCACATCGGCTACATTCCGCGCCAAAAATTGCTCGGCATCAGCAAATTGGCGCGCATCGTCAATATGTTCGCGCGCCGCTTGCAAATTCAGGAACGCCTCACCGCGCAAATCGCCGACGCGATTCAACAAGTAACCGGCGCCGGCGGCGTCGGCGTGGTGCTGGAATGTCGTCATATGTGTATGATGATGCGCGGCGTTGAAAAACAAAATTCCTCGCTCACCACCTCGTCGGTATTGGGTTCGTTCCGCGACGAACTCTCGACCCGCACCGAATTTTTGGATTTGATTGGACGGTGAAGGAGCAGAGTTGAGAGTGGAGAAGCAAGCGGTTAAGAGGTCAAGAAGTTTAAGAGTGCGCCGGTGTTATCTCAACTCTCAACTCTAAACTTTCAACTCTACGCTCTCTTAACTTGCGTTCGACTAACGCGAGGTTGGCGGCGTGGGCGCGGTTGCGCGGGGCGTTCGCCACGGCGCGGGTGAAGTAATCTTTCGCCGCGTCCAAATTTTCGGCGGCGAGTTCCAAATAGCCGAGATTGTTCAGCGCGGTGGCGTCGTTGGGGTCCAACGCCAACGCGGCGGTGAACGCTTCGCGCGCTTCGGTCAGCCGTTCCAACCGCCGCAAGACGACGCCGCGATTGTTATGCGCGATGACCGCGCGCGGCGTGGCGGCGATAATTTCGTCCAAAATTTGCAACGCCCCCGCCGCGTCGCCGCCGCGGCTAAGCGCCGTCGCCCAATTCAAACGAATCTCCAAATCCTCCGGCGCGAGTTCGCGCGCCTGCCGGAAACACGCCGCCGCCGCCGCGTGGTCGCCTTCGTCGAGGTGCAAATAGCCGAGATTGTTGAGCGTTTGCGCGTCGGGCGGGAAATTGTCGCGCAAGGCGGCGAAGATTTTTTTCGCCTCGACCGTCCGCCCCAAATGAAAACAGACGCAAGCGTAAGCGTTGGCGAGCGCCGCGTTGTCCGGCGCGTGTTCCCACTTGGCGCGGAGCAACGCCGCCGCGTCGTCGGGGCGACCGGTATTCAACAGCGCGTCGGCTTCGGCTAAAAGCGCTTCCATAGGGCAATTAACAATTAACAATGGCGGTTGTCGCTTCGCTCCATTATCAATTTCGCTTCGCGAATTTGAAAATAAAAATTCCGCCATTGTTAATTGTTAATTGAACTCGTTACCATCGCCAAAAACCGGCGGCGGCGACGGCGTAGCCGCCCGCCAGCGCGTAACCGTAAATGGCGGTTTTGATGATGAAGCGGCAATGAAGAATTGAATAGGCGGCGGGCAAAATTTCTTCGTCGCCCGCCGGCATCGCGGGCAGAAATAATTGCGAGGTTTGTCCGAGCGCGTAAGCGAAAGACCACAGCGCGACGACGAAAAAAATCAGGGCGAGCGCCGACATCTTTTTTTTCAATTAACAATTAACAATTAAAAATTAAAAATTGTGGAGTTTGATTTTCAAATTCGCTTCGCGCAATTTATAACGGAGCGAAGCGACAACCACCATTGTTAATTGTTAATTATTAATTGTTAATTGCCTTTTTATTCCACCACGCCGCCGGAGCCGCCGGCTTTCGCCATTTCGGCTTTGGCTTCGTCGTAAGTGTTGACCACGGCGCAGATGTCGGTCAATCCCAATAAATCAAACACTTCGCGCACGGATTCGATAGGTTTCATCAGGACGATATTGCCGCCGCTTTCCTGCGCCATCGGTTGATAGCCGATGAACACGCCGATACCCGCCGACGACACGTAAGTCAACTTTTCCAAGTTGATAATCAGCCGGTGAAAACCTTTTTTGAACAAGGTCGCGAAGGACTTGTCCAAGTCGTCGAACGACGCGGTGTTCAAGGCGCCGTCCAACGTAACGACGACGTGGTCGCCCGCGCTTTTCGCCGATATTTTTAACACGTCCATCTTATATCTCCGTATCCAGAGCGGCGGATAGTAGCGGTAAAGCGGCGGAAAATCAAGGTCTCACATTACCCGAAACGTTACCACCGTAATATCGTCGTGTTGCTCGGCGTGTTTTTTGCGCGTGTCGCGGCTGTGGCGGTGGGTGTTTAAGTCCGCCAGCAGGGCGCCGACAAACTCCTCGCTCGACATTTCGGCGTTTTGGGCGCAGAAAGCGTAAAAACGCTCGTCGGTGTATTCCTCGTTTTCTAAGTTCATCGCTTCGACCACGCCGTCGGTGTAAAGCACCACGCGGTCGCCTTTTTGCAGTTGGACTTTTTCTTCCTGAATCATCCGGTTGAAAATTTTGCCTTTGTCGAAGCCGAGCGCGATGCCTTTCGGGTTGATTTTATCGCATTCGCCGTTGGCGTGGACAATCACCATCGGGTTATGCCCCGCCGAGGAGCCGGTGAGTTCGCGGGTGCGCGCGTTGTAAATCAGGTAATACGCGGTGATGAACATTCCCCGCCGGATGTCCTGCGCGACGAGCGCGTTGGTGCGTTTCATCGCGTCGGCGGTGGACAGCCGACCGGTTACGATGAACCGCAACACCGTGCGCGCCGTCGCCATCACCACGCACCCCGGCACGCCCTTGCCCGACACGTCGGCGACGACGATGCCGATGTGGTCGTGGTCCACCGGAAAAAAATCGTAGTAGTCGCCGCCGACTTCCTTCGCCGGTTTGTAGTCGGCGAAGAGGTCGAGACCTTTGATGCGCGGCAGGCGCGTCGGCAAAAGTTTGACCTGAATTTCCCGCGCGATGTCGAGTTCCGTGCGGATTGCCGCCAATTTTTTTTCATCGGTCTGCGCGCCGGCGAGTTTTTCAATCATCGCGTTGAAGTGGCGCGCCAGTTCGCCGAGCAAGCCCGGATTGCGGGCGACGACGCTGGTGTGGCGAAAATTTCCGTCGGCGACTTGCTCGATGTCGAGCAACAGCATTTCCAATTTGCGCGTGCCGAAATAACCGACGAAGAGATAAAAAATACTGACCAACAGCACGATGCCGACGCTGACGATTAACGTGCGCATTTGCACTTGTTTGGCGGCAATCATAATTTGGTCGGCGCCGACGCCCAGCATCACGTAACCGATGGCTTTGCTTGCCGCCAAGTCGGCGGTCGGCGGACGCGCCCCGTCGAGACGGTCGCCGTCGCGTTGGTTGTCCTCGCCGTCGGGCGCGTCCGCGTTGTTGTAAATATACATCTTAAACAGCAGGACAGCGTGTTGGCGCAACTGATTGTTGCCGCCGCGTTGCGCCACCAGACCGGGCCAAATTTCGCAGGTGCTTTTCATCGCCTTCATCATCGGCGTTTCAAGCGACAAGCCGCTCATCCACGCGCCGTTGGCGCGGATTTCCAAGCCGTCGGTTCGACCCTGCCGGTCGCGCTCGTAAGTGGCGAGCGGCGCGTTGTTTTTCGCCGGCGGCAAAAAACCGTAAATATAGGCGAATTGCACCAACAGCGACGATTCTTCTTCGGTGGCGGCGGTGGGCGTGGCGACGAAATAACTGCTCAACAAATTGCCGTAGTTCAGCGCGAAGAGATTTTTTTCCACCTCGCTTTTGTCGCGCACTTTCGGGTCGGAGGTCAACTCGCGGTAGTCGGCGGCGGAAATGAGGCGCATCTGCACGGGCCAGTCGTCTTCGTTGGGCGCCTGCCGGATAATTTGCGAGCCGACGTGAATTAACGACGTGGTTTTCATCACGCCGGCGCGGGCGATTTCTTCCAATATCACTTGCGAAACGATGCGGAGATTGAAAATCAAAATCAGCGTTACGCCGACGACCATCGCGAGCGAGATGGGCAGGGTTTGCCGCAACGCTTCGCGCCAACGCCAGCGGCGAAAATTTTTCGCCGACGCCGACAAGTTTTCCTCGCCGTCTTTCACCTTGGCGGTCGCGCCGGTTCCCTGCGTGTTTTCTTCGCGCCAATTAACCGTGCGCTGGGACTGGGACGCCGCGACCACCGTGTTTTCGTTTTTCAGGGAGCGCGACGGCGCGGGTTGCCAGACGACGTTGGTGTTGTCGCGGGCGGCGTCGGCGGCGAGCAGTCGCGGCGGCAACGCCGCGGGCGATTTCTTTGGCGCCACGACCGGCAAGGAATTGGTTTTCGGTTTTTGCGGAGCGCTCATCAGACCGGGGTCCTAATTTTTTCTCACACGGAGAGAACACGGAGAAATTCCGATTGGAGATGCTCTATTCAATTGCCACGCCCTTTAGGGCGTGGTCAGCGTTAGAAAATGACCGGCTTTAGCCGAATGGTTTAATTTGGGCTAAAGCCCTTTTACTTTTTGACCGCCCACCCCGCCTTAAAAGGCGTGGCAATTGAATAGAGCAACCGCATTGAAAACAACCTATGCGGAATCTACCAATCCCCGCGCCGGTTACAAGTTATTTATCCCAACGTTGCCCGTTGCCCCCTTCTTCTTGACCGTCGCCGGGAATTTTTTACAGTTCGCGCTTTCAACTCGCCCGCGCGGAAGTGGCGGAACGGCAGACGCGCCAGATTCAGGTTCTGGTGAGGTTACACTCGTGGAGGTTCAAATCCTCTCTTCCGCACCAATTCTTTTATCTTTTATTCGCGCCGCCGCTCCCCGCCGGAGCCGACAATGAACTCCGCTCCGCTCCGTTATTTGCTTGCGTTCGGCGTTCTCGCCGTCATTCTCGCTATCGGCGGCGCGTGGTGGCAGTCGGCGCATCCCGCGACCGCGGGGACGGGCAAGGATTCTTTCGGCACGCACTATTACGGTTGGCGCGGACTCTACGACACGCTGGCGCGCTTAAATCAACCCGTCGCGCGCTCGCGGTTGCCGCCGGCGGCAAGCGGCGACGGCGAGCGCACTTTTATTTTTTGGGAAACGCCGCTCGCCGCGACCGAACGCGAACCGGCGTATCTGCGCCCGCTCCGCCGCTGGGTCGAAAACGGCGGGACGGTCGTCGTCGCGCCGCCGCGCGGCGCCGGCAACGACCGTTGGTTGCGCGGTCGGCGGGAAAATTTATTGCTGAAAAATTTGCTCGGCGACTTGGAAGTATTGCCGTTTTTGGCGAACACTTCGCTTGCCGCGCGTGACGGGAACGAGACCGCGCCGCGCGAACGTTCGTTGCTCGCCGATGTCAACCGCCTGCAACAGGCGGCGACGGAATTGCAAAAAAAGCAAAATTACCAACTGCTCGGCAACGGGCGCTTCGCCCGCCTCGCGGCAAAAATCCCCGTCGTAACTCTGCCGGAAATTTTGCAGACGATGCGTTTTACCGACGAACCGCCGGGCGGCGAACCGGCGTCGCTGTTGGCGGTGGAGCGGGACGGTCGGTATTTTCTGCTCGGCGCGGAATTTGCCGTCGGGCGCGGGCGCGTGTTGGTGATTGCCGAACCGGCGCTGATTTACAATTCGTATTTGGGACAAACCGGCAACGCGGCGTTGGCGGTCAATTTGTTGGCGTCGCCGGCGGGAGCGGCGGTTTTTGACGAATTTTATCACGGGCATATCGCGGTGAAAAAAGCGTGGCAACTGTTCGCGTCCTCGCCACAACGGGAAATGCTCGCCGCGCTGTTGTTTTTCGGCTTGCTGGCGGCGTGGCGTTATGGCGTCCGGTTGGGACCGGCGTTGCCGGAACCGGCGCCGTCGCGCCGGAATTTGTTGGAATATATCGCGGCGTTCGCGCGGTTGTTGCAGAACGGGCGGACGCGCGTCGCGGTGGCGCAGGCGGTGTTCAGCGGCGCGTTGTGGGACTGCCGGCGGCAATTGCATTTGCGCCCGCGGGACGAAAACCCGGACGCCATCGCCGCCGCGCTGTCTTTGCGGTCGCCGGCGGCGGCGGAAAAATTCGCGGCGGCGGCGCGACGGATTGAACAAATGCTCGCGGGCGGCGTGAAAAACGAAGGACAATTTTTAGCGGCGTTGCGGGAGTTAAGAGCAATTCACAATTAAAAACTCGCGTTACGCGCAAAAAAAAATAGAAGCCACAAATGAACACGAAAAGAACTTAACACGAATTAACACGAATTAGACGAATTAACACGAAACCGAGCGAAGCGAAGGTTAGTGTGCTTTCCCCATTTTTTTGTCCGTTTTCCGGCTCTTTAATTTCGTGTAATTCGTATAATTCGTGGACAAAAAAATCTCTCTTTTTTATTCGTAAAAATTCGCGTCTTTTGGTTGACCGCGTAACACGAGTTAATTGGTTTAATTCGTGGAAATTCGCGGACAAATAAAATTTCCACCAAATTCAAAGGAGCAAAAAATATGTCTCTGCAATTCACCGCCGTTACGGTTGGGCAATACTTCGACCGGTTGGTTCAAAAACAGCCGGAGAAAGAATTTATCGTTTATCCCGACCGCGCCCTGCGCTGGACTTACCGCCAGTTCGACGAGCGCGTCAACAACGTCGCCAAAGGATTGTTGTCGCTCGGCATCAAGCGCGGCGACCACGTCGGCATCTGGGCGCGCAACGTTCCCGACTGGCTGACGTTTATGTTCGCCACCGCCAAAATCGGCGCCGTGCTCGTTACCGTCAACACCGCCTACAAACTGCACGAAGTCGCCTACGTCCTCGAACAGTCCGATATGGTCGCGCTCGGACTTATCGACAGTTTCCGCGACGTGAACTACATCGACATTATGTATGAACTCGTGCCGGAATTGCGGCGCGGTCAGCGCGAAGAAATTCGCAGTCCGAAATTTCCGTTCCTCAAACACCTGCTTTATCTGGGACCGGAAAAACAGCGGGGAATGTTCAACATCAACGAATTGATTCTGCTCGGCAAGACCCAGCCCGACGACGAGTTGCGCCGCTTGGTCGCCGCCGGCGACGCGGACGACGTTATCAATATGCAATACACGTCCGGCACCACCGGTTTTCCCAAAGGCGTGATGTTGACGAGCCGCAACATTCTCAACAACGGTTTTTATATCGGCGAGTGCCAGAAATTCACCGGCGCCGAGCGCGTCTGTTTGCCGGTGCCGCTGTTTCACTGCTTCGGCTCGGTGTTGGGCATAATGGCGATTTTGACGCACGGCGCGACGGCGGTGATGGTCGAAGTGTTCGACGCGCTGAAAGTGCTGGCGGCAATCGCCAAAGAAAAATGCACGGCGGTCTATGGCGTGCCGACGATGTTCATCGCCGAATTGCAACATCCGCGCTTTCGTGAATTTGACCTGTCGTCGTTGCGCACGGGAATTATGTCCGGCTCGCCGTGTCCGATAGAAACGATGAAACAGGTAGTCCGCGAAATGCATATGCCGGAAATCACGATTCCTTACGGCTTGACCGAAGCCAGTCCGGTGATGACGCAGACGCGCGTCGAAGACCCGCTCGAATTGCGCGTCGAAACGGTCGGGCGGGCGTTGCCGGAAATCGAAGTGCAAATTATGGACCCCGAAACCGGCGAATTTTGTCCGCCGGACACGGTCGGCGAAATCGTCTGCCGCGGCTACAACTCGATGAAGGGCTACTACAAAATGCCGGCGGAAACGGCGAAATGCATCGACGCGAACGGCTGGCTCCACAGCGGCGACCTCGGCACGATGGACGCGGGCGGCTACGTGCGGATTACCGGACGGCTGAAAGACCTGATTATTCGCGGCGGCGAAAACATTTACCCGCGGGAAATCGAGGAATTTTTATACACGATGCCGGCGGTGCGCGACGTGCAAGTGATTGGCGTGCCGGACGCGAAATACGGCGAGGCGGTCGGCGCGTTTATCATTCCGCACGCGGGACGGGAACTGACGCCGGAGAGCGTGCGCGAATTTTGTTTGGATAAAATCGCGCGCTATAAAATCCCGAAACACGTGTTCGTGGTCGAGGCGTTTCCGCTGACCGCGAGCGGCAAAATCCAAAAATACAAATTGCGCGACCTCGCCAAAGAACGCCTCGCCGTTACCGCGACGGTGTGGGACAGCGAGAAGAAGAGTTGAGAGTTGAGAGTTTAGAGTTGAGCAGAGGTTGCGCTTCGCGCGTCTTAAAAACTCACGTTACGCGCAAAAAAAAAGAGAAGCCACGAATGACACGAAAAGAACTTAACACGAATTTTCACGAATTAAACGAATTAACACGAATTTCTATCCGTTTTCCGGCTCTTTAATTCGTGTAATTCGTGTAATTCGTGGACAAAAAATCTCTTTTTTTATTCGTAAAAATTCGCGTCTTTTCGTTGACCGCGTAACATCAGTTAAAAAATAAAACTCCACTCTCTAAACTCTAAACTCTCAACTCTAAATTAACATCACGAAAGCGAAAAAATGTTATCCTCCATCGAAGACGCCGTCGCCGATTTGCGCGCCGGAAAAATGGTCGTGCTGATTGACGACGAAAACCGCGAAAACGAAGGCGATTTAACGCTCGCGGCGGCGCTGGTTACGCCGGACGCCATCAATTTTATGGCGACGCACGCGCGCGGTTGGATTTGCCTGACGCTCGAAGAAGAGGCGTGCCGCCGCCTCGATTTGCCGCCGATGACCGCCAACAACGAAGCCGCTTTCGGCACGGCGTTCACCGTTACGATTGAGGCGCGGCGCGGCGTAACCACCGGCATCAGCGCCGCCGACCGCGCGACGACTATCCGCCTTGCCGCCGACCCGCAGGCGACGGCGGCGGATTTCGTCCGCCCCGGACACGTGCAACCGATTGGCGCGCGCAAAGGCGGGGCGCTGAAACGCGCCGGTCAAACCGAGGGGTCGGTGGACTTGATGAAAATCGCCGGACTGCCGCCCGCCGGCGTGATTTGCGAAGTGATGAATCCCGACGGGACGATGGCGCGGGTGCCGCAACTCGAAAAATTTTGCGCCGCACACCAATTGAAAATGTGTAGCGTCGCGCAAATTATCGAATATCGCCGCCGCCGCGAAAAATTGGTCGCCGCCGTGTCGGCGGCGCAACTGCCGACCGAATTCGGCGAATTTACGTTGCATTGTTATCGCGCCGAATTGTTCGGCGAAACCCATCTCGCCGTTACTTGCGGCGACTTGGCGCCGGGCGGCGCGCTGATTGACGAGCCGGTGTTGTTGCGGGTGCATAGCGAATGTCTGACCGGCGACGTGTTTCATTCGCTCCGGTGCGACTGCGGGCAACAGTTGCTCCGCTCGCTGAAAATGATTAAAGACGCCGGACGCGGCGCGGTGATTTATCTGCGGCAGGAGGGACGCGGCATCGGCTTGGAAAATAAAATCAAAGCGTATGCGTTGCAGGAAAAAGGGCTCGACACGGTCGAGGCGAACGTCGCGCTCGGCTTTCCGCCGGACTTGCGGGATTACGGTTTGGGCGCGCAAATCATCGCCGACCTCGGTATTCGCAAAATAAAACTGCTGACCAACAATCCGCAAAAAATCGCGGCGCTGTCGGGCTACGGCTTGACGATTGCCGAGCGCGTGCCGATAGAAATTCCGCCGGTCGCCGAAAATAAAAACTACCTCGCCACCAAAAAAACGCGAATGGGGCATTGGTTGAATTGAGTTATTCGGCGAGGCGGGCAAAGAGAACGCCGGCGGACGGCGGCGGGCTTGCGGCGACCATTCGGGAAATCGACCAATAGCCGCGTCCGTAGGTCTGCGACAGTTTTTCGACGGCGGATTTTTTCGACCAACCGCTCGCCGCCATTTCTTGATAATTTTCCACTATCGCCGCCGTTTCGGTTGCGCTCAGCGGCTTGCCCTTATTCACCAAGCGATTGGGCGGCGGCGCGCGCAAACCCGCCAACAATTCGCCGCGCCGCAACTTCGCCATTTCCCGCATTTGATAATCAAAAGCGTTTTTGTTGATTTCAAAACCGCAAGCGCGGCGGTTTAAGCCGAGCGCGACTTTCGCCGTCGCAAAACTGCCGAGAAAGAAATCGCCGATTAAGTCGTTTTCACGGCTTGAATACAACAGCATTTTGGTCAGCAACGCCGCCGGCAATTCGTTTTTGTTTTTAATCTTTCCCGGTTTGTATTCGCGATTGATAAGCCAAACATCTTCGCGGTCGAGATAATTTAACGAGCCGCCGCCGGCATTTTTTTCGCTGTCGGCGTAAAAGGCGTTGGGGTTGAAAGTTCGCTCGCCGCCGCGTTTCGCGTAATACAAAATATGGTAATGCGACGACACGTATTTTCGGCTCGCATACACGCCAAAATTGTATTTCCAAATCAAGTGATTCACTTCCTGCAATTTGGTCGCCGCCAGCGCGTTCAAAATGTGCCGCAATTGCGTGTAGCCGGAAACCACATAAATCGCGCCGCCGGGGCGCAACGCCCGCTCGGCTTCTTTGAGCCACTTCGCGCTAAATTCGGGATAGTCCTTTTCCGCCACTTCGACATAGCCGTCGATGACTTTGCTTTCGTCGCGATTGTAATGCTTGTGCAATTTATCGCCGCCGATGCCGTAAGGCGGGTCGGTGATAATCAGGTCGAGCGAATTGTCGGCGAGATATTTTCCGGCGCCGGCGATGCAGTCGCAGTTGTAAAACATCACAGGTCTATCGCGTAAGAAGTAAATCGGTCGAGCGTTTCCAAGTCGAACATATATTTTTCGGGACGCGGCGCGCCGTTGGAATTTCGTCCCTGCCGCATTATCGCCAATTGGTCCAAATCGGCTTCTTGGAGCAACAGCAAAACGATTTGCGTCAATTCGGCTTTGGTTTTGCGATAGCGCGAAACGGCGGTGCGTTTTTCCCGCGCGACTTCATACGCGGATTTGCCGCCTTTCAATTCCGTGTGCCATTTCTGAAACGAGCGGTTGACATCGTTGTATTCGACATCGCACAAACCGATAATTTCGCCGTGCCAGCCGTGCCGTTTGATTGACTGCTCCATTGCCGAGCGGTCGTTTAAGATGACCTTATGTTCGTCGGATTTGATGGCTTTGGCTTTGATGTCCCAATTGACGCTTCGCTTCAAATCGAAGACGACGCTCGCAAACCGGTCGCCCGGAACGGTGAAACTGTTTTCCAACATTTGCTTAACCCGAAACTCAAAATAAAAGCCCCACCACTCCATTTGCCGCCAGTTGTAATCGGCGGCTTGCAATTCCAACACGCATTGTTTGCCGTCCCAAATTTTCGGGAGTTGCGGCAAGACGCTTTGCAGGATTTCAAGGTCGCCGGCATAAATAGCCATAGTTTTTCTCACGCCGCTAAATGCTAAATAATTCGTAATTTTTAATTGCCCCTCCTGCTCTCGCGGATTTTGTCGATGACGCGCGTGACGAGCGTTTCGCCGGCGGCGAAGTTGTCTAAGTGCGAGGCGACAAGCACGAAGCGGTCGAACGTCGCATAAACCAAATTCTTTTCCCGCGGGTCAACGGCGCGGGCAAAAGCCACCGCCGTTTTGCCGAACTGCCGTTTTTCCCGCGCCGAGTCGCTCGCGTTGACTTGCAGATAGCGCCAGAAATCTTCGCCGGCTTTTTCCGCCGCCTTCGCCTCGCTGAAATCGATGACGAAAATTCGCGCGTCCGCGCCGCCGCCCGGCGCGAGCGCCCACACGCCCGGCGGGAAAATATCAAAGTTCAGCGCGTTGCCCGGCGTTACCCGCGCGTATTTGCCCGCCGCGCCCTCAACGTCGATGTAGGCGAAACCGACGGGCTTGCGGCTTTGCCCCGGCACGCGCGCCGTCAGAAACTGCGCCAACGGCTTTAAGTCCGGCGCCGGTTCTTTGCCGGTGTAAATCAGCGCGAACAGCCAGCGCCCTTTGTAAAAATACAAATTGCGCCCGCCGTGCGCCGTGTCCAACACGGCTTGCGCGCCGACATCGATTTCTTCGCCGGTGTTGCGCAACTGTTGTCCGACGTAGTAGTAAAAAATCCCCGCCGCGCCGAGGTCGCTCCCGATTTGATACGCCTCAATCGTCAGGGCTTCGCCGCCGAGCGCGTAGTCGCGCGAGTAAATCGTGCTTAATCCGTATTGCTTGAAAAACCGCGCCCGCTCCGCGCCCAAATACTTTTCTTTGGGACCGTCGGTGAAGAGAACTTGCCGTTTGCCGACCGCGCTCAAACCGGCGAACTCGCCGTCCTCCGGCAAAAAGCCGCTACTGTCGCCGGCGAGCGGATTGCCGCAGGCGGTCAAAACGGAACCGACCAAAACGAAAACGCATAAAATTAAATGCCGGCGCATCGGGAGGGGCTTTCGGAAGTTTAGAGTTTAGAGTTTAGAGTTGAGAGTTGAGAGTTGAGAGTTCGGAGTTGAAAGCGGTTATCTAAACTCTCAACTCTAAACTCTCAACTCTAATACTGCACCGCGTATTTTTCGATATTGGCGGCGTTGTAGAGCATCGGCGCTTCCAGCGCCAAAATTTGACCGTTCGGACGGACGGTGTAGTTGCCCAATTTGCCCGCCGGAAAAGTCGCGCCCGGCTTGACGGCGATGCCGAGTTTTTTCTCCGCCCACACCAAATAGCCGGCGATATAACCCTCGTCCGGCGGCGTCCACAAATGAAACGCCTGGCAGGTGCCGCTCCTGACAAACCGCGCCATCTCCGACGGCAAGCCCAGTCCGGTAATCGTGATTTTTCCCGCCATTTCTTCCCGCTCAAGCACCGCGCAGGCGGCGGGCAAGCCGACCGCCGTCGGCGCGATGACGCCGTTTAAGTCGGGGTATTTCTCCAACAGCGATTTCATCATCACCGTTGACTTGCCCGACTGGTCGTCGCCATAGACAATTTCGACCAACTCCATTTTGGCGTAGGCGGGATTATTATCGAGTTGATTTTTGATGGTTTCAATCCACGCGTTCTGGTCCGGCGCCTCGGGCGTCGCGGAGAGAATCGCGAACTTGCCGGCGTAGCCGAGTTGGCTCGCCAGCAATTCAATTTGCGCGCTCCCCACGGTGGCGAAATTCACCGGCATAATCGCCGCGTCGCGATGTTGTTTGGTCGCCGGCGCGGTGTCCTGATTGATGAAATAGACCCGCGTGCCGCGGGCGCGAACTTGGTCGAGCAAACCGTCGAGCGCGGTGTCGGAGTTGATGGCGATAAAAATTGCCGCCGCGCCGGCGTTCGCCGCCTCCTCGATATATGGAACTTGGCTGGTGTCGGTGGCGACGTCCGGTCCGACGTATTTATAAGTGAAATTTTCCTCGCCGATTTCCGCGAAAGCGTGGTAAAAACCGGAACTAATCGCGTCGAAATACGGATTGCCCATATTTTTCGGAATGAAATAAACGCAAAGATTGTTCGCCGCCGCGACCGGCACCGGCGCCGGCGGATTTTTACCGGCGGACAATTTTACCGCGACGACGGCGACAATCGCCAGCGCGACCGCGCCGAGAAGTATTTTTATTTTTTTGTTCATAACGCTTTTCCTTTCGGGTGAATGATAGAAAAAAAACGCCGCGTCCCGACCGGCAAACTCCGCCGCGACCGGCTAACGTTTAAGATATTGGTTTAATTTGGCAAGCACCGCGTCAAAGTCAAGCGGCTTGCCGAGGTGCGCGTTCATTCCCGCCGCCAAACAATTTTCAATATCCTCGTTAAACACGTTCGCCGTCATCGCGATAATCGGCACGGTTTTGGCGACGCCCGTTAGCGCGCGGATTTGCCGCGTCGCCTCGTAGCCGTCCATTTCCGGCATCTGCACGTCCATAAAAATCAAGTCGTATTTTTCCGGCGCCGCGCCGAATTTTTGCACCGCTTCCGCGCCGTTGACCGCGCAGTCAATCGTCAGCCCCGTCGGCTCCAACAGCGTCATCACAATTTCGCGGTTGATTTCGGTGTCATCGACCAGCAGGACGCGCCGCCCGGAAAAATCGGCGTCCGCGTCCGCGGCAATTTCGCCGCCCGCGTCGTTCTCTTTGACCGTCAGCAACTCGTTAATGCCGTCGAACAACGCCGAGGAGAAGAGCGGCTTCGGCAGGAATTTATCGACCCATTCGCTGTCGGGCGATTTTTCAATCTCGCTCCATTCCGCGCCCGAAATCAGCACGATTTTCGCGCTCGCCGTCAGCATTTTAATCCGCCGCGCCAATTCCAAACCGTCGATGTCGAGCATCCGCCAGTCGATAAAATAAATGTCGTAATCGCCGTTGCGCTCAATCATCGCCAGCGCCTGTTCGCCGCCGCCGGCGGTGTCGCAACGAAAGCCGAACTGCCGCGCCATTTCGGTAAAATACTCGCCGACCGCCGGCATATCGTCCACCGCGAGCGCCCGTAAATCCCGCCAATTAAAGCCCGCCGGTTTCGCCGCCGTCGCCGCCGCCCCGCGCCGCGCCTGCACGGTGGCGGAAAAAGTCGCGCCCCGGTCCGGCTCCGACTGCAACCAAATCCGCCCGCCCATCATTTCCACAATCCGCTTGGAAATCGCCAAACCCAAGCCCGTGCCGCCGAAGCGCCGCGAGGTGCCGCTGTCCGCCTGCGTGAAAGAACTGAACAGGCGCGCCTGCGCTTCTTCGCTGATGCCGATGCCGCTGTCGGCGACTTCGATAAGCAACGTGCAAACGCCGTCGGCTTCGCCGAGCAGGCGCGTGTCGAGACGAACCGCGCCGCGCTCCGGCGTGAATTTCACGGCGTTGGACAACAAGTTGACAATCACTTGCGCCAACCGCTGGTCGTCGCCGATTAACTCGCGCGGGATATGGGGGTCTAAAAAAGCGGTGAATTCCTGCTTTTTGGCGCCGACCCGCGGCGCGATAACGTCGGTTACTTTTTGTAGCATCGCCTCAAAATTATACGGCTCGGACGCCAACTCAAATTTGTTCGCCTCGATTTTCGAGATGTCTAAAATATCGTTGACCACGCCGAGCAGATGCTCCGAGGCGTTGCCGATTTTGCCGAAGCAGTAGTCCTTGCGCTCCAACGTCGGCGCGGACGCGCCGATGGTCGTCATCCCGACAATCGCGTTTATCGGCGTGCGGATTTCGTGCGACATATTCGCCAAAAATTCGCTCTTGGCGCGACTCGCCCGTTCCGCCGTTTCTTTGAGCGTCGTCAACAGCGCGTTTTGCTCGCTGAGTTGCCGATACGGTTTGACGATGATTTTGGAGGACACGACGGAGGCGGCGACGCCGCACGTCAGAAAAAAGAGCGCCAGCAACCAGAAAGTCCGCCGCGTGCGAATCCACGGACTTTCGTCGATTAAACCGACCACGCCCAGCGTCCAGCCGTCCGAGCCGCCGACCGGCGTGTAGGCGCAAAAACGCGCCTGATTCTCGTAGGTGTAAACGCCGTTGCCGTCTTTGCCTTTAATCATTTCGCTCATTACTCTCGCCATCGTCGGCTGTGCTTGCCCGTCGGCGACGCCGTTGTAACGCTCCCGCACCAAACTTTCGCGGTAATTGGCAATCATAATGCCGGCGCGGTCGAGCATAAAGATATTGCCGCGTTCCCAGATGCGAAAGGAGGCGATGATTTCGTTCAAGTAAGTGCCGTTGAAAGTCGCGACGAGGATTCGCGCGCCCGCCGGCACGCAGACGCGCATCACTAATTTTTCGTCGGCGTATTCGGTCGAGGTGATGACGCGCTCGCCGCGCCAGGCGCGTTTGACGGCGGGCGCGGCGGCGAACGTGGCGTCCGGCGCGGCGTCGCCCACGGAGGCGACGACGCCCCGCGCGTCAAGAATCGTCAGCGACAGGCATTTGCGGCGGTGGAGTTGCTCGCGCAACACGGCGGTTAATCGTTGTCCCGCCGCGCCGGTTTCGGCGTCGCGCACCATCGCTTCCAAACATTCGTTCGCCGCCGCGTCAATATCGGTTTTCAGGAAGCGCAAATTCGCGGCGACCATTTTGCCGGCGATTTGGGCAATGGTTTGCAGGTCTTTGACCGTGCTTTTCGTGAGCGAAGAGCGGTTCAGATAGGCGGTCGCGCCGATGCACAGGACGGTGATAAACGTAACTATCCCGACGATGAGCAACGCCACTTTTACGCGAATAGACACGAAAATCTTCCTTCCGAAAGTTGACGGCTGAAAGTTTAGATCTTCGGCGGTGATTTTATCGCCGCCGATTGAAACGCGGCGAAGCCGCCGCCGAAATCAATAGCCCGCCGTTTTAACGGCGGGTCAACGATTGAGAGTTTAGAGTTGAGCGTTGAAAGTTCAACGCACGCCGTCCACTAATCACTGCTCACTTTCTTAACGCCAAACTCTCAACTCTCAACTCTAAACTCTAAACTTTCAACTCTCACTCGACGCTTGCCGTCCGCCCCACTTTTTCATTCCGCGAAAAAACTTTGAAATCCGTCGATTCGCCGTTTGCGCGTTATCGCTTTTAGTTGACGAAGCGGTAAGAATCCGCGCTCAGTCCGTTGCGTGGGGCGACGGCAATAATTTGTGGGAGGGAAAGAAATGAAAAAATTACTGACGGCGGTTCTGTGTGGCGCGTTCGCGATGCTGATGACCGCGGCGGGCGAGAAAGTCGGCGTGGCGATGCCGACGAAAAATTTGGAGCGCTGGAATCACGACGGCGCCAATATGAAAGCCGTGTTGGAAGCCAAGGGCTACGAGGTCGATTTGCAATACAGCACCAACAACGACATTTCCATTCAAGTCAACGAAATCGAAAATCTGATTCAAAACGGTTGCAAGGTCTTGGTCATCGCCGCGATTGACGGCTCGTCGCTCTCGTCCGTGTTGGCGGGCGCCAAAGCCGCCAACATTCCGGTCATCGCCTACGACCGGCTGATTATGAACACCGACGCCGTCAGTTATTACGCCTCGTTCGACAATTTCAAACTCGGCGAAATTCAGGGACAATTCATCAAGGACAAACTCGACCTCGACCGCGCCGCCGGTCCGTTCAACGTCGAATTGTTCACCGGTTCGGCGGACGACAACAACTCCGAATTTTACTATCAGGGCGCAATGTCGATTCTTAAACCGTTCATCGACAACGGCAAACTGAAAGTGTTGTCGGGACAAACCACCAAAGCCGAAATCGCCACGAAGAATTGGTCCACCGAAGAAGCGCAAAAACGGATGGAAAATCTGCTCACCGGCAACAACTACGGTCCCGACGACGTGAAACTTTCCGCCGTGTTAGGCACCAACGACTCCATCGCCAACGGCATTTCGACGGCGTTAATCGACGCGGGCTACACGCCGGACAATTTCCCGATTGTAACCGGTATGGATTGCGACGTGATGACGGTGCGCAACTTGCTGAACGGCTCGCAAACGATGTCGATTTTCAAGGACACGCGGATATTGGCGGACAAAGTCGTGGCGATGGTCGCCGCCATCCTCGAAGGCAAAGAGCCGGAAGTCAACAACACGACCGACTACAACAACGGCGTCAAAGTGATTCCGTCGTATCTGTGCGACTCGATTATCGTTACCAAAGAAAACATCGCGCCGGTGCTGTTTGACAGCGGCTACTACAAGGCGGAACAGTTCAAGTAATTCACAGTTAACAATTCGTGTTACGCGATTTTGCTAATTTATTCCGACAGTCGCCCCAACGGGGCGAAATATATTAGCCCAGGGTAAGCGGCGATGTTCTATCAGCCGCGCCACCCTGGGTAAAGACGGCGCGAAGCGCCAACCGAAATTGGACGGTTCGCCGCGTTTTGGCGAACCGCTCTCGCCGCCGGAGGCGGCGTTTGCCGCCGCAAAACCGCGCGGCGGGACTGTCGGATGGTTTTATCAATCAACCGCTACCCAGGGTGGCGCGACGATAGAGCGTGTCGCTTACCCTGGGCTGATATGTTTCGCGCTTTCAGCGCGGCTGGCGGAAGTATCTTCGTTGCAACAGCACCGACACTAACCGCGTAACGCGCCGTTTTTACGATGCTTCCTCAATTGTTAATTGTTAATTTTGAATTGTTAATTGCTCTTCTGAAAGGGTCAACCTTATGAGCAAAAAATATGTGGTCGGGATTGATTTGGGCGGCACCAACGCGCGCGCGGCGGCGGTGGACCGCGACCTGCATATCGCGGCGCGCAATCGTTGCTCGACGCCGGCGGCGGACGGTTTTGCGGCGGTGATGCGGTCGCTCGCGCAATTGACGGACGATATGTTGCGCGACGCCAAAATCGACAAAAGCGAAGTCGGCGGCTTGTGCGTCGCGTGTCCCGGACCGCTCGACGGCGACCAAGGAATTGTGATTCACGCGCCAAATCTGCAATGGTTTGACGTGCCGGTCGTCAAAACGCTCGGCGACTTGACCGGACTGAAAACCATTTTGGAAAACGACGCCAACGCGGCGGGTTACGGCGAATTTATCGCCGGCGCCGGCAAGGGCGCGCAAACGATGATAATGATGACGCTCGGCACCGGCGTCGGCGGCGCGGTCGTCATCGACGGACAATTGCGGCGCGGTCCGTCGTGGACGGGCGGCGAACTCGGACACACCGTAATTCTCGACGGCGGGCGGCAATGCGCCTGCGGACAACGCGGTTGCCTCGAGGCCTACGCCTCCGCCACTTCGACCGTCGGGCGTTTTGTGGAAGCGCGCCAAGCGGGCAGTCCGTCGAGTTTGACGGCGGCGGCGGTTTCGTGCCGCGAAATTTTTACCGCCGCGAAAGCGGGCGACGAACTCGCGAAAGAAATTGTCGCCGGAACGGCGCATTACATCGCGGTCGCCGCGTCGAATTTGGCGAATTTGCTCAATCCCGACCGGTTGGTGATTAGCGGCGGACCGATTCAAGCCGGCGATTTTCTGTTCGACCAAATTCGCGCCGAATACGTCAATCGCCCCTTTACCCGCCCCGTCCGACATATGCAGATTTTACCCGCGACGTTGGGCGAAGACGCCGGCGTCGTCGGCGCCGCCGGTTGCGCGTTGCGGCTGTTGGGGTAAAAATCAACTACGAATTACGATTAAAAATTACGAATCAGAAACCCCACAAAGGCGTGAGTCCGAGTGGGGTTTTGTTAGACCTGTTCTAAACCTACGAGTGAGCAAATTTCCGTGTCTAAGTTTTCGTTTCGCCAGAAAAAATGACGAAGCCATACCGAGAGTATTGCGAGGAATTTTGACGTAGCGAAACGGAAAATTAGCCGAAAATTTGCCGCGAATTGGTTGTCGAACAGGTCTATTCCCCCGCTAAACCCTTCACGTAACGGAGTCCGCCGATGCTGAAACTGCAACCGTTTATTTCGGAAAAAATTTGGGGCTATGAACGTTGGTTGGTCTCCGACCATCCGCACGGGTGCGCGAGCGTGGAACTCGACACCGCCGGCAAAATTCCCGCCGGCGCGTCGTTGGCAAGCGTTACCGGCGGCAAATATCCGTTGCTCATCAAAGTAATTCAAGCCAACGAAACGCTGTCGGTGCAGGTGCATCCCGACGACGATTACGCCGGCAAACACGAAAATTCACGCGGCAAATCCGAAGGGTGGTTTGTCCTGCAAGCGGCGGCGGACGCTTCGCTCGTCGCCGGTTTCAACGGCAAGCCCGACGCGGCAACATTACGCGCGGCAATCAACGAAAACCGGCTTGACGGTTATTTGCGCTCGGCGGCGGTGCGGCGCGGCGACTGGCTGTATATTCCGGCGGGCTTGGTGCACGCGATTGGCGGCGGAATGCGATTGTTGGAAATTCAGGAATCGAGCGACGTTACTTATCGCTTGTATGATTGGGGGCGCGGGCGCGACGTGCATATCGACCGCGGCTTGGCGGTCATCAAGGATTTATCGTCGTCGCCGGTCGCCGTCGCCAAATTTGAATGTCCTTATTTCACGTGGGATATTATTAACGGCGAAACGTTCGCCGGCGCGGACGGCGAAGTGTTGTTCGTGCTGAACGGCGCAGGATTTTTGCGCGGCGCCACCGGCGCGGAAATTCCGGCGCGCGCCGAAGACGCTTTTTATTGTCCCGCCGCCGAAAAAATTTCCCGGCGCGGCGATATAACCGTAATGCGGATTCGCGCGCGGTAATTTTTTAGCGTTTAGAGTAGGGCAAATTTCGACCATTGCGTCCCTAACGGGACGCGACTTTATGGCGGCGACGTTTCTACCGACAGATTGCCCCTAACGGGGCAAACAACCGATTAGTTCGATATTCGGATAGGTTCTTAATCTCAACTTTCAATCCTGAACTTTCAACGTTCAAATCTCAACTCTCAATCGCCGTTGCCGAACTTTGGCGGCGGCGATTGCGCCGAGCGGTTTAATTATCAAAATTACGCGCCGCTGTGCGCCCCGCGAATCTGAAAATCAAACTCCACAATTTTTAATTTTTAATTTTGAATTTTTAATTGATTGGTTCCCTCGCCATAAAAGGAAAATCGCTATGTCTTATCTTGGAATTGATGTCGGCAGTATCGGGTTGAGTTTGACGCTACTTGACGACGCCGGAAAAATTTTGCGGCAGGAATACGCGCGGCATCACGGCGCGCCGGCGACTTGCTTGCAGGAAACGCTGAAAAAATTCGACCTCGCCGCCATCACCGGCGTCGTCCGCACCGGTAGCGGCGGCGAAAATTTGCCGGTCGGCGGCGTGTATATCGACTCTATCGTCGCCGGCGTCGAAGGCGCGAAACAACTTGTCCCCGCCGTCCGCAATATCATCTACATCGGCGGCGGCTCGTTCTCGCTGACGCAACTTGACGAACACGGCAAATACCATTCGTCGCGCATCAACTCCGCCTGCGCCTCCGGCACCGGCGCGTTTCTCGACCAACAGGCGTTGCGCCTGCAAGTGCCGCCGGAGGAACTCGCCGAACGCGCCGGCGCGTATCAAAAACGTCCGCCGAGCGTCGCGACGCGGTGCGCCGTGTTCGCCAAAAGCGATATGATTCACTTGCAACAAGAGGGCTTTTCCGTCGAAGCCATCGCCGCCGGTTTATGCGCGGGACTCGGCAATTCGACCGTGGACGGCTTGCTCGGCGGACGGACGCTGTCCGGCAAAACCGCCGTCATCGGCGGCGTCGCAAAAAATAAAATCGTCATCAACGCCATCGGCGAAAAACTTGGGAGTCCGGTGACTGTTCCCGACCGCCCCGAACTGGTGAACTCGCTCGGCGCGGCATTGGTCGCCCGCGAAAACCGCGGTCTCGGCGGCGTTACGCTGAACGCTCTGCGCGTCGAGGACGACACGCAAAAACGCAGTTTCCTCCGCCCGCCGCTCCAACTCGTGTTGAGTAAATACCCCGCTATGAAAACCCATAAACACTGGGTCAACGCCGATAAATCCGAAATCGCAATCATAAAACCGGCAAGCGGCAAAATCCGCGTCGCGCTCGGCATCGACATCGGCTCGACCTCGACGAAAGCGCTCGTCCTCGACGACAAAAAAGAAGTCGTCGGCTGGATTTACCGCAAGACCGCGGGCGACCCGATTCGCGCCGTCCAACTGTTGTTCAAGGCGTTCAGCGAAATGGAGCGCGAGGGCGGATTTACGCTTGACGTGCGCGGCGTCGGCACGACGGGGTCGGGGCGCAAAATGATTGGCGCGTTAATCGGCGCGGATTTGGCGATGAACGAAATCACCGCGCACGCCGAAGCGGCGGCGTTTATCGACCCGCTGGTGGACACGATTATCGAACTCGGCGGGCAGGACGCGAAATTCACGCAACTGCAAAACGGGATGGTCTATAATTCGATTATGAATTACGTCTGCGCCGCCGGCACCGGCAGTTTCGTCGAGGAACAGGCGCTGAAACTCGGTATTCCGCTGGAAGAATACGCCGACCGCGTGATGGGACAGGAATGTCCGCAGACCTCCGACCGTTGCACCGTGTATATGGAGCGCGACCTCGATATTTTACTGGCGCGCGGTTGGACGCGCGAGCAAGTCGCGGCGGCGGTGCTACATTCCGTCCGCGACAATTATCTGAACAAAGTCGTCGGCGGCTTGCAAATCGGCGAGCATATTTATTTTCAGGGCGCGACGGCGCGCAATCGCGGGCTGGTCGCGGCGTTTGAAGTCGAATTGCAAAAGCCGATTGCGGTCAGCGAATTTTGCCACGTTACCGGCGCGCTCGGTATGTGTTTGCTCGCGCAAGACCGCGTGCCGGAAGAGCAAAAATCGGCGAAATTCGTCGGCTTCAAATTCGCCGACGAAAAAGTCAGCGTCGATTACGAGACCTGCGAACTCTGCCACAACCGCTGTAATTTGTCGCTCATCAAAACCGGCGCCGGAACGCTGGCGTGGGGTTTGAAATGCGGGCGCGATTACCGCGAGCAAAAAGTCCGCGCCAAGCCGAATGAAAATTTTTCGTTCTGGCGGGAGCGCGAAATCGCGTGGGCGAAACCGCTGAAACCGGCGGGCGCGTTCGGGCGGCGCGTCGGCGTTTTGCGGTCGCTCGGCACGTATGGCTATTATCCGTTTTGGAATACGTTTTTGACCGAACTCGGTTGCACCGTCGTGTTGAGCGGACGCTCGACCGAAGAGGTAATGCGCGCCGGCAAGGAAGTCGTGCAAGCCGAATACTGCGCGCCGGTGGTGATGAGCCACGGACACGCGAAATTGATGCTCGACGCCGACCAGGTCGATTACGTTCTTGTGCCGCATATGTTGCGCGAGCCGGTGCCGGCGGGCTTCACCGACGCGCATTTTTGTTGCTACGTGCAAGCGCATCCGGCGGTGTTGCGGGCGGCGGAGGGTTTGCCGTGGGGCGATAAATTGCTCGCGCCGCTGATGCAGTTTAATCTCGACGAACGGCAACAAGTGCGGGACTTGACCGCCGCGCTGTCCGCGCCGCTCGGCGTAAATAGTGAAAAAATCACGGCGGCGTTGCGGCGGGCGAAAACGGCGCAGGCGGAATTTTTGGCGAAAGCGCGGGAACTCGGCGCGGCGGCGGAGCGGCAGTTGGAGGCGCAAAATCAGTTGGGCATCGTCTGCATCGGGCGTCCGTATAACACGGTGGATTTCGGGATGACGTTGGAATTGCCGCGCAAAATCGCCGAAATGGGCTATCCGGTGATTTATCAAGACCAGATTCCATTTGCCGTGAACGCGCTGTTGCCGGAATACAACAATATGTATTGGCATTACGGGCAGAAAATTTTGGCGGCGGCGAAATACGTCGCCGAACACCCGCGCTGGTTCCCGATTTATTTTACCAATTTTATGTGCGGACCGGACAGTTACATTCTGACGTATTTCAAGGAAATAATGAGCGGGACGCGCAACGTCGAGACGCATAGCGTCAAGACGCGCGGCGCCGAGATGGACGGCGGCGAGCGCGATGCGGCGGACAAGTCGGGCAAGCCGTATTTGATTTTGCAATTCGACGGACACGGCGCCGACGCGGGCTACCTAACGCGCATCGAAGCGGCGCTCGAAAGTTTCCACCACTACTCCAAAATCCCGCGCCCGAACGTGGCGGTGAATGCGGATTAAGCGATTTGCAGTAGCCGCCGCTTTTTTTACCATTATGCTTCGTTTGGTTATTTTTACGCCGCGAATGCGCGTCTCGGACGCGCCGCCGCCGCGATTTGTCAAACGCGCGTCATCTTTTCAAGCGGAGCGACTAACGTGAGTTGGAAGCCGATATTAAAGCAAAATTACCGCCAACTGATTTTTATCTGGTTGGCGTTTTTGGCGTTGGCGGCGGTCGGCTATTTCTTCGCCGGACGGATGATGCGGGCGCAACTGACGGCGAACGCCCACGAGATGCTCCGCACCATCGAAGCCAACATCAGGACCTCGCTCCATCAACCCGAAGCGGCGTTGACCGCCGTCGCGTTCGCCGTGCGAACGATGCTCGACCGCGGCGCCCCGCAAGGCGAAATCCTTGAATACTTGCTCGGTATCACCGATTGGTATCTGGCGCGCGAAGAGAATCTCCTCGGTTTCAACGGTCTTTACGGCATCGTGCGCGGCGAATATCTCGACGGACTGGGCTGGAACCCGCCCGCCGATTATGTGCCGAGCGAACGCCCGTGGCATCGCGTCGCGTTGGAAAAAACCGGCGAGGTCGGCATTAGCCAGCCGTATATCGACGCGGAAACCGGACAGCCGGTGGTTTCGATCGCTCTCGCGTCGATGCGCGAGGGCGAGTATGTGGTCGCGCTCGACGTTTTATTACGCAAACTTTCGGCGTATGTAACCTCCGTGCGCCTTGCCGAGGGCGGCTACGGTTTTCTGTTGGACAAGAACTTGGCGTTTATCGCGCATCCCAACCCAAGATACGCCGGCAAACCGCTCCGCCAAATTTCTCCCGAACACGCGGTCGTCGCCGATAAACTGCAAACCGCGACGAGCGTGGATGCGTGGTTGTCCAAGACCCCCGACGGCACGGAATATGTGATTTTTTTGCGGCGGAACAACGAGCAAGGTTGGTATATCGGTTTGGCGACGCCGGTCGCGAGTTATTATAGCGACGTGCGGCGTTTGGCGCTGACGCTGACCGTTGCCGGATTGATATTGGTCTTGGCGTTGTCGGCGGTGGTGATGCGGTTGCGCGCGACGCAGGCGCGCGCGGAGGAAAAAAGCCGCGCGAAAACCGTATTTTTAGCGCGAATGAGCCACGAAATCCGCACGCCGATGAACGCGATTTTAGGAATGAGCGAACTCGCCCTGCGCGACTACGGAACGCCGGCGGCGCGGGACTGTATCCGCGACATCAAGGTGTCCGGCGAGAATCTGCTCGCCATCATCAACGATATTTTGGACTTCTCGAAAGCCGAATCCGGCAACTTCACCATCAACCCCGCCGCTTACGCCGCCGCCTCGCTGTTCAACGACGTGCTGGTGATTATTCGGATGCGCCTCGCCGAAAAAAATCTGGACTTCATCACCGCCGTCGCGCCGGAAATTCCCGCCACGCTCGTCGGCGACGTGGCGCGCGTCCGGCAGGTCTTGCTCAACGTGCTGTCCAACGCGGTGAAATACACGGCGTCCGGTTTTATCAAATTTGCCGCCGCCTGCGATTTTTTAACGTCCGGCAAGGCGCGGCTGACTTTTGTCGTCGGCGACAGCGGCGTCGGGATTAAGCCGGAGGACTTGCCCAATCTGTTCGGCGATTTCGTGCGGGTGGACGAAAAAGCCAACGTCGGCATCGAAGGCGCCGGCTTGGGCTTGGCAATCGCCCGCCAACTCTGCCGGCGGATGGGCGGCGACATTACGGTCGAAAGCGTCTATGGCAAAGGTAGCGTCTTCACCGCCACGCTGATACAGAACTACGAGAACAATTTGCCGCTCGGCAACCTTGGAGCCCACGCCGTCGCCGAGAAAAGCGGTAGCGCGCGGTTCACTATGCCGACCGCGCGGGTGCTGATTGTCGATGACATCGCGACGAATCTAAAAATTGTCCAAGGTCTGCTCGCGCCGTTTGCGATGCGGTTTGACGTCGCGAACAGCGGGCGGCAGGCGATTGACCTCGCGCGGCGAAACGCTTACGACCTGATTTTGATGGACCATATGATGCCGGAAATGGACGGCATTGAGGCGACGCGGCAAATCCGCAAACTCGGCAACGAGTCGCGGAAAGTCCCGATTATCGCGCTGACCGCCAACGCCGTCGCCGGTATGCGGGAAGTATTTTTAAGCCACGGTTTCAACGGTTATTTGAGCAAGCCGATTGAACTCGACAAATTAAACGCCGTCGTCGAAAATTGGATTCCCCGCGCCAAGCGCGTCGCCCCAAGAACGGTGATTACTCCGTCCCCGCCGACCGACGCGATAGTCGCGCCCAATACGACCAATACGACCAACGCGCCGCGTCCCGACGCTACGCGTCCCGACGTTGCGCGTCCCGAAAATCCGCCCGCCGACCCGCTCGCCGGTCTTGCCGTCGCGCTGGCGGGGAAAATCGACGTCGCCGCCGGTCTGCGCGGCACCGGCAACAAGCCGGCGTTTTATTTAGATATTTTGGACACTTACGCCGAGGACGCGAAAGCGCGGCTGACGAAACTTTTCGCCCCCGCGACGGACGCGGAATGGAAAAGTTTTATCACGCACGTCCACGCCTTGAAAAGCGCTTCGGCAAGCGTCGGCGCGGCGAAAATTTCGGCGGCGGCGAAGGAATTGGAAAACGCCGGTCGCGGCGGCGACGCGGCTTTTATTCAAGCGAATTTGCCGGCGTTCACGACGGAATTAGCGGCGGTCGCCGCGGCGATTAGCGCGGCGTTGTCGTCCGACAAGTCGCCGGCGCCCGCCGAGTCGCCCGCCGAGCCAAACGCCGTCGCCGCGACGAATACGCGCCGCCTGCTTCTCGTCGATGACAATCCCACCAATTTAGAGGTCGGGCGGGGGGCGCTCGCCGAGGTTTATGAAGTTCTCACCGCGCCGTCCGCCGCGCAAATGTTTGCGTTGCTCAAACAAACCGCCGTCGATTTGATTTTGCTCGATGTCGATATGCCGGAAATGGACGGCTACGCGGCGATAAAAATTCTGAAAAACGACGAAGCCACGCGGAACATACCGGTAATTTTCCTCTCCGCGCAAACCGACCACGCCAGCGAATTGTCCGGGCTGTCGCTCGGCGCGCTCGACTACGTGTCCAAGCCGTTTTCACCGCCGCTCCTGCGCAAGCGCCTCGAACTGCATTTGCGAATGAACGACGTCAACAATTATTTGCAAACGATGGTCGCCGAAAAAACCCAGAACGTAACGCGCCTGCAAAATAAAATTCTCCAAACCGTGGCGAATTTGGTCGAATACCGCGACGGCGAAACCGGCGACCATATCGAGCGCACGCAACGGGTGTTGGAAATTTTAGTGCGGGCGATGCTGGCGGAGGGCGTGTATCGCGCGGAAGCCGCCGGTTGGGACATCGACTTGTTGTTGCAATCGTCGCAGTTGCACGATGTCGGCAAAATCGCCATCAAAGACAGCATTTTGCAAAAGCCGGGGAAACTGACGGCGGCGGAATTCGAGGAAATGAAAAAACACGCCAGGTTCGGCGTGGATATTGTCGAGCGCATCGGCGCGGGCGACGGTAGCGAATTTCTCGGCTACGCGAAAATTTTCGCCGGCGCGCATCACGAAAAATGGGACGGCACCGGCTATCCGGCGGGTTTGCGCGGCGAGGAAATTCCCCTGCTTGGTCGGTTGATGGCGATTGCCGATGTCTATGACGCGCTGACTTCGGAACGCCCCTACAAAAAACCGTTCAGCCATTCAGAGGCGGTCGGGATTATTCTCGACGGCGACGGCAAACATTTCGACCCCGTGCTGGTGCGGCTGTTTATGCGCCACAAAGACGAGTTAAGCGCCGGTTTGTCCTCCACGGGGGGGGGGGGGGTAAATTAACAATTAACAATTAACAATTAACAATTAACAATTAAAAATTACGAATTGGGGGGGGGCGTTGAATACGCCCAAATTGCAATAATTTTTTGGCGTTAAAGAACGCTTATTTTTAAGCCGAAAACGAATACAATGCCACCGGATTACGATTTCTTTGACGAGGTGATGCCGATGCTCCGCCAACACGCCGCTACAACTTTTCGCTTCCCCACGCCGGAGTTTCGCGACCTTATCGACTCCGCCGCTCAAATTCGCGGAATGACTAGCGCCGCGTTTATCTTGGCGGCGGCAAAAAAAGAAGCCGAAAAAATCATCGGCGAGCCACCGCTTGAAAATGCCGGTCGTTGGGAACTCTCCGCCGAGGAATCGAGGCGCGTCGCCGAGGCGTTGCTAAACCCGCGCCCAATTTCGCCGCGAATGAAATCTCTGACCCGGCACCGCAAAAAATTCACGCGAAGCGCCCAATGACTATCATCGAATTCATCGCCGACTTTGACCGCGCCGCTTTCGATTGCGGCGACGAGACGCTTAACTCCTACCTCCGCGAACGCGCCGGACAAGACCGCCGCCGCGGCTTAAACCAAACATATTTGCTGATTGACGACCAAAAATTAATCGGGTTTTATACCGTTTCGCCCCACACGCTCGCCATGCGCGAATTACCGTCCAAAACGGCGAAAAAGTTTCCCGCCCATTTGCTTTTACCGTGCTACCTCATCGGTCGCTTGGCGGTGGATAAATCGCGACAAGGACAAGGTTTAGGCAAGTTATTGCTCGGCGAAGCGCTACGTGTTATCGCCCTAACCGCCCAAAAAGTCGGCGGCTATTGCGCCGTGGTGGACGCGAAAAACGACCGCGCCCAAGCGTTCTACGAAAATTACGATTTCCGCCCCACTGCGGAAAACTCGCGCCGCTTGTTTTTACCCATCGCTGAAATTGACCCGAAACTTTTGACCTTGCCCCCTCTTGCTTGATACCTAACGCTTGTTTTGCCGCTTGCATCTCAATTTCACATTACTACGTTGTTTCGCGCCGTTGGCGCGACGGTTCGATTAGGAGCACCTATGAATTACGAGCATCCGCGCGAGTTGTTGACGCAGACCTTGCGCCGTCTTTACGATTGCGGTATGACCACGACTTCCGGCGGCAATTTGTCGGTGCGCGACGCCGAGGGCAACATTTGGATTACGCCCAGCCGCATCGACAAGGCGACGTTGCGCCCCGACGACATCGTTAAAATCACGCCGCAGGGCGAGGCGCGCGGTCGCCACGCGCCGAGTTGCGAACTGCCGTTTCACCGGTTGGTTTATGCGAAACGCGCCGACGCGCGGGCGGTTTTGCACGCCCATTCGCCGGCGATTACCGCGTTTTGCTTGGTCGGACAAACGCCGAACGTCGAATTGTTGCCGGGCGGAAAATTGACGTGCGGCAAAATCGCGTCCGTCGGCTACGCCACGCCGGGGTCGGAAAAATTAGCCGAATTGGTCGCCGCCGAATTGGCGTCCGGCGCCGACGCGGTGCTGATGGCGAACCACGGCGTCGCCGCCGTCGGTAAAAATCTCGCGCAGGCGTTCGCGCGGGTCGAGGCGCTGAACTTTATCGCGCAAATGCAAATCAACGCGACCAATCTCGGCGAAACCGCGCCGTTTTTGCGCACCTCCGCGCCGGTTGACTGGACGGAATTTGTCCCGCCGCCGCCGTTGCCGCTTGAATGTGAAATCCGCGCCGACATCGCCGTTTTTTGCGCGCGCGCCTACCGGCAACGGCTGATTTTCAGCGGACATTCGTTTTTCGCGGCGCGATTGGGCGACGCGGGCGACGACGATTTTTTGATAACGCCGACCGACTACGACCCGCAAAAATTGACGGCGGCGGAAATCGTCCGCGTCAAAGACGGCAAGCGCGAAGCCGGCAAACGTCCGGCGCGAAGCGCGCGCCTGTTCCGCGAAATTTTCCGCCAACACCCGTGGACGGGCGCGGTCGCCATCGCGCGCTCGCCGGCGGTAACGACTTTCGCGCTGACGAAAACGCCGCTCGACTGCCGCGCCATTCCCGAAAGTTATATGGTGTTGCGCGACGTGCCGCTCGTGAGCAGTGAAATCTGCCTCGACCGTCCGGCGGAATTGGTCGCGCAATTAAATCCGGCGCGACCGGCGCTGATGATTGAAAATTACGGCTTGCTCGCGACGGGCAAAAATTTAGCGGAGGTCTTCGACCGGTTGGAAGTGGCGGAATTTACGGCGCGGGCGTTGCTTGCGGCGCAACGGTTAGGCAAACCGCAAACCATCGGCGACGCGCCCATCGCGGAAATCGTGGCGGAGTTCAAACTGCCGAGTTTAGAGTTGAGAGTTTAGCAGTGGTTGCGCTTCGCGCGTCTTTAACGTAAAAACTCCATACACTAAACTCTAAACTTTCAACTCTCAACTCTCAAATGAGGTTCTTATGTCCGAAGAAATGTGGAGCGACCGGAATTCGCCGGTGCATCCGGTCAGCGCGCCGGATTATTTGCCGCTTGACCAATTGCGCGTGATGCAATTGGCGCGGCTGAAAGCCGTCGTCAAACGCACTTACGACAAAGTCGCGCATTTCCGGCAGAAATGCGAGCGGCAAAACGTCGCGCCCGACTCGTTGCAAACACTCGCCGATTTGCGGCTGTTTCCGTTCACCGCGAAAACCGACTTGCGCGACACCTATCCGTTCGGCTTGTTCGCCAGCGAAATGTCCGACATCACGCGCCTGCACGCCTCGTCCGGCACCACCGGCAAACCGATTGTCGTCGCCTACACGCGGGGCGACATCGGCGTTTGGGCGGAAG
Organism: Planctomycetota bacterium; assembly: GCA_031261425.1. Classification (GTDB taxonomy): domain Bacteria; phylum Planctomycetota; class SZUA-567; order SZUA-567; family SZUA-567; genus MS499-59. The sequence goes on from JAISJR010000054.1 coordinate 56,424, forward strand.
GCGTGGCGCGGGCGCTCGCGGCGGGGGGCGTGCGGCGCGGCGACGTGTTGCACAACGCCTACGGCTACGGCTTGTTCACCGGCGGTCTGGGCTTGCACTACGGCGCGGAAAAATTGGGCGCGACGGTCATTCCGGTTTCCGGCGGCAACACCGAGCGGCAAGTGATGCTCCTGCACGATTTCGGCGCCAACGCCGTCTCCTGCACGCCGAGTTATTTTCTGCACCTCATCGACGCCGCCGGCAAAATGAAAATTGATTTGCGTCAAGAGCCGTTGCGGGTCGGCTTTTTCGGCGCCGAACCGTGGACGGACGCAATGCGCGCCCACATCGAAGACGCGGCGGGAATTCACGCGCTCGACATTTACGGCTTGTCGGAAATTTCGGGACCGGGCGTCGCGCAAATGTGTTTGCACAAACGCGGAATGCACATTTGGGAAGACCATTTTTATCCCGAAATCATCGACCCGGACACGCTCGAAGTTTTGCCCGCCGGCGCCGAGGGCGAACTCGTCATCACCACGCTCACCAAAGAGGCGTTCCCGATGATTCGCTACCGCACGCGCGACATCACGTCGTTGCTGACCGAGCCGTGTCCGTGCGGACGGACGATGCGGCGGATAGCGCGGATTGGACGGCGGTCGGACGATATGTTTATCATTCGCGGCGTGAACGTGTTCCCGTCGCAGATTGAATCGGGCTTGCTGTCGGTCGAGGGCGTGTTGCCGCACTACCGCATCATTTTACGGAAAGGGGAAAGCGGCTTGGACGAATTGCTCGTCGAAGTGGAAATCCCCGCCGACGAATTCACCGACCGCGTGCGCGACATTGAGCAGTTGCGGCAACGCCTCGCGAAAGCGATTGAGAATATCATCAACATTCGCGCCGACGTGCGCTTAGTCGAAGCCCACTCGCTCCCGCGCAGTGAAGGTAAAATCAAGCGGCTGTTCGACGAGCGGCAGAAAAGTTAAAGTCGAAATAGTGAGCGTGAATCGCGATAAAAACAAAAAAAACGCCCTGTCAAGCGAACTTGACAGGGCGTAAATAAGACCCGGCGACGACCTACTTTCCCGATTTCAGTATCATCGGCGCGGGAGAGCTTAACTTCTGTGTTCGGAATGGGAACAGGTGTGGCATCTCCGCCATAATCGCCGGGAAAATCCCGTTGAACGATGACTTTTTATCCACCTTAACCAAACGGCAGACCGCAAAAGTCATTAAAAATCAACAATCAAAACGGTTAGAATTTTTATTCCGCATTCATCAAGAATTAGTTAATTTAACGCCTGCTCGTGCGAACGTCATATTCGTTAATTCGTTCATACCCACCTAAATCTTAATCTCAAAATGCTCGAAGCCAAATGAGCGGCAAGAGCAAAAAAGTTGCGATCAAGAGTTCGGCTGATTAGTAGCGGTTAGCTCAAAACCTCACGGTTCTTACACACCCGCCCTATCGAACTCATAGTCTATAAGTTGCCTAAATGGATGACTAATCTTGGAGTTGGCTTCACGCTTAGATGCCTTCAGCGTTTATCCGTTCCGAACATAGCTACCCAGCACTGCACCTGGTGGCACAACTGGAACACCAGAGGTTCGTCCGACTAAGTCCTCTCGTACTAAAGTCAATTCTCCGCAATCATCCTGCGCCCACAGCAGATAGGGACCGACCTGGCTCACGCCGGTCTGAACCCAGCTCGCGTACCGTTTTAATTGGCGGACAGCCAAACCCTTGGGACCAACTGCAGCCCCAGGATACGATGAGCCGACATCGAGGTGCCAAACCTCCCCGTCGCTGTGAACGCTTGGGAGAGATCAGCCTGTTATCCCCGGAGTACCTTTTATCTGATGAGCCACGCCCCTTCCACTCAGAAGCGCGGGGTCACTTAGTCCTGCTTTCGCACCTGCTCGAGTTATCACTCTCGCAGTCAAGCCACCTTATGCCTATACACTCTACGTACGGTTGCCAACCGTACTGAGGTGACCTTTGAACTCCTCCGTTACTCTTTAGGAGGAGACCGCCCCAGTCAAACTACCCAACTAACACTGTTCCCAGTCCGGATTCACGGAACCAGGTTAGATAACTCACGTAACAAGAGTGGTATTTCACCGTTGACTCCGTTTACACTGGCGTGCAAACATCATCGTCTCCCACCTATCCTACACAAGTTAAATAAGTTACCAATATTAGCATATAGTAAAGGTTCACAGGGTCTTTCCGTCTTGCTGCGGGTAAGTCGTATCTTCACGAATACTCCAATTTCACCGAGTCTGTAGTTGAGACAGCGCCCAAGTCGTTACGCCATTCATGCACGTCGGAACTTACCCGACAAGGAATTTCGCTACCTTAGGACCGTCATAGTTACGGCCGCCATTCACTGGGGCTTCGGCTCGGAGCGTTAACCCCTCACCTTAACCTTCCAGCATCGGGCAGGCGTCAGTCTGTATACGTCCACTTGCGTGTTAGCACAGACCTGTGTTTTTGGTAAACAGTCGCTTGGGCCTCTTTGCTGTGGCTTCAATCGGCTTCCAGAGTAAATCCTTCACCAATCGAAGCGGTCCTTATTCCGAAGTTACGGACCAATTTTGCCGAGTTCCTTGACTACAGTTCTCTCGCGCGCCTGAGGATACTCTCCTCACCCACCTGTGTCGGTTTGCGGTACGGGCGTTGCTTTGAATATACGAAAGTTTTCTTGGAAGCATGGCATCAGTGGCTTATGCTTGCGCTTTAGCATCAACCTCATCCTTAATGGGGAAAGCATTTAACTCGCCCCGGACTACGTTTTTGCGCGGTCCAACCATACGAACCGCCCACAATTAGCCTTCTCCGTCATTCCGTATATTAACCTCCGCAACGGGGTAGGAATATTAACCTACAATCCATCGACTACGCCTTTCGACCTCGTCTTAGGTCCCGCCTAACCCCGGGAAGAATGACTTTACCCGGGAAACCTTGGGTTTACGGCGACAAGGATTCTCACCTTGTTTATCGTTACTTATGCCGGCATTATCACTTCTATACAGTCCACAAAGGTTGCCCTCGCTCCTCTCGGTGCGGCTTCACTCCGTATAGAACGCTCCCCTACCACTTAACCAGAGACGCATCTCCGGTTAAATCCGCGACTTCGGTATTATGCTTGAGTCCCGTTAATTTTCGGCGCAAAAGTGCTCGACTGGTAAGCTATTACGCACTTTTTAAATGGTGGCTGCTTCTAAGCCAACATTCCAGCTGTCTTAGCACCTTCACTTCCTTTTTCCACTTAGCATAATTTTGGGACCTTAATCGGCGGTCTGGGCTCTTTCCCTCTCGACCGTGAAGCTTGTCCCCCACGGTCTGTCTGCCGAGATAATCTCTATGGTATTCGGAGTTTGATTGGAATTGGTAGGATGGTGGTCCCCCTCAACCATTCTGTCCTCTACCCCCATAGAGTAGTGTCTCGACGCTATACCTAAATATATTTCGGGGAGAACGAGATATCTCCGAGTTTGATTACACTTTCAGTCCTATCCACAGCTCATCCCCTAATTTTTCAACATTAGTGGGTTCAGACCTTCACGAGATTTTACTCTCGCTTCATCTTGTCCATGGATAGATCACTACGGTTTCGCGTCTGCTCCTTACGACTAGCGCGCCATTCGCACTCGCTTTCGCTACGCATCCACCCCAAAAGGGCTTATGCTTGCCATAAACAGCAACTCGCCGGCTCATCATTCAAGAGGCACGCCGTCAACCTTTCCCCATTGCTGAAGCATAGGTCTTCGACGGCTTGTAAGTACGCGGTTTCAGGTACTATTGCATTCCCCTAAACGGGGTTCTTTTCATCTTTCAGTCGCCCTACTATTCGCTATCGGTCGGCAGGTAGTATTTAGTCTTATGAGGTGGTCCTCACAGATTCCCACGGGATTTCTCGTGCCCCGCAGTACTTGGGATACCGCTATGTTTCAACCAAGTTTTCGCCTACCGGACTATCACCGTCTATGGTCGGGTTTTCCAACCCGTTCGGCTAACCAAGTCAAATCCAATGTCGCGGTCCCGCAACCCCAATCAGCAAGCTGATTGGTTTAGACATGTTGCCGTTTCGCTCGCCGCTACTAAGGCAATCGTTATTTACTTTCTTTTCCTCGGAGTACTGAGATGTTTCAGTTCCCCCGGTTCCCCTTGCATACCTATGTATTCAGTATGCAATCATTCGAAAATCCTCGGATCACAGTCTGCTTGCGACTCCCCGGGGCTTATCGTAGCTTAGCCACGTTCTTCATCGGCTCCTGCCGCCAAGACATCCGCCGCGCACTCTTAAAATCTTGATCACAACATTTTCGCTCTCGCGCTAGGTTGCGATTATCAATTTAGGTAACGATATGAGTTTGCACGTTACAAAATTCTCAGCGTTTCACTCAACTAATTCTCGATTTATCTTAGGATGGTCGGCTTGCTATCGACAGCAATCCGCATCCTGCACAAGACAAACGCAGAATTTATTTTTTCTAACCGTTTGATTGTCAAAAAACCATTGCGGCGCAACAAAGGCGCCTGTAACAAAATTATTTAACCCTAAAATTCTTTGGAAAAACTGGTGGGCCTGAATGGATTCGAACCATTGGCCTCGTCCTTATCAGGGACGCGCTCTAACCAACTGAGCTACAAGCCCGACAACCTTGGTGGAGGCGCACGGGTTCGAACCGAGGACCTCCTGCTTGCAAAGCAGGTGCTCTGCCAATTGAGCTACACCCCCGAAACTGCAATTAACGGTCAACAATCAAATGAACGGAATCATTACTGTTCATCGTTAATTAGTTCGTTGCTCACAGCATAAAAAGAAAATGGGTAGCCATAGTCAGTAAGCATTGTCGATTTCAGCGGCATTAGACCTCGTGGGACGGATAATTGCTTATCCGCTATCCCGAGGGACTGTTGCCACCGTCTAAGTTGTCCTTAGAAAGGAGGTGATCCAGCCGCAGGTTCTCCTACGGCTACCTTGTTACGACTTAGTCCCCCTCACCAAACTCGCCTTCGACCGGACTATTATTGCCGGGCTTCGGGCGCTTTCAGCTTGGGTGGCTTGACGGGCGGTGTGTACAAGGCTCAGGAACGTATTCACCGCGGCGTAGCTGATCCGCGATTACTAGCGATTCCAACTTCATGGAGGCGAATTGCAGCCTCCAATCCGAACTGGGGCGGGTTTTGAAGATTTGCTCCACCTCACGGTCTTGCGTCTCTCTGTATCCGCCATTGTAGCACGTTTGTAGCCCTGGATGTAAGGACCATGATGACTTGACGTCGTCCCCGCCTTCCTCCGGTTTGACACCGGCAGTCTCGTAAGAGTGCCCGACATTACTCGCTGGCAACATACGACAGGGGTTTCGCTCGTTAAGGGACTTAACCCGACGCCTCACGGCACGAGCTGACGACAGCCATGCAGCACCTGTGCAGGTTACACCTTGCGGCAATCACTCTACTTTCATAGAGATAATCCCTGCATTTCAAACCCAGGTAAGGTTCTTCGCGTTGCTTCGAATTAAACAACATGCTCCACCGCTTGTGTGAGCCCCCGTCAATTCCTTTGAGTTTTAGCCTTGCGACCATACTCCCCAGGCGGGGCACTTGACGCATTTGCTACCGCAACGAAAGATCGACTCCTCCATTGCGCAGTGCCCATCGTTTACAGTTAGGACTACCAGGGTATCTAATCCTGTTTGCTCCCCTAACTTTCGTTCCTCAGTGTCAGTTGCTACCCAGTAACCTGCCTTCGCTTTTGGCGTTCTCCCAGATATCTACGCATTCCACCGCTACACCTGGGATTCCAGTTACCCCTTTAGCACTCAATCCCCACAGTATTGAAAGCAATTCCCCGGTTAAGCCGAGGGATTTCACTCCCAACTTATGGAGCCACCTACGAACCCTTTATGCCCAGTAATTCCGAACAACGCTCGCACACCTCGTATTACCGCGGCTGCTGGCACGAGATTAGCCTGTGCTTCCTTTGGGATTGGTCGAGATTGGCTCTACACCAATTTTTTCCTAATCCCTGACAGCAGTTTACGACCCGAAGGCCTTCTTCCTGCACGCGGCGTCGCACCGTCACGCTTTCGCGCATTGCGAATGATTCAGCACTGCTGCCTCCCGTAGGAGTCTGGACCGTGTCTCAGTTCCAATGTGGCCGTTCAACCTCTTAGTCCGGCTACCCATCATCGTCTTGGTGGGCCGTTACCCCGCCAACTAACTAATAGGACGCGAGCTCATCCTCAAGCGGCACTTGCGCACCTTTTTACCACAGGTTCATGCGAACCCGTGGTCTTATTTGGTATTATCTATCCTTTCGGATAGCTATCCCCATCTTGAGGGCAGATTGCTCACGTGTTACTCACCCGTCCGCCACTGTACCGGGGGACCGAAGCCCCCTTTCCCGTTCGACTTGCATGTATCAACCACGCCGCCAGCGTTCGTTCTGAGCCAGGATCAAACCCTTCAATTGAAAGATTTGTAACGCGCTTACGCGCATTTGTTCTGGCTTAAGATGGCGTTTCACCGGCTAAAGTGAAAACCATCGTCGCTTTGCTCATCAAATTGAATTGATGAAGTTTGTTTCTTTAACTTTTAAAGCATACTTAAAGAACGTATGGCTACCCATCGATTTTCAAAAATCACTCGCCGGAACGAAGCCGGCACGTTTTGCACAATTAACTTTTCGGTCAATTTTAACCTTTATCGACCGTTCGCCGCGTTTAGAGAGAGAAAAAAAATCGCCCATCCTTTTTGAATGGGTGCTTCAAGCAACCTCTACCGAACTTGATTGTCTTGGCGCGGGGCGATTGGTTAGTCAGCAATCACTGCTGTCGCGTTCGTTTAATCGCACCGTGTTTCTCACGTCCCCTTACCGGCGAAGTGGCGCAAATGGTATGACTTATTTTTTTCGAGTCAACAGGAAAATTCGGTTTTTTTTATTTTTTTTAATCGCGGGAAAAACCGCGAAAAACCGGCGTTTTTTGCGCGCGCGAACTTTTTCGTCGCCTTTGCCAACCGCCTTTCCCGCGCGTTTTTTGCGCCGCTTTTTTCGTCGCCGTTATCGCGCTCTCCGCTCTTCCTTAATTTCCTTTCCTCTCTTAAATCCCTTAATCGCCTTGATGCCGTCGCGCTCGTTGCTTGCGGCGAAACGGCGCATATAACGGCGCTTCCCTTAATCATTTTAACCCTCTTAATCCCCTTAAACTCCTTATGCCGTCCTTTCATTCCGCCGCTGAAATTAAGCGCTATTTGACCGCCGCCGCCGAACCGCGCTACCGTGATTTTCAACTGAAAATTACGCCGGACGCGAAAAATTTACTCGGCGTGCGGACGCCGCAATTGCGCGCGCTCGCCGACGCCGTTGCCCGCGACGAAAACGCGGCGGCGGCGTTGCTGGCGCGGCAGGATTTTTCAACGTTTGAGGAAACGTTGTTATTCGGTTTTGTCGCCGGTCTGCGGCGCGAACCGCTCGCGACCGTCGAAAAATATATTGAAACTTACGTCGCGCACATCGACAACTGGGCGCTGTGCGACGGCTTTTGCTCAGCGCTGAAAATCGCGCGGCGCGAGCCGGCGGCGATGCTAAAAATTATCCGCCGCTATTTGCGCTCGGCGCGATGCTACGACTTGCGCTTTGCCGCCGTGATGTTGCTCAATTATTATCTCGACGCCGAACATATTGATTTCGTCTTGGACGCTTACGATAAAATTTCCCACCCCGACAATCCCGTAAAAATGGCGGTGGCGTGGGGCGTGGCGACGGCGTTGCCCAAATTCCGCGAAAAAACGTTGGCGTTTTTGCAAAACAATAACCTTGACCAATGGACTTACCGCTGTGCCGTGCAAAAAATCCGCGAATCGCGCCGCGTTCCCCCCGCCGACCGCGAATTGGTCAAGGAAATCGCCGCCGGACGGCAACTTCTCACCGATTACTCCTCGTAAATTATTGCATTCCGCCGACCGGTTTTTATCATCCGCTTTTTTATTCCCGTCAATGAAGTTCACCGCCAACGCAAAGGCATCACGATGAAAACAACTCCCCGTGGTCAGGATGACAATTTCTTGCCCGAAGAAGATTTAGCCAAAATCGATTGGTCGCAAGTTACGCGCCATCCGGCGGTGCGCGGCGTGGCGTGTTGGTCGCCGCCAAACTCGGCTCCGCGACACACTGAGATCGACGACCGGCGCATTTTAGCCCGCTTGGAAAACGACCGGACGCGGCGTTTTTATGAGCAACTGACGGCAAGCGTGGTAAGTATGATGGATAATCAACGGGAGAAAAACGATGGAGTCGCCGTCTAATCGTTCCACGGAAAAGAAAGTTGCCGGACGTATTTCCGCATCCGAGATATTGGCTGAACGTCGCGTTGAAATCGAACGGCGTTGCCAATTGCTGACGCAGGTTTTTATCCATCGACTGGCTAAATTTAGCGGCGTGCGTTTGAATCAATATGTTTTAGCCGAAGCCGTCGAACACTATTTTTGCGACATTTATCGCCTGAAATTTTTCCGTCCGGTCGAACACGCCGATAATCACAAAAAAGCCGCCTACACGATGAAATGGTTGGCGAAAATTCGCCCGATACAAATAACCGCGCACGACGCTCGTCTCGACCGGCAAACGCTACTCGCCAACGACTTCTTTGCGGTTTATTGCGGTTACGCATTATTAGAAATTGATTTGCCAAAAATTTGCCAAAACTCCGAATGGTTCGTCAGATACACCCATAATCTAAATTTATCTGCTCCATTTTCATTCGCCCGACGCGGATTTTCTCGCCTCCGAAATGAGCGTTCTTGAAAATTATGGCAAAGCCGCCGTCGCGCAATGACTTCCCCCGCCAAATATCAGCCCCCCGCGCCCGTCAAACTGCCCGCCCGTCAATGGGCGGACCGGCAGATTACCGCCGCGCCGCGCTGGGCGTCGGTGGACTTGCGCGACGGCAATCAGGCGATGCCCGCGCCGCTCTCGCCCGCGGAAAAATTGGCGTTTTTTCAATTGCTCGTCGAGGTCGGTTTCAAGGAAATCGAAGTTGCGTATCCGTCCGCCAGTAACGACGATTTCGCCTTTACCCGCCGGCTTATCGACGGCAATTTCATTCCGCCGGACGTGCGCGTCGCCGTTCTCGCGCCGTGCAAAAAGGACTTGATTGAGAGAACTTTCGCCGCCGCGGTCGGCGCGCCGACCGCGCTGATGCACCTATATCTCGCCGTCTCGGATTTGCATTTGCAAACCGTGCTGAATTTATCCCGCGCCGCCGCGCTCCGGTTAGCCGTCGGCGCCACGCGCCACGCCCGCGACCTCGCCCGCGCGCAACCGGCGACCGATTTCCGCTACGAATTTTCGCCGGAAGAATTTACCGACGCCGACCCGGATTTCGTCTTGACATTGTGCGCGGCGGTGTTTGAAGCATGGGGCGAAGTGGAAAATCAGCCGATAATTATCAATTTGCCGGCGACGGTCGAGCGGCGCGGTCCCAATCAATTCGCCGATTTAGTCGAGTATTTTTGCGCCAAATTCCCGTATCGCGACCGCGTGATTATTTCGCTCCACCCGCACAACGACCAAGGGATGGCGACGGCGGCGGCGGAACTCGGTTTGCTTGCCGGCGGCGAGCGTTTGGAAGGCACGCTGTTCGGCGCCGGCGAGCGCACTGGCAATTTGGACTTGATTACGTTCGCGGGCAATCTGCTCGCGCGCGGCATCGACCCGCTACTTGATTTATCGCGCCTACCGGCGCTCGTCGAGCGCGTGCAAACGCTCACCGGAATGACGGTTTATCCGCGTCTGCCGTATAGCGGCGAGTTGGCGTTCACGGCGTTTTCCGGCACGCATCAGGACGCGATTCGCAAAGGGATGGCGCGGCGCGGCGCCACCGGCGCAGTTTGGCGCGTGCCGTATTTGCACGTTGACCCGTCGGATTTCGGGCGGACGTATGAGCGGCTGATTCGGCTGACGCCGCAGTCGGGCAAAGGCGGCGCGGCGTGGGTGTTGGAACAAAATTTCGGCATCAAATTGCCGCCGGAATTTTTACCGGCGTTAGGGCGCACGGTGCAAAAATATCTCGACCGCGCGGGCGGCGAATTGTCGCCGATTGACCTGCACGAAATTTTTATCAAAGAGTTCGTCAATCCGGCGGGACCGTATCAACTCGCCGGTTATTGGTCGAACCCCGACGCGGAAAATCCGATGCTCATTCACGGCGTCGCGCGGCTGAAAATCAACGGCGAAGAGCGGGAAGGACGCGCCGACGGCAACGGACCGGTGTCGGCGTTTGTCGGCGCGATACAAACGTTGGTGGCGGAAAAAATCGCGGTGGCGGATTATCAACAAATGTCCATCGACGCCGGCGCCGACGCGCGTGCCCTGTCGTGCGTCACGCTAAAATGCGGCGACGCCGTCGCGCACGGCATCGGCATCAACACCAACACCACGCAAGCGACCGTGCGGGCGGTGGTGGCGGCGCTGAATAGGATGAGTTAGAGTTGAGAGTTGAGAGTTGAGAGAGTGGAGTTTTATTTTTAAGACGCGCGAAGCGCGACCACGGCTAAACTCTCAACTCTCAACTCTAAACTCTCTCTCTCCAAATCGAAAGGCGCCAAATTATGAACTTAAATTTCCTCGACCTCATTATCGCGGCGCTGTTATTGGGTTTTACCGGCTGGGGCGCGCTGACCGGCTTTTTCCGGCAATTATCAACGATTGCGGCGTTGCTCGGCGCGTGGCTCGTCGCGTGGGGCGCGCAAGCGCCGTTGAAGGATTTCTTGAGCGAATGGTTTGACGCGCCGGCAATCGCCGCCAACGTGATAGCGTTTCCGCTGGCGTTCTGCCTCATCAAAGTCGTATGGAATACTTTTACGCGCCGCCTTGCCGCCAACGCGGTCATCGGCGCGGGCAATCGCGTCGGCGGCGCGTTGCTGGGCTTACTCAAAGGCGCGGCGCTATGCGTCGTGTTAGTCGCCGCGCTGTCGCATCTCGGCAAAGAAAAATTGCGCGAGGAATCGTTTTGCGTCCAACAAGCCGTCGCCGGTTACGAATGGCTACAAAAGACCGACCTGTATCAACGAGTTCGCGACGAAATTAACCGCGCCCTCGACTCCGACAACGCCGGCGGCGCGTGGACCGACGGCATCAAAAAAGCGATTCGCGAACAGTTGCAGAAATAGCCGCTCATTTCACTCGCTTTCGGCAAGCCGCACAAACGCCGAGAGCGCGTGTTGGACGTAGTCAATCCGAATTTCACCGGCGCGGCGACGCTCCGGCGCGACGCGCAGTAAATCCGCCGTCGCGGAGTGCGGGACGCCGCCGCGTTCCGCGCCGGTTTTAATTTGCGCGCGCAGTAAAAAATTCACCGCGCGCTCGGCGGCTAATTGCAGTCGCGCCCGCAACGCGGCGTCTGCCGGCGGCAAATAATTTATCGCCGCCAATAATCCTTCCGCCATCGTCGCCGTCGGCGCGGTCTGTCCGCCGATACGCATCGCGCCGTATTCGCCCGCCAAGGCGTAATCGACGAGTTGCGCCCGCAAAATCACCTCGCAAATTTTCCGCGTCTGCCGGAAAAATTCCGCGCGCGTCCACAGCGCCACCGGCGGCAAAACCGGCAACAGCCGCTCGCCCGCAATCAGTAGCCAATGGTCGGGCGGATAATCGCCGGACAATTCGCGCGACAGCGAAAGATATTTGCTGCCGCGGATTGCCGCGTTCAGCCAGCGGCGGTCGCCGTCGCGCCGGTATAGTTCGACGAGCGCCAACAGCGCCTGCCCCGGATAATACAGCGAAACGAAAGAATCCTCGCCGCGCGAACCGGCGGTAATTTTGGAGACAAAACTCCCGTCGGCGCGTTGTTGCGAGAGTAAGTAACGCCCCAATTGTTGCGCCGTCGCCAAATTTTCCGGCGCGCCGGTTTCGGCGAGCAACGCCAAAATACCGAGCGCCGAGCCGCCGAGTTGCGCGACGACCGGACTGCCGCGCGGCGCGAGTTCGTCTAACAATTCGCGCGGCGTCCAGACCGCTAAAACATCTTTTTTTCCGCCGGCGGGCGCGATGAATTTTCGCAAATACCCGTTGGCGCGGCGAATGACGGCGTCGATTTCTTGCGTGGCGACGCCGCGCCGCGCGTAAAAATCCCGCGCCATACCGAGCGCATACACCGTGCCGCTGTGGCGGAGCAGATTGTTTTTGTAGGGATATTGCCGCGCGTCGAGATGACGCCGATAGACAAATTCGCCGTTCGGCAATTGGTGGCGCGTCAGGTAATCGACCGCGTCCGCAATCGCCGCCGTTAATGCCGCCGTGGTCGGCGGCGCCGTTTCGTCCGCGAACGCCGGCGCGACGACGCTCAACGCGAAAAACCAGAGTAGAAGCAATTTTTTTGACATTTTTTCCGCCGAAAAGGGAGAAGTGGCGTATATTATTGACGCTAATGGGTAACTACGGAAATTAAAAATTAAAAATTAAAAATTAAAAATGGTGGAGTTTTATGGTCAAATTTCGCTTCGCGCGCGCGTGCGGATTTGTCAGTCAAACTCCGAAATTTTTAATTTTTAATTTTTAATTTTTAATTTCTCCTGACCACTGCTCACCGACAACTCAACAGGAGAATCTAAATGTTAAGAACGCACACTTGCGGCGAATTGCGCGCCGCCGACGCCGGAAAAACCGTTACGCTCGCGGGCTGGGTGCAGAACCGCCGCGACCACGGCGGCGTGATGTTTATCGACCTGCGCGACCGCTACGGACTGGTGCAAATTAAATTCGACCTCGAAAAAGCCGACGTGCTCGAACTCGGGCAACACGTCCGCGCCGAGTGGGTCTTGCAAATCACCGGCGCCGTCGCCGCGCGTCCGTCCGAGATGGTCAATCCGAAAATGGCGACCGGCGAAATCGAAATCGGAGTGCAAAATTTTTCCGTCTTGTCGAAGAGCGAAGTCATCCCGTTCGAGACCGACGAATACGGCAAGGCGGGCGAGGAAATCCGCCTGAAATATCGCTTCCTCGATTTGCGCCGCCCGCAGATGCAACGCCATTTGCAAGTCCGCCACCGCGTCGTCAAAGCGCTCCGCGACAGTATGGACGCGCAGGGATTTTTGGAAATCGAAACGCCGGTTTTGGGCAAGCCGACGCCCGAAGGCGCGCGCGATTATCTCGTGCCGAGCCGCGTCTATAACGGGCATTATTACGCGCTCCCGCAAAGCCCGCAGATTTTCAAACAACTGCTGATGATTGGCGGATGCGACCGCTATTATCAAGTCGCGCGTTGTTTCCGCGACGAGGATTTACGCGCCGACCGCCAGCCGGAGTTCACGCAACTCGACGTGGAAATGAGTTTCGCCACGCAGGAAGACGTTTTCGGCGTGCTCGAAATCGCGCTCGCCGCCGCGATGAAAGCCGGCGCCGGCGTCGATATTGCCACGCCGTTTCCGCGCCTCACTTACGCCGACGCGCTACGGGACTACGGTTGCGACAAGCCGGATTTGCGCTTCGGAATGAAGTTGGTCGAAGTAACCGACCTCGTGCAAAATTGCGGCTTCAAAGTGTTTTCCGCGACCGCGCAAAGCGGCGGCATTATCAAAATGCTCGTCGTCAAGGGCGTCGAGGAAAAATACTCGCGCAAGGATTTGGACGGTCTGCACGAGCAAATCAAACAATACGGCGCCAAAGGACTCGCGTGGATAAAAATTCAGGCGGGCGGCGAATACAACGGCGCGCCGGTGAAATTTTTCAGTAAAGAGGAATTGGACGCCGTCGCGGCGCGGTCGGGCGCGACGACGGGCGACATTATGATGTTTATGGCGGACGCGCCGAAAGTGGTGAACGCCTCGCTCGCGGCGCTCCGCAATCTCTGGGGCAAAATGGAAAACTTGACTCGCGCCGACGATTTCCAATTTGTCTGGGTCACGGAATTTCCGCTGTTTGAATACAGCGACGAGCATAAGCGGTGGGAGAGTTGTCATCACCCGTTCACGATGATTAACGAGCAGGATTTGCCGCGTTTTATGGACGGCACCTTGACCAAAGACAGCGACCTCGGCGGGATTCGCTCGACCTCTTACGACATCGTTTTGAACGGCTGGGAACTCGCGTCGGGGTCGGTGCGAATTCACAATTCCGCCGTGCAGGCGCAGGTTTTCCGTATTCTCGGCATTTCGGAAGAAGAGGCGAAAGAGCGTTTCGGTTTTTTCATCGACGCGCTGAAATACGGCACGCCGCCGCACGCGGGGATTGCGCCGGGGATTGACCGGTTGCTCGCGCTGATTCTCGGCGTGGACAATATCCGCGAAGTCGTGGCGTTCCCGAAAACCCAAAAAGCCGCCGACCTGATGACCGGCGCCCCCGCGACGGTTGACGCGAAACAACTGCGGGATTTGGGGATTAAACATCTGGGGTAGTTTGGGGGGAGGCGAAAGTGAACGCGACCATACGGAGTTTTGGCGTCGGACAAATGTTGCCGTTGCCCGCGGAGTTAGTTTCTCGTTTGGCGTGGCGAGTTGACGACCGCGTGTTGTTGGAAATTGCGGAGGACAAGTTGGTCGTGCATAAAGAAGCGGCGCGAGCCGAAATCGCGGCGCCGGCGACCATTGAGGAATTATTCGCCGGTTATGCCGGCGGCTCGTTCCGCACCGAACTGACGAATCCGCCGACACCGCTGGGGGCGGAACAATGGTGAACGGCATCCCGACGCAAGGCGATATTATCAAAATAAATCTTGACCCGAAACAAGGTCATGAACAAGCCGGCTATCGCCCCTATATTTGCCTCTCGCATCAATTGGTCAGCGACTATGCGAACGTCGCGGTTTTCGCGCCGATTTCCAACACGGCTCGCCGTTATCCGCTGTATGTGCCGTTGTCCAAAACGCGCTCCACCGGCGTGGCGATGTTAGACCAATTGGTAACGATTGATTATCGGGCGCGGCAATTTCAATTTGTCGAAACGGTGCCTGATGATTTTTTGCAAAAATTGTTATCCACGGTCATTTTGGTCTTTCAACCGAATCGCCGAACGTCGCCTCAACGTTGAGGATTAAACATTGGCGAAAAACTGACAGGAGAAAAATTATGCCGGTTTTACAAATTGATGATTGTCCCGCCGACCTTTACGCGGAGTTGGCGGCAAACGCGGCGCAAGAGCAACACACGGCGGCTGAACAGGTGGTAATTTTGTTGCGCGAATGGTTGACTCGGCAGAGTAACCGCCGCGAGCGATTAGCGTTGCGACTTGATGGACGCGAACGGCGCCGACGATTAGATGAACTTTTTACCGAAATTAAGAAACTACCTAAACCGCGAAACGCCGAATTGATTAATGACGTGGCGTGGCTTCGTGAAGACAGGAGTCGCTGATGATAACGGTGCTTGATGTCAGCGCCGCGATGCAGATTTTACGCGCGGGCGAAAAAGGCGAGCGGTTCAATGAAGCGCGGGCGGCGGCGGAACGTTGTTTGGCGCCCGGGCTGTATATTTACGAATTAACCAATACCCTGCGAAAATATCAACGCGGCGGTCATTTGTCGGTCGCGGAATGTGAGCAATATATCGCCGCCGGTATTAAAATAATCGACGATTTTATCGACGCGGCGGAATTATGGCGCGAAGCGTTTGCGCTCGGCGTTAAAAACAACCACTCCGTTTACGATATGTATTACGCCGCGCTTGCCCGTCGCCATAACGGAACGCTGATAACCAATGACGGCGATTTAGCGAAGATTTGCGCCCGTGAAAACATCCATTACTGTTTCTAACGAGCATTTGAACGCTGACCGGCGCCCCCGCGACGGTTGACGCGAAACAATTGCGGGATTTGGGGATTAAACATCTGGGGTAGTTTTGGGGGGAGGCAGACAGGAAAAAAATTATGCCGGTTTTACAAATTGATGATTGTCCCGCCGACCTTTACGCGGAGTTGGCGGCAAGCGGCGGTTGATTGATAAAACCCTCCGACAGCCGACCCTGAAAGGGTCGCATATATCAGCCCAGGGTAAGCGACACGCTCTACCGTCGCGCCACCCTGGGTAGCGGTTCGCGAAGCGAACCATCCGACAGTTCCGCCGTTAGGCGGCAAACGCCGCCTCCGGCGGCGAGAGCGGTT
>JAISJR010000056.1 GCA_031261425.1 Planctomycetota bacterium
CCGTCAATGTCGGGGCGATAGTTGGAATGAAATGCCGGCGCCGCCCCGCCCTGCCCTTTTACCGCTTCATTGAGAAGGGAAGAGTTGCTTGCTTGCTTGCTTGCTTGCTTGCTTGCTTGACGAGTCGGTTTCCATATTACACCTGTTTAACCGCCGATTAAAATTTCCTAAAACGCCCCTCAATGCTTGAACGCCCGTTGTCCGGTGAAGACCATCGTCGCGCCGGCGGCGTTGCAGACCGCAATCACTTCTTTATCCGCGAGCGAGCCGCCGGGTTGCACGATGGCGCGGACGCCCTCTTTCAAACAAGCGTCCACGCCGTCGCGTTTCGGGAAAAAAGCGTCCGACACCGCGACGCCGCCGGTCAAACCGCCGCGCGCTTTCTCCGCTTCGGCAAGAATTTCGTCCAACGCCGCTTGGGATAAACTTCCCTCTTTGACGCGGATTTCCGCCTCAAAAAACAAACACCCGTAACGCCGGAAAGCGATTTCGTCGGCGTATTTTTTATACGCCTTGAAAATCGCGATTTCCGCCACGCCCACGCGGTCTTGCTCGCCCGCGCCAATCCCGACCGTGCAACCGTCTTTGACGAAGAGCACCGAGTTGGAAGTTACGCCCTGCTCCACCGCCCAACCGAACAGCATATCGTCGAGTTCCGCGCCGGTCGGCGCGCGTTCAATTTTTACGGTCGCGCCGTTTTTATCGGTAACGCTCGCGGGGAGAAAATCCGCCACCGTTTTAATGCGATTCAGCGGCGACTGCTGAACGATAATCCCGCCGTCGATTAACGATTTGAAGTCAACAAACCGTAGCGGCGCGTAGTCGCGAACGGCGGTTAATTTCGGCAGTTTCACGATGCGCAAATTTTTTCGCGCCGCCAAAATTTCCAGCGCGCCCGCCCCGTATTCCGGCGCGGCGACGAGTTCTAAATAATTTGACGCCAGCGCTTCCGCCGCCGTTTTATCGACGGACTCGTTGAACACCGCCGCGCCGCCGAACGCCGCGAGCCGGTCGGCGGCGTTGGCGCGGGCGTAGGCGTCCGCCGCGTCCGTGCCATAAGCCACGCCGCTCGGATTATTGTGTTTCATAATCGCGCAAGCGGGACTCGATAGATAGCGCAAAATGTTGGCGGCGCTGTCGAGGTCGGTCAAATTGATTTTGCCGGGGTGCTTGCCAAATTGCAGTAAATTGTCCTCGTCGAGCGCCGAGACCAAACCGTTGCCGGGGCGGATAAATTCGCAGTCGCCGAGCGTCAATTCGCCGCCGACCAATTCGTAAAGCGCGGCTTCTTGCCCCGGATTTTCGCCGTAGCGCAAACCCTTTTCGACCGTGTCGCCGCCGTCGTTAATTTTCCACGTCCGTTTTTTATAAACGAGCGTCCGGTCGCCGAAACTGATTTTCATCTCCGGCGGAAAATGGTCGTCCAACACCGTGCGATACATTTTTTTCAGGTCAGGCATAGTTTTCCCTTTCTAATAAACGTCGCCGCGCCGGTTCGCCGCGGTCGTCGTTTTGATAATCACGATAAAGCCGCCGACAGAAAGCGTCGTCGTCCGCCTCCGCCGTCAATACGGCAACCGATTCCAACATTCGCGTAATCGCCGCGAGTTGCTCTTCGGAAAAACTTTTAATCAACGATAAACAGCGTTCGCGATTACTCATCGCCCACCCCCCATTCGTAATTTTTAATGCGCAATTCCCGCCTAACGCGGTCAACAAAAAGACGCGAATTTTTACGCATAAAAAAAGAGATTTTTTTGTCCACGAATTACACGAATTACACGAAATAAAGAGATAACTAATTCCAAAAATTGTGAATTGTGAATTGTTAATTCGTAACTTAACGCGCCGGGTCGCCGCGCCCCATATCCACCGTGAAGCCCGCGCCGACGATGCGGTTTTCGATGCACCGCCGGCAATGCGCGGCTTCGTCGCCGGTGCAGATTTTATGGTCGTAGAGCGCGTAAAATTTGCGCGTCGCGGTCGGCGACAAATTCGGCATCACGACGTTCGCGCCGTTTTTCAAGCCGAGTTCGCGCCCTTGCGCCGAAATCGTGCCGAGCGCCGTCGTCGCCGGAATCAACGCTTTCGGAACGAGCAACCGCGCCAGCGCCACCATCTTCAACGTCAGCGTCAAATCGCCGGGCAAACAGTCGCCGAACGGCGTGGACGCTTGCGGCAGAAACGGACCGATGCCCACCATTTCCGGCTGAAATTCTTCGATAAAACGCAAATCTTCCAACAAATTCGCCGGCGTCTGCCACGGCGTCCCGACCATAAAACCGGCGCCGACCGCGTAGCCGATTTTTCGCAAATCCCGCAAACATTGCATCCGCGTCGCGAGCGACATCGCCGGCGGATGCAGTTTGGCGTAATGCTCGGCGTTCGCCGTTTCGTGGCGGAGCAAATAGCGGTTGGCGCCGGCGCGGAAAAATTTCTCGTAACTTTCAGCGCTCTTTTCGCCCAGCGAGAGCGTGATGGCGCAGTCGGGAAATTCGGCGCGGACGGCGGCGACGATTTCGACCACGCGCTCGTCGGTAAAATACGGGTCTTCGCCGCCTTGCAAGACGTAGGTGTTGTAACCCAATTTTTGCCCCTGCCGGCAACATTCTAAAATTTCGTCCGGCGGCAAACGATAGCGCAAGAGCGTCAGGTTGCCGCGGCGCAGACCGCAATAATAGCAATCGTTTTTACAGTAATTGGTGAACTCAATCAGTCCGCGAAAAAAAACGCGCTTGCCGTAATGCGTCTGCCGCGCGGCGTCGGCGGCGGCGGAGAGACGGTCGAGCGCCGCCGCGTCGCGGTCGGCGATAATTTGTAAAATTTCCGCGTCGGTCATTTGGGTCTCCGGTGCCAAGAGCAATTAAAAATTACAAATTAAAAATTAAAAACGGCGGAGTGATTATTAAAATTTCGCGAAGCGATTTTTAGAATCAAACTCCACAATTGTTAATTGTGAATTTTTAATTGTTAATTGCTCTACTGCTTGTCCGCTTGCAACCACTCTTTGAAAATGTCCTGAATATAGCGGCGCTCGACCGTTCCGCCCGTCGCGGTGGCGGACGCTTCCAAAGACCAGCCGGATTTTTCCAACACGCTCTCGGCGGCGACGCGCACCGCGGGCGAGAGTTCGGCGAGAAGCGCGGGCGGCGCGTTCTTGACGCGCAACGTCAGCCGGAACGAGCCGTCCGGCATTTCTTCGCCCTGCCCTTCGAGGTCGCCGAGTTGCGGACTGCTCGCTTGCAAAAACGTCAGCGCGTCTTTGCCGGCGCGGTCGATTTTGTAACCGGCGACGAGCGAGGTCAGCGCCAGCAATTCGGACTCGTCGCCGAGCGTCGGCGGTCTCAGCGGCGGCGCGTTCAGCGACGCGCGGCGCGTCATATTTTCCGCTTCGCGCAAACCGTCTTTGAGCGTTTGGAGCGCGCGCAACAATTCGCCCGCCGGCACGCCGGGAATTAACACGTTGTTCAGCGCCAAATACAACACCATCGCCTGTTCGTCGGCGTCGCGCTCGTAACGCAACGTCGCCTGCCCGCTCCCGCGCAACGGACGGACTTGATAGAGCGGCGGCAATAAATCGGAAAAAAACAGCAACGTGTTGCCCAATTCCGGCACGTCTAAAATCAGCCGCAACCGGCGCGGCAAGCCGCCGCTCAGCGGCAGCGCGTCCGCCAATAAAATCGCTTTGCCGTTCGCGACCAGCGTGTCGGCGGCGATATTCACCGCGTCGCCGGCGGCGGGCGTCAGGGTAAATTGCGTTTCGTTGAACGTAAAATGCCGGACGGTAATTTGCCCGACCGTCAGGCGCACGGCGGGAAAATTTTTCATCAGCCAACGTCCCCACACGGCGTCTTGCCAACGCGGCAGAACCGCGAAATCAAGATTGGGAATAAAAACCTCCAACGTCCCGCATCGCCCGTCTTTAACGGTCCAGCGCCCGCCGATAAGTTGGCGGTCGGACGCCGTCAACAATTGCGCCGTAAAAGTCCGCCCGTCCCCGTCTTCCCAACGGCACGCCGCCCGCACGCCGCCGTCGGGAAGAGTCGGATGGCGGATTTCGCCGCGCCATTCGCCCGCCGCGCCCCGCGCGACATACTCGCCGCTCACCGTCGCCTCGGCGGGCAACGGCGGCAAATACCAAGACCGTAAATCGGCGAGGACGTTCAAGAACCGGAGCGGCACGTTGCTGAAACGGAGTTCGCCGAACGGGGGCGAAAAGGTCTCCAAATTCCACTTCCAACGGTCAAAGGCGAGCGCCGGTTTGAACGACGAGCGCCGGTCGGGCGCGGTCAACGCGCCGGAAATTTTCAATTCGTCCACCGACGCGCGGTCGTCGCCGATGACTTGATAAGCGCCGGAGCCGCTCACGGTCAACGCGCCGGCGAGCAACGGATGGTCGAGAATAATTTTGCCGTCGCGCAAGGTGAAAAAGAAATCGCCCGGGTCGAAATTGCTAAACGGAAAACCGGGGCGCGCCGCCAAGCGCAAGCCGTCCAAATTGCTTTTGCCGTCGCGCCATTGCAGACGCAGTTGCAGATTTTCGCCGGTGATTTGCGCGTCGGGGCGCTGTTCCGCCCACAATTGCCAAAACGGCGCGCCGGCGCGCAGACGCCCGATTTTCAGCCACGGCAGGGCAAAACCCGCGTCCGGCGCTTCGGCTTCGACCGCGCCCAAAATTAAATCAACGCGCCCGCCGACGCGCCATTTCAGCGACAATTCATTGATTTCCACCGGCGAAGTGTCGGCGAACACCGCGTTCAGCCAGTTGCCCAAGCGCTCCCGCAAAACCGCGCGGTTGACGAAACTCGTCGCCACGCTCAACGCCGACAAATACGCGACCGCCAGCAACGCGAGCGCCCATAACCAACGGCGATATTTCGGCGGAATGGACATCGGCGGAGTCCTTGGGTGAAGCGATAGCGAGGCGGTAAGAAAAGACGGATGGGCTGTTCGGACAATTAAAAATTACAAATTAAAAATTAAAAATGTTGGAATTGGTATTAAAAACCCGACTTACGCAGTCAACAAAAAGACGCGAATTTTTACGGATAAAAAAGAGAGATTTTTATCCACGAATTACACGAATTACACGAAATAAAGAGCCGGAAAACGGACAAAAAAATTTGGAAAGCACACTAACCTTCGCTTCGCTCGGTTTCGTGAAAATTCGGGTTAAGTTCTTTTCGTGTTTATCAGTGGCTTCTCTTTTTTTTGCGCGTAACTCGAGTTAAAAATTGCGCGCAGCGATTTTTAGAATCAAACTCCACAATTTTTAATTTGTAATTTTTAATTCGGTTTATCCTTTCATTCCCGCGAACAACGCGCGGCAAAATTCTTCGGGGTCGAAGGGCGTCAAGTCGGTTTCTTTTTCGCCGGTGCCGATGAATTTTATCGGCAGGCGAATCTCGCGGTTGATTGCCAACACGATGCCGCCTTTCGCCGTGCCGTCGAGTTTCGTCAAGACCAAGCCGGTTACGCCGGCGCCTTCGGTGAATTTGCGCGCCTGCGACAGCGCGTTTTGTCCGGTGGTCGCGTCGAGAATCAGCAATACTTCGTGCGGCGCGCCGGCGATTTGTTTGTTGGCGACGCGGCAGATTTTTTCGAGTTGCTTCATCAAATTTTCTTTGGTGTGGAGCCGCCCCGCCGTGTCCACCAACACGTAATCGACCGCCCGCGCCGTCGCCGCCGCGCAAGCGTCGAAGACCACCGCCGCCGGGTCGGCGCCGTCGGCATGGCGCACGATTGCCACGCCGACCCGCGCCGCCCAAATGTCCAACTGCTCGCCCGCCGCCGCGCGAAAAGTGTCCGCCGCCGCCAGCAAAACCGTTTTGCCGTTATCGACCAAATACCGCGCGATTTTGGCGGTCGTCGTCGTTTTGCCGGTGCCGTTGACGCCGACCAATAAAATGACCGTCGGACCCGCCGGATTTTTGCCGAGTTTCATTTCGTAAATCGACGGCACGCCCAACACCAACAATTTTTGGAGCGCATCCAAGACCTCCGCGCCGTCGGCGACGGCTTTATCGGCGTGGAGCAGTCGCAACTTTTCCAACATCTCGCCGGCGACGGCGGGACCCAAATCGGCGGTGATGAGCGCCCGTTCGAGGTCGTCCCAAAACGCCGCGTCAACCGGTCGCGCGGACGCCGCGCCGTCGCCCGTCAGCGGCGTGAACAGCGCCGCCGTTTTTTTTAAGCCGTCTTTAATGCGGTCGAAAAAGCCCATATTTCGGTTCCTTTTTTTAATCGGAGTTGTTTGGTAATCCTTAATTAAAAATTAAAAATTAAAAATGTTGGAATTGGTGCTAAAAATTGCGCGAAGCGATTTTGTAGAATCAAACTCCACAATTTTTAGTTTTTAACTTATGTTACGCGGTCAACGAAAAGACGCGAATTTTTACGAATAAAAAAAAGATTTTTTGTCCACGAATTACACGAATTACACGAAATTAAAGAGCCGGAAAACGGACAAAAAATTCGTGTTAATTCGTCTAATTCGTGAAAATTCGTGTTAAGTTCTTTTCGTGTTCATTCGTGGCTTCTCTTTTTTTTGCGCGTAACGTGAGTTTTTAATTTGTAATTTTTAATTGTTCTTTCGGTTACGAAAACGGAGTGAGATTATACGCCGCGCGCCGCGCGCAGGGAGTCCGCCGATGATTTGCGCCTCAATCCCGCGTCCGCGCCGTTCTGCGTTATTGCGCGGCGGCGAAAACGCCTCTATTATTACCCGGCTTTTTTATCCGATTCAATATCGCCGGAGAATTCCCGAATATGGAAAATGTCGCGGAAGAAACCGCCGTCGCGCCGGAAACGGCGCCGCCCGCCGCGGAAAAACGGCGGTCTTCGTTGGGGGCGAAATTGACCGCCGCCGTGTTGGCGACGGTGCTAATCGGCGTCGCCCTCGCCTTAACCATCGCTTATTTTTGGTTGGAACGCGCCTTGCAAGAGCGCTATTGGGCAATTTGGCGCGACGTTACGCAAGGCATCGCGGGCGAACTCTCGCCGGACAAAATCGCCGCCTATCGCCGCGCGCCGCCCGACGCCTATTACGCGCAAACGGCGCAACAATTCGCCTTCGTCAGAAAAGCCGACGCGCATATCCGCCGGCTCGGCGTGCGTCTGCCCGACGCGGAAAACCGGCGCGATTTGTCGCTGTTTGAAACCGCTAATCCGGCGTATGAGAACTGGGCGCCCGCCGCCGCCCGCCGCCAATTTTACGACGACTACGCGCGCGGTCTCGTCGAACCGCTCATCGACGGCGACCTTTTTTCGATTAACGAACCGCTGTTCGACGCGGCGGGCAATTTCGTCGGCTATGTGGCGCTGACCATCGAATGGGGCGACACCGTGCGCCAGTGGCGGCGCGCGTTCGGCATTTTGTCGCTGTTGGTCGGCGCGGCGATGGTGCCGCTATGTTGCCTGTTCATCGTCGTTATCCGGCGTTTGGTGGTGGTGCCGGTGCAAACGATGACCGCGGCGGCGCATAATTTGGTGAGCAGTTTTTCTTACAAAAGCGCCGCGCTTCCCGTTGACGGGAGCCGGGATCTGTCGGTGCAGATTGCCGATATGAAAATTATGACCAACGACGAGTTGGAATTGCTGTCGAACGCGATGAAGACGATGGAGAAAAAACTCAATCTGACCGTTACCGAATTGAAGTTGGATTCCTTTACCAAATGCTACAACCGCGCGACTTTCGACGCGATGCTCGACCAGTATTACCGGCATTTTCTGACGACGCAGGCGGTGTTTTGTTTGTTGGTGATTGACATCGACCATTTCAAAAACGTCAACGACAGTTACGGGCATGCGTTCGGCGACGCGGTGATTTTGACGTTGGTAAAAACGTTGAAAGGAAATATCCGCGCGTCCGATTATTCGTTCCGTTACGGCGGCGAAGAGTTCGCGGTGATTTTATTGACGAAAATGCCCTACGCCGCCGCCATCGCCGAGAAAATCCGCGGCAGTTTCCACGAGCAAATTTTGCCCGAACATCCCGAACTGCGCTTTTCGATTAGCATCGGCGTATGCGAAGTCGCCGCCGAATACGAGTCGCCCGGTCAAATTTTCAAACACGCCGACCAGGCGCTCTACCAAGCCAAAGAAGGCGGTCGCAACCGCATCGTGCTGTATGGGGCGAGTTAGCAATGGGCAATTACAAATTAAAAATTAAAAATTAAAAATGATGGAGTGATTATTAAAAATTGCGCGAAGCGATTTTGATAACCAATTTCCACAATTTTTAATTTTTAATTTGTAATTTTTAATTCAGTATAAAAAAACGACCGGACGGCGAAAATTCGCTATCCGGTCGTTGGTTTGCGTGGAGCGGGCGAAGAGATTCGAACCCTCGACCCTCACCTTGGCAAGGTGATGCTCTAGCCACTGAGCTACGCCCGCATCAGTATTAAGAGGTCGAAACTTATAGTAATTTTCGCCGCGCCGTCAATAGCGGCGGCGAATGGCGGCGAATGAGTTTCAGGGAATTAAGCCCTTTCCGAGAAATGGTCGGTTAAAATTTTTATCACGTTGTCGAAGTTGACCGGTTTGGCGATGTGGTCGTTCATTCCCGCGGCGATGGCGCGGTCGATGTCTTCGCGGTAGGCGTCCGCCGTCATCGCGATAATCAGCGTCGAGACCGCGTCCGGACGCGGGGCGGCGCGCATTTGGCGCGTCGCTTCGTAGCCGTCCAACACCGGCATTTGCACGTCCATAAAAACCACGTCGTAATAACCCCACGGCGACAGCATAAATTTATTGACCGCCTCTTTGCCGTTCTCCGCCTCGTCGATTTCAATGTTGGTCTCGGCGAGCATTTCGCGCACGACCAGGCGGTTCACTTCGATGTCTTCGACCAACAGCAATCGCTTGCCGGTGAAATCCGTCGGCGCGTTGTCCGTGAGCGCCGCCGCCGGCACTAAAATCGTTTTGTTGAACGTCAGGACAAAACGGAACAGCGAGCCATGGTTTAATTGACTGCGCGGACGGATGCGCCCGCCCATACTCTTGATAAATTCCTGACTAATCGCCAAGCCCAAACCGGTGCCGCCGTAACGCGCCGAGGTGGTGTTGCTCGCCTGTTCATACGCCTTGAACACGCGCCCGATTTGTTCGCGGCTCATCCCAATGCCGTTGTCCTGCACGGCGAAGGCGATTTTCACTTTCGCCGACGACTCGACGAGCGCCCGCGCGCGAAAAACGATTTCGCCGCCGCGCGGCGTAAATTTAACCGCGTTGCCCAATAAGTTGAGCAACACCTGACTTAGACGAAGCCGGTCGCCGAACACGGCGAGCGCCGGCGGAAAAGCAAAATCGCGTTTCAGATTCTGCCCCGACGACGCGCACCGCGCGGCGATAATGTCGGCGACTTCGTCTAACGTTTCCTGCAACGCGAACGGCATATTGGTCAGCGTCAACTTGCCGGCTTTGATTTTCGACATATCTAACACGTCGTTGATGACGCCGAGCAGGTGTTTGCCCGCGGCGTTGATTTGCTCGACCGCCTCGACCACTTTCGGCGTAATCGCGTGTTTGCGCGCGACCGCCGCCATGCCGATAATCGCGTTCAACGGCGTGCGAATTTCGTGCGAGGCGTGGATAAGCAATTGGTCGCGCGACCGGCTTTCTTTTTCGCGGCTCGCCGCCAAATTGTCGCGCATCCGCGCTTGTATCAGCATTATTTGCGTCATTCGGCGACTGCGCCAAATATGCAAGCCGGCGAGCGCGACGACGACCGCGAACAAGCCGGCAATCGCGTAATAAAAGCCGGTCCGCTCCCGCCGCGCCTCTTCGCGATAGTCGAACGACGACCATTCCCACCGCGCCAAAATATCCGACAAATCAATCAGCGCCTGCGCCTTGTTGAAAATGTCGCGCAAGAGCGGCGCGCGCGGGCTGAACGCAAACTGGTGCCGCCGCGGCGTGCGCGAAAAAACGTAGTTGATTTTCAAATTGGAATAGTCGTAAAAATTCGACGCCAACAGCAAGTAACTGTTTATCCCCATAAACAAATCAATCTTGCCGCGGTTTAACGCCGCGAGCGCCGCCGCCGGCGTGTCGAAAGTCGCCGTCAACGGCAAGAACGGAAACTGCCGCTGAAACACTTCGGCGGAGCGCGAGTCGCGGAGCGCCCCGACGCGCAAAAAAGCGAGTTGGTCTAAATTGATGGGGGGCAAATTTTTTCGCGAAATCAGGGCGTGGTTTTCGGTGTAATACGGCTCGGCGCGCAGAGCGGTATCCGTCGCGGCTTGCAACACGTCGTCGGTGATAAGCGCCCGTCCGTCGGCGAACATCGCCGCGATTTGCTCCGTTTCGTTTTTGGCGTCGGGGTTGACGGACGTGAACGTCAGACCGGTCAAGCGCCCGATTTTTTGCAACACGTCGGTCGCGATGCCTTTGACTTCGCCGGTCGGCGCGCGCCAACTCATCGGGTAATTTTGGGAATGCCACGCGACCGGCAACGGCGCGGTTTGCGCGTCGAGATATTCCCGCTCCGCCGCGGTCAGCGATTGGCGGAAAATAAATTGGCGATAGTCGTGGCGCGTGGCGCCGCTAATGTTCGCCAGCGCCGCCGCGCCGTCCGCCCGCAACGCTTTTTCGACGACGCCAATCACCGGCGCGAGCCGCGGCTTGCCGGTAATCAGCACGCTCGGCACACAGCGCGTCGGCGAGAAAATCTCGACGGCGGTTTCCGGGCGGTCGTAAAAACAATTCGCCATTTCCTCGACCGCCGCGTCGATGCGCCCGTCCGCCAACGCCGCGAAAATTTCGTCCTGATTAGCCAACTCGACGATTTCCGCGTCGGGCGGCAACCACGGGCGCGCGAAGGTCTCCGCGACGCCTCCCGCCAAAAAACCGTAGCGCGCGGGTTCGGCAAGCGGCGGCGCCGCCCGTTGCCGCCGCAACACCAACGGACGCTGGCGCACCGGCGAAGTCCACCAAAATTTTTCGGCGTTCTCCGCGGGCGGCAATTGCAGGGCGAAGTCGAGACGCGGGTCGGCGATGGGCGCGACGCCGTCAACAATTTGCGGCACGAATTTGACGCCGAGCAAGCGGGACAAATACGCGGCGAATTTCACGATGTTGCCGTCGATATTGCCGTCTTGATTGATAAACGCTTCGTGGTCGCGAGCGCAACCGAGCGAAAACGTCTCGCCGCGCAGGGCTTCGATTTGTCGCCGCTCGTCCGGCGTCAAGTCGCGCAGACGCGAGTAATCGGCGGCAAAAACAGGCGTCAGGCAAAAGACCAACCAGAGTAAATAAATTTTGATGGCGGCGCGCATAGGTTTCTCGTGAGGAGAATTAACAATGGGGCTGGCATAGATAACGTGGTTATTTTTGCCTGTTTTGGTTATAAATTTTGAGCCATTTTTTGAGTGTTTTCAACTGCTCTTTGGCGTTGCCGTAATTGAATCTGAACTCGCATTCTTTCAAAAATAAAGGAAACGCTTTTCGCGGGATGCCGTTGAATTTTCGTAAGTGCCGCTTCGCCTGATTCCAGAAATTCTCAATGCCGTTAATGTGGTTGCT
>JAISJR010000082.1 GCA_031261425.1 Planctomycetota bacterium
ACCGCCGTTCGCCGCCGCGCGTTCCATTTCGGCGCGGACAATATGTTTCAGATTATTCTTGCAAGCCACGCTTCGCGCCACGCCCAACGCCGCCATTAACGGCGACGACAACAACGCCAGCAAAACGCTAATAATCGCTATTACCACCAACAATTCGACCAGCGTAAAAACGCGACTGCGAGCGCGACGCATCGCCGGTTCCTCCGTCAAAATAAACACTGGGAATGAGGTAACACCTTCTCTTTATCGTCAATCCGCCAACCCGCGCCGAAATATTTTATACCGGGCGCGCGCGCAACCGGCGCCATACTTTTTGCAGAATCACGCTTATCGCGGCGGCGGCGTAAATGATTAGCGCCGGTTCGAGGAACGGGACGCGGTGGCGCATATAAACGTGGACGAAAGTATGCGCCGCGACGCCGCCGAGAATCACTAAACCGATTACCGCCGCGCCGCGTCCGCGACAGATAAAAATTCCCCACGACGCGGCGGCGTAGAGCGCCAGATTGTAGATGGTCAAAAGCCAAAATTGATAGTCGGGATTAAGTCCTTTCACCGACCACGGGCGGACGAACATCCACGCTCTGGCGGCGAGCAAATACAGATAATTTCCCGCGCCCATCGCCGAAATTTCGCGCCGCGCCTGTTCGGTCATATAACGGCTTTGCGCCGCCGGTTGCGCGTGATATTCTAGCGGCAACGCTTTCACTAACGCTATCGCGCGGTTCCAACCGCGCTCCTGATTTTCCTTAAAATTTTTGCCGTCCACGCCGTTCGGCGCCGCGCGATACGCCGCTAAATTATCGCGGTTATTGCCGACGAAAAATACAAAACCGCCCTGAAAACCCGCCGGATTAAATTCGCCGAAATGGACGTAATTGCGCGCGCCCCACGGCGCGATGAGCAAAATGCCGACGGCGGCAAAAATGAGCGCGCCGCGTAATTTCATTTTCGCCACCCGCCTCCCGCGCCGCCAAGCGCGAACGGCGCCGTAAATCATCACCGCGCCGAACACGGGAAACAAAACAAAACCGGTCTGCCGCGCGTAAAACGCCAGCGCCGCGGCAACCGCCAAACCGATAATCAGCCAATCGCGTTTTCTCTGCGGCAACCGTCGCCATTCGCCCGCGCGCAAAGCCAGATAAATGAACAGCAACAAGCAAAGAGTGAACAGCGTTTCACTACAAAATTGGAGCGAGTATTGCTCGCAAAGCGGATTGGCGATAAATAACCCCATTGCCAAATACGCGGCAAAATCCGCGCGAGCGAGGCGCCGCGTAATGAGAAAAATCAGCGCCGCCGCGCCGGTGAAAAGCGCCGTTTGCAAAATCGCGAACGCTAAATAATTACTCCCCCCCCCCCCGCAAATCGTGACGGCAATGGCGCCAAGCGCGGGCAACAGCGGCGCCCGATAGCCGTCGGGAATAACTTTATCACGCGGGGCTTCGTAATAGCGCGATTCTTTGATGGCGAGCGTGCCGGTTTGCGCTAACGACACCGCCAATTCCTCATATTCCCAGCCGTCGTTGTGCAGGAAAAATTCGGCGTGATTTTTCGCGACGAACGCGCCGAGAAACGAATGCGCGATAAAAATCGCGAGCAAAACCAGCGGAAATAGGCGGCGAACGAGCATCGGGGCAACCTTTCAAGAAATTGGGGAGGGGAACCAAGCCGCAATGATGGCGGCGGATTGCGACAGTAGCCAGAAAATAAAACTGGCAACCACGCCTATCGCAATACCCTTAAAGTTTGAATTTGTCGTAATAGAAATCTATCAACTCGTTGAGAGTTTTAGGTTTGTTTGCCATGGCGCCGACCTCACGCCGAACGAACGGCGTGCGCAAACATATCTTCGACTTGTTGATGCGACACAAAATAATCACGCATCACATTCCCACGCCCGATGAGCGGATACGCCGAATAGAACGTCGTCGGCTGTCCGTGCGCCGCTTCGGCGCGCCGACGATTTTCCGCGAGAGTCGGTTCGCGGCGGGAAATATCAACGTTTGTTTTTTTTCATAATTTCACTCAAAAAAATAGCAATGCGAGAGAAAAGTTCACGCCATTGTATTTTATCGGCTCGCCCCGCAAAGGAGTAGAGCCGGTAAATTTAGCCGAGCGGTTCGGGCAACCATTAAGAGCAAGAGATTCTTCCACGAATTAGCACGAATTTTACGAATTAACACGAAACCGAGCGAAGCAAAAGTTAGCGTGCTTGCCAAATTTTTTTCTCACAGAGGCACAGAGTTTCACCGAGAAAAATAAAAACCTAACTCCTTATCATCTTTTTTCTCTTTTCTCTCTCCGTGTCTCTGTGGCTCGGTGAGAAATCGCTTGCGCTTAAATTTGGAAAGCACACTAACCTTCGCTTCGCTCGGTTTCGTGGATAAGTTCTTTCTTCTATCGGTTTCGTAATTGCGCTCTTACTTCCCGTCCACCAATTTTCGCGCCGCCGCCAAAATGTCCGCCGCCGCGTTTTTGTATTGGTCGAGTTGCGACGCGCTGTTCGGCGCTTCGGCGTCGCCGGCAAGTTCGTAATAATAGCGGAATTTCGGCTCCGTCCCCGACGGGCGCAATAAAATCCAACTGCGGTCGGCGAAAATCACTTTCAAGCCGTCGATGATGTTGATGTCCGCGATTTTCTTGAACACCGCGCCGATTTTCACTTGGTCGCCCGCCTTATAGAGTTGGTGTTGCAGGGCGTCGATGACTTTTTTCTTATACGCCTCCCACGCTTCGACGCTGACGCCTTTCACGTCCGCGCCGGTTTTCGCCGGATAAAACCAGCCGTATTTCTGCCGCAATTCCCGATACTGCTCCGACAAATTCTTGCCCGTGGTCGCTATCGCGTTCAACGCCAACAGCAAGCCGGCGAGCGCGCATTTTTCCAACGTATGACCGGCGCAGGTGATGCCGTCCGACTCCTCGAACGCGACCAACACTTTTTTGCCCAAAATCACCGGACGGAAATTTTTGAAGCCGACGGCAAATTCATACACCGGCTTGTTTTCGCGCTTGGCGATTTCCAACGCAAAATCACTGCTCGGCGCGGTCGAAGCGATGCCCGGTTCGGCGGACGTGATGCCGCGCCCCAACAAATTGGCGTAAGCAATCGCGCCGAAGCAATTCATTTCTATGTCCAACGCCGCGTCGGCGAAACGAATCCGGTCGGCGTCCGGGTCGAGCGCCACCGCCAGCGACAGCGGCCGATTCATTTTTTGCAGTTGCGCAATCAGCGGCGCCTGATTGACCGCGCTCGGCTCCGGCTTGACGCCGTGGAAACTGTAATCGTCGTCGGTGTGCAACAAAACCAGCGCCCCGCTTTTTTGCAACTCGTCCACGAGGTCGGCGCCCAATACGGCTTCGACATAGCCGCGCGCCGCGCCGTGCATAAAGTCAACGATAAACGCGAAGTCGCTTTGGTGCGTCCGCAACCACGCGCGCAATTTCGGCAGGTCGAAGACCTCGGCGTTTTTGCCGACGAAATCCACGAACACTTTTTTCGCGTCCACGGCGGCGACGTTCGCTTTCACCGCGCCCGACGCCGGCTCAAACGCCGGGTCGTTCATCAGCGCGTTGGCTTTTTCTTCGATAATCGTCGTCAGTTCGGGACCGGCGGGACCGCCGTCGGCGGGGTTGAATTTCAGACCGGCGTAGTCCATCGGATTGTGCGACGGCGTGAAGTTAATCGAACCGGCGGCTTTGAGTTCGACCAAGACCGCCGAGCCGACGCCGGTCGGACACATACCGGCGTTGTAAATTTTGACGCCGGCGGCGGCGAGTTCTTTGACGGCGACATCGATGAAAGCGTCGCCGAGAAAGCGGTTGTCGCGCAACAGCAAAATGCCGTTGCTTTGCACTTGGGCGAAATGGTGATAGCCGTTGGCTTGCAGGAATTTTTCGGTCTTCATCATTTCGATAATGCCGCGCACGACTTTGTGCACGTTGAGCAAAGTGAAGTCCTCGCCGATGACGCCGCGCCAGCCGGACGTGCCGAAGACCACGGTGGTTTTGGCGGTGGAATTTTTGGCTTTTTCGCCTTGATGGTTGCGAATCGTGTCGATGACGGCGCGGCAGGCGGGCGCGGCGTTTTCATTGCCGGTCTGGTTGTAGTAAGCGCCGACGATTTTGGCGACTTCCCAGTAATTTTTCGCGTTCAGGGCGGCGTCCGCCGATGCCGCGAGCGCCGGCGCGATTGCCGACAAAGCAAGAGTGTCGAGTGAAGCCATAACGGTCTCCTTTCTGAAAAAATAAAATTGCGGAAAATTTTGTATGGAAAATTTGCGTGGAAAATTTTGGCGGTTTATCTTTTCGCTCGCCGTGGCGTTGTAAATAACCGACCGGCGGCGTTGGCGATGATAACGACAAAAAATTCCGCGTTAAAATTAAAAAAAATCGTCGGGGCGATTATTCGCCCCGACGTTGCCCCGCCGCCGAACCCGCGCCGTCCCGTTATTTGGAGTTGTTGCCGCCGGTGAGGTTCGCCATATTGGTAATCGACGTGCCTTGCGCCTGCAATTTCGACATCGCCGTTTCCATCGCCGCGTATTTGGCGATTAATCCCGCTTCGTAGTCCTCCAACCGCGTTTGTTCTTTGGTGATGCTCGCGTCCAACTTGGTGATTTTCTCCTCCATATTCGTCTGAATCGTCGCAAACCAACCGTCGATAATGTCCGTCATCCGCTTCGTCGTCTGATTCATACTCGACGCCAAGCCCTGCGGCTCAAAGCACTGAATATCCGTCAGCCGGAACAGATTGTCTTCGGCGTTGCTCGAAGTCGCGACGAGCCGCACGCCTTTCGCCGCCGTCGGCACCGCGAAGCCCAAATAGTTGGCGTTCGCCTTGTTGTCGGAAATTGTCCGCAATTCCTCCCACTTGTTGTTGTTCGGATTTAGATATTCCACCTTGAAGTCCTTCAGCGCGTATTTATCCGCCGGAAACGCCTCCGAGTCCACGTGGTAAATATAGACCTTGTCGAGCGTCCGCGTTTTGTCGAACAGCACTTCGTAAGTGTAGCCCTTCGAGCCGATCGCGTCCGCCGACATAAAGCCGTTGCCGCTCCCGAACGACTTAAACGAATTGTCGCCGTTCGCCGCGCCGTTGCGGCTGAAGCCCGCCGCCGCCGGTCCGGTCGTCGTTACCGTGGCGCCGGAGGTAATCGACCCTTTCACCGAACTGCTCGCCTCCGCCGAACCGCCGACCGTGCTTGCCACGTTGACGCTTTGCACCAACAAGTTATAGACCGCGTCGTAGTCGCTGTTGACCATATTTTCCAGCGTTTCCTTGTCGAGGGTGAGCGTGCCGTCGTCTTTGAATTTCACGCCGAGGTCATACCACATACTCATCCCGCCGCTCTTGTTGTTGGTGACGGAGAAGAACATTTCCTGCATTTGACTAGTCAGCCGCCGGACGTTGGTGTCGCCGAAGAAAATCCCTTTCGTCTGTTTTTTCGTCGCTTCGTCGTAGGTGTATTGGCTGTATTCGTTGACCATCGAGCGAATCGCGTTGTAAGAATCGACGAGCGTCTGCACCGCTTCGATAACTTGTTGCTTTTCTTGTTTGACGGTAATCGTCGTCCATTCGTCGCTGACTTTGTTGGCGTTCAGCGTGATGCCGAGCAACGCCGAGTTGTTGGCGTTGGTGGGCGACAACAACATCGTCGAGCCGGTCGCGCCGGTGCCGGTGCCGTAAAGCAACACGGCGTCCTGTCCCTTGGAGGTCTGTTGCATCCCCAGCGCGCCCACGTTGGTGTCGATGGTGAAGTCGCTACCGGCGCCGGAATTTTTGCTGGCGATGACCAAGCGATACGGCGAACTGCCGGAGCCGTCGTTGATAATCGACGCCGAGAGTTCCAACCCCGACGCGGAGACCTTGTTCATAATATCGCGAAGCGAATCGGACGCGCTAATCGCGATGTCGCGCTGAAAACTGCCGTTGTGCGACGCGCCGCCGGAACTGCCGAGAATGCCCAATTGTTTCGCCAACGCCCCGCCGCCGACTTCGCTGACGGTAATCGCGCCCTGCCCGCCGTAGGTGTCGGTCAACAGCAAGCCGTCGCCCGCGTCGTTGATGCTGGCATACACGCCGCTCCCCGCGTCGTTGATTTTGTCGATGACGTCGCCCATCGTTTTCGCGCCGGTCAAATCGACCGTCGTGATGCCGCCGCGCGTGTTAATCAGCGAAATCGAGCCGCTCGTCGCGCTTTGTCCGGTCAGTTTTTCGAGCGAATAGGCGCGCCCCAACCATTTGGTGTCGAGGTTGCCGGCGTTGCCGGTCGCGCCGGAGGCGATTTTCACGTCGGTCAGCCCTAAGTCCCGCGCGGTGCTGTAAGCGGTCGTCGTGCCGTCGGCGTTGGTAACGACGCCGCTTTGGAACGAGACGTTTTGCCCGCTGGCGTTGACCACGGCAATGCCGTTTTTCGCGTCGTTCAGCGTGAACGTTACGCCGGTGCCGGACGCTTGGTCGTTCAGCGTTTTCAGCAAGTCCGCCATACTGCCGTCGGCTTTGACGCCGGACAAGTCCAGCGTTTTTTCCGCGCCGCCGACCAACATTTTCACCGCGCCGAAATTGGCGGTCAATTCGCCGTCGTTGTTGCGGACGAAACTGTCGGCGATGCCCGCGATGCCGGCGAAATAAATTTGCGCGCCGCGCAGGGCGTTGGCGCCGCTCGCCGTTTCGGTGTTGCCGGCGGGGAAGCCGAGTTTCGCCGCCGCCGAGCCGCCGAGGGTCATTTTCGCGTCGGCGCTCGCGATGTTGGTCAAATCGCCGAACGCGATGGTGCCGCTCGCAGGTTCGAGATACGCCATCACCGCCGCGCCGTTGGACGTGTCGTTGAAAAATTCCAACAAGTCGCCGAGCGTCGTCCCGTTTTGCCCGTCGCCGTCGCCGGCGGTGAACGTCGAAACGTGTCCGGCTTTGTCGGTTACCGAGAACGTTTCGCCCGCCGCCACGCCGAACATCGCGAGGTCGGTGTCCGCGTCGAACGAGCGTTTGCCGGTAACGTTGTAGAGCGCCACGCTGTTCAGCGAACTGGTCAGCGCCAAGCCCTCGACCCGCTGATACGCGGTGTTGCCGGTAACCAAGCCCAAATCCTCCGCCGTGGTGTTGTTGGCGGACGACAGCGTGTCGCTGCGCACCGCGATTTTGCCGACGGCGGACAAGACGAGTTTGTTGTTTTCCAAACTGATGCTGGCTTTCGCCGACAGTTTTTCGCCCTCGGACGTTTCCGCGTTGCGGAACGCTTCCATCAAGTCGCCGAGCGTGTTGCATTTTTCGGCATAGACGGTGTATTCTTTGCCGTCGCCGGTGCGGACAATCATATTGCCGAGTTGTCCGTCGTTGACGCCCATCCCGTTGCGCAGAAGCGCGATTTGCGTTTTTTCGTTCAGTTGATTGATGTTCGCGCCGTTGCCGTTCGCGTCGAGCGTCGTCAAGCCGAGGTCGGCGGCGGTCGTGCCGAGACCGGAGTTATACACTTTCAACGCGCCGCTCCCGCCGGTCAGGTCGGTCAGTTTGATGCCGTCGCCGTTGTCGTTAATCGACGCGAAAACGCCGACGCCGGACGCGCCGTTGATGCGGTCTAACACGTCGTTCAGCGTCGCGGCGGTCGATAAGTCAATCGTCGTGCGCGTCCCTTCTTTATTGACGACTTCGATACTGCCGTGATAGATGCCCGCGCCGCCGTTGAGGTCGTTGACCAAAACGTTGCGGACGGCTTGCCCGCCGGAATTTTCAATCGAGATATAACCGGCTTCGCCTTTGTTTTCGACCGTCGCCAAACCCGGATCCCATTCGAGTTTGAACGCGCCGCCGTTCGTGTCGGGAGCGCTGTTGATAAACGCCAACCGCGCCGCGTTCATATCTTTGTTTTGCATCGCCGTCGCGACCGCGTCGCGACCGTCCGCATCAAGGTTGCCGAAAACCGCCTCCAACACCGCCCGCTGGTCGGCGTATTTTGCCGTGGTGAAACCGGCGTCTTCGAGCGCGGCGGCGAAACCGGTCGCGTCGTTGTTCGCGGCGGCGGCGCCGAGCGCGGTGAACAGCGCGTTCTTTTTCGTCGCGTCGAGGGCGTTGGCGAAACTATACAGCAAGTTTGCCGCGTATTTGGTTTCGGCGTTGGCGTCCGTTTGCGCCGTCGCGCCGCTTAAATGCAAATCGTCCGCCGTCGCGCCGCTGAACACGATGCCGCCGACCGTCTGCCCCGGCTGAATGATGCCGTTGAGAATCGAAGTCGCCGGCGCCATCTGAGTGGTGACGTCCTCGACGCCGTCCACGAGATTTTTCCACGTCGCGTCGCCGTAGCCGTCGGTTTTGATTTTGAATTCCGGCTTGGCGACCACCGTTTCCTTTTGATAGTAATCGTGCGTCTGCGAAATCCCCGCGTCGTCCGCCGCGTAAGTAACGCTCTGCCCGCCGAACGTGAAACCGACGTTATCGCCGCCGGTGTTGGTGAACGTCCAGTCGCCGCCGGATTTGTCGGCTTGAATAATCACGCCGTCGGCGTCGTAGAACGAAAACGGTTGACTGCCATTCGCATTGAAAATGTCGTCCAAAGTTTGCCCGTTCGCCGCGATTGCCGCCGCTTTGAACGCGCTTTTCACTTGCGCCGCCGTCGCGCCGGCAGTGCCGACGGCGTTGAGGGTGTTGTCGAACGTCGTCAATTTCGCCTGCGCCGCGCTGTCGGTCGATTGCAACATCGCGTCATACATTCCGGCGAGCGCGCTTACTTCGTCGGACGACAATTTACCGCCGACCGCCGCCACGAAAGCGTCGTAGCGGTTGCTATAATCGTCTGTCGTCCCCGCGTTCACCGGTATTTGCAGAGCGGCTTTCAAGTCGGTGAGTTTGAGGTCGCCGGAATTGACCGCCGCTTCAAGCGCGTCAAGCGCGTTGATTTGCTCGGCGGTCAAAATTTTAAGGTCGTCCAACGCGCCGCCGCCGTCCACTTCCCACGTTCCCGCGCCGGTGGTCGCAGTCGATAAATCCGTGCCTTTGGCGAGATAGGCGTAATTTTTGCCGTCCACGCCGGTGAACGAAAAACTATCGACCGTCACGCCGCTACTGTCTTCCCAGTGTTCGGCGGTGTAGGCGTGCGTATTGCCGTCGTAAGTGAAGTCGGCGTTCGCGCCGTCTTTTTTATATGACCACACGCCGTAGTCGTTGCTGACGGTTACGGTGTCGCCGCCGTCGTCAAGGAAAGTAAAGCCGGAATAACTGTCGCCGTTCGCGTCTTTCCATTCGCTACCGTCGAACGTCAACTCCAACGGGTCGCCGTCGCCGTTCACGAGATTGTCCGTCGTAATCGTCGTGTCGCTCGTTACGCCCCAATCGTTGGCGTGATACGAATAGTCCGCGCCCGCGGCGGTCGCCGCCGCCGCCAACGCCGTGCGCGTCGCCGCGTTGCCGTCAAGCAAATAAAGGTCGCTCGTCAACGTGTCGCCGGACAAAAGAGCGGAGAGTGAATTGCCGTTGGCGTAACTCCAACCGGCGTGGTTTTTCAGCGAAACGTTTTCGTAACTCGCGTCGATTTTGTAAGAAGTTTCGCCGACGTAACTGCCGTCCAGCGTCGAATACCAGCCGTCGCCGAGCGAGTTGTTGCTCGCCGCGCCGCCGATTTTCGCCGTTCCGTTCGGGTTGAACGCGCCGTTTTCCCATTTGCCGACGTTGTTGTATGTGGACGAGACCTCGACCTCGGCTTTCATCGTCGGCGAATAATTGATGGCGAACGTGCCGTCGCCTTTGTCTTCACACCGGACGTTGAAGCCGCTTTCCTGCATCGTGTAAGCGACCACCGCCATAATGTCGTAAAGCGTGTTGCACTTGGAAGTGTCGATGTCCCAGATGGCGGGGTTGCCGTTGATGTCCAAAATTTGGTTGCCGCTTTGGTCGGTCAGCGCGACGGTCAAAATGCCTTTGTTGACGCCTTCGCCGCCGTTCAGCGTGGATAGTTGCGAATAGAGGTTGGCGGGCGCGGCGGTTTTCGCGCCGCTCGCGCCGGCGGGCAACACCGGATTGTCCATACTGGAAAAACCGCCGCTCATATATTGAGTGCCGGACGCGAGTTGCCCGACCTTGAAGGTGTAAGTGCCGGGAATGGCGTTTTCGGTTACGTCGGCGGACAGCACGCTCTCGTCGCTCGACACGGAGCCCTTGGTTTTCCACATCGAGTCCTTGGTCATCGTTTCGACCGAGGTGAGGAACTCTTTGAGCAACGAGTTGACGCTGTAATACGCTTGCAGATAGAGATTTTCTTTCTCTTTCTGCGTTTCGAGCCGCTTCAGCGTGGACTTCTGAATATCGACGAGCGAACTGATGATGTTGTTGGTGTCCATACCGGAAGCCAAGCCGCCGATAGTTTGCGTGGGAATAGCCATAGTTTTCTCCTTTGCGGAATCCGTTCCGGTAAATTCAATTAACAATTAACAATTAAAAATTAACAATTAACAATAGTGGAGTTAGGCGATTAAAAATCGCTTCGCGCAATGTTGAAAATTAACTCCGCCATTGTGAATTGTAAATTGTTAATTGTTAATTTTGTTTCGGCGGCGTTTTCTGCCGATGGCGAACCGCCCGTGAGCCGATGCCTGAACAATTATCGTTCCCGCGCGCCGCGCATAAAGCGGCTAACGGCGGCGAATCGTCAATTTCCAAGCGGATTATCGGACGTGAAAGCGCGGACTTGAATCTTTTTTTGCGGGCGGCTCCGGCAGGCGGAAGGATTTTTAAGCGGGTTAAGGATTTTAAGCAGCGCGGAAGCGCCATTTCAACTTTCAACTTTCAACTTTCAACTTTCAACTCTAAACTCTAAACTCTCAACTCTAAACTCTGCTCTTACAGCCCCAGCAATTTGGCGACCAGCGGCGCGACGAAGACCGTAAAGCCGCCGGTAACGCCGATTGCCAAGCCGCTCATCGCGCCTTCGATTTTGCCGATTTCGAGCGCTTTCGCCGTGCCGATGGCGTGCGCCGTCGCGCCGAGCGCAATGCCCTGCGCCACCGGGTCGTTAATCCGGCAACGCTTAAACAACCACGGTCCGATGATGGCGCCAATCGTGCCGGTAACGATGACCGCCACCAGCGTCAGCGGCGAACTGCCGCCGAGTTTGCTCGAAATTTCCACCGCGATTGCCGTCGTTACCGATTTCGGCATCACCGAAATCACCGTCAATTTGCCCAAGCCGACCGCCAGCGCGAGCAACGTCGTGGCGCACACGCCCAAAATCGCCCCCGCCGCCGTGCCGAACAAAATCGACCGGTAATGCCGCCGCAACAAATGCAAACTTTGATAAAGCGGTATCCCCAGCGCGACCGTCGCCGGCGTGATTAACATATTCAGAAACTTGCCGCCCTCGTAATAGTCCTCGTAAGGAATTCCCGTTATCGTCAAAAACAAAATCCCCAGCCCAATCGCCACCACCAACGGCGACAGCACCGGATTGGGAAATTTGCGATAAAGCAACACCCCCAATAAATACACCCAAATCGACAGCAATAAGCCGAACATTAAATTGCCGGTCAGGGAATGAATGAGCGTGTGGGACATTTTTGGTCTCGTTGGTTGGTCGAGCGCGGAGGGGAATGAAAATTAAAAATTACAAATTAAAAATTAAAAATTGTGGAGTAACTATCAAAATGGCGCTTCGCGAATCTGAAAATCAAACTCCGAATTTTTAATTTGTAACTCGACTTACGCATTCAACAAAAAAACGCGAATTTTTACGAATAAAAAAGAGAGATTTTTTTGTCCACGAATTACACGAATTACACGAATTAAAGAGCCGAAAAACGGACAAAAAAAATTCGTGTTAATTCGTCTAATTCGTGAAAATTCGTGTTAAGTTCTTTTCGTGTTTATTCGTGGCTTCTCTTTTTTTGCGCGTAACGTGAGTTTGTAATTTGTAATTTTTAATTGGTTTCAGTGTTTCTCGCCGTCGTTTTCCGGCAATCTTTCCAACGGCGTCAATTCTTCCGCGATAAATTCTCGGCTCAAAATCAGCGTCACGGTGTTGTCGCCGGCGGCGGGCGCCGGCGTTTCGTAGCGGCGTTTGACGAACTGCACCGTCAGCCCGACCGCCGCCTGACAGAGCGCCGCCGTTACGCCGAGAATGAGCAGTAAAATCCACCACGTTTCGGCGATTAAATCAAAATGCAACATTACCCCGATGCCCGCCGGCACAAATAAAATCGTCAGATTTTCCACTAAAAATTTGCCGACCGCTTCGACTTGTTCGACGCGAACGACGCCCCACCAGAGGGCGAGAAACAACAGCAACATCCCGATAACGCTCCCCGGAACCGGCAGTCCGCTCAACTTCGACGCGACTTCGCCGAGAAAGGAAAACAGCAGGATGATGAAAATTTCGCGGTAGATTTTCATGGGAATTGAAGAGGGGGCGGATTTACTTTTTCTCTCGCAAAATCACGCCAAATCCCTCGGCAACGGCGGGAAATCGCCGATTTTTTCGGCGGCGGCGGCGGAAGCGTCGGCGTCCGCCGTTTCGTCAACCGCGGCGGGGTGCGGGTCGCCGGCGCGGGCTTCGTCGATTAACCGGCTCATTTCGTCCAACGTCGCGACTTCGCTGTCCAACACAAAAATCAGGCGCGGAATGACGCGCGTCGCCAAGAATTTACCCAAACGCGAGCGGATAAAACCGCTCGCGCGCGCCAGAATGTCCAAATTGCGTTGCGCTTCGCCGGCGTCGCCGAAAACGCTGACGAAAATCCGCGCGTCGCGCAAATCCGGCGCGATGTCGGCGCGCGTTACCGTAACAAAACCCAGCCGGTCGATTTTGATTTCCCGAATAATCCCGCTGATTTCCCGCACCAAAAACGAATTCAACCGCGCCTGCCGCCGTGTGCTCATCGCTCTCTCCTATTAGACCTGTTCGACAACCAATTCGCGGCATCTTTTCGGCTAATTTTCCGTCCCGCCGCGTCAAAATTCCTCGCAATACATCGGTATTGCTTCGTCATTTTTCCTTGCGAAACGAAAAATTAGACACGAAAATCTGCTCGCTCGTAGGTTTAGAACAGGTCTATTGCGCCAACTCGTCGAGCGCGCGGTCGAGCGCGCGGTCGAGTTTTTGCGGCGTCAGATACGTGCCGGCGTTTAGTTCCGCGCGGATTTCGCTGATTTTTTTCAGCCGCGCCGCCGACGCCGGGTCGCTCCGCACCCGCATTACGTCGTTCGACAATTCCAAACAGTCCTCTCCCCGCGCCGTTTTAGGAAATTCGTATTTTTGCTTCGCTTTCCCCAATGCCGTCGCCGCCGCTTGTTGACTTACTCCCGCCACGTGGTCAATCATCTTTATTCCTCCTATTTTCCCCCGAAAACTAAAACTTTAATTTTTCCCGCGTTTTCCGCTCACGGTTGCCTCGCCCCCCGCTATCGACCAACGCGAGCGAAAACTTTAATAATTTTTTTTATTTTTTTTCTGCCCAAAATTGCCCCGTCAGGGGCAAAATGCCGGTAGAAACATTGTCGTCACGAAATCTCGTCCCATAGGGACGGAATGTGGGTAATTACCGACCGACATTGCGTCCCGATGGGACGGATATAATTATTCAAATGCCTTTTTCTACCAACATTTCGTCCCTATGGGACGAGCGAAAATTAAACACCACTCTATTCACACCGCCTCGCAATTTAGCGTAATTTCGTGCACCGGCGCAAAACCGTAGCCGGAATCGATGAGCGTAAATTGATAGCCCAAATTCCAACTTTCGATAAGCGGTTTAATGCCGAAAAAGTCGGCGTAACTGTGGTAAATTGAAATAATTAAAATCGGTTTTTGCTCGCGAATCGTTTGTTCCGCGCCGCGCAACAACGCCGATTCTCCGCCCTCAATATCCGTTTTTATCAAGCCGATTTGCAGTTTATTTTCCCGCACAAAATTATCTAACGTGTCGATTTTTGTAACTCCCCCCCCCCCCCGCAAAATTGAATGCCATTTCGCCCTGCCGGTCGGCAAGACCGAGATTGACCGGCAAGACGTTTTTCAAATCATTCAATTGGATGGTCTTGAAAATATCGTCGTAAGAGGTCTTTTCCGGCTCAAAAGCATAGAGCGGATTGTCGGGGAAAAATTCGCGCAAAATCAGCGCGGAATCGCCGATCAACGCGCCGGCGTCAAAAATCGCCGCGCCGGATTTTCGCGCGCGGTCGGCGGTTTTCAGCCGCGCCAATTCGTATTTGTCGTAAAAAATCGACGGTTCAAACGCCGGTCGCGGCAATTTGTAACGGTCGAATCGATAATAATTTTCGACCGGTTTAACGCGCCGGGGAATCGAATTCATTTTGGCGAATTTTTTCAATTCGGCGAAAGAGTAAATTTCGTTTTTGCGATAGACGCCTTCGTAAAGCGCGACTTTTTCCATTCGCGTCAAAATCCGCTCCAACTTTTCCGCTTCGGCGGGCGCGAAATTTTGTTTCAGCGCCGCCGCGTCGCGCTCATATTGCTCCCAATCGACGCCGCGCAAATCGACGCCCAAACAATTGTCGCAGAGAAAACGGTTAAGGTTATTTTCAAGGCGGTCAAGCCGTTTTCGCAAGCCCAGCACATCAAGAAAATTCGCCAAACGTTTGCCGATTTTCATTAGGGGTTCTCCTTGAAAGGTTACGAGAGTTATTTAATGACCTCCGCTTAATTCCCCCCCTACGGAGGGGCTGGGGCGGATTATCCGCTGGCGATCGGCGCGGTTTGCCGGACTGCGCCGGGTGGTGATTTTTAATAATTCCGACAACCGCCCCGCAGGGGCGGCGCGTAACAGCCCAGCGCAACGCGCTGGGTAAAAACGTTTCCTCATAAATTGCGCCCTGCAAGGGCAATGCCGGAAATTTCCATTGCTCTTACAGAGCGCCGACGTTTTTTTCGACAACGATAACCCAGCCCGCCGGAAAATCATAAAGCCGATTTTCCTTTGGGCTGGGCTGTTACGCGCCGCCCCTGCGGGGCGACGGTCGGAATAATTTATCAAATCACCACCCCGTCAGGCGCGGAAGTGCCTCGCGCCTGCCACCCCTCCATAGAGGGGAATTCGTTTTGTCGCGCTTCGCGCTCTCTCAACTCTCAACTCTAAACTCTGAACTCTAAACTCTCACATATAAATCCCCTGCCGCTTCATATTGCGTTTAATTTTCGCAATCATCGCCGTATGGAGTTGGCTGACGCGGCTTTCCGACACCTTCATCACCCGTCCGATTTCCCGCAACGTCAATTCTTCATTGTAATACAAAACCATCAGCAATTTTTCTTTTTCGTCCAAC
Organism: Planctomycetota bacterium; assembly: GCA_031261425.1. Lineage (GTDB taxonomy): Bacteria > Planctomycetota > SZUA-567 > SZUA-567 > SZUA-567 > MS499-59. Next base: position 15,266 of record JAISJR010000082.1, read on the forward strand.
ATTCCGAAAATCATTTCGACGATTTCCGCCATTTCCAAATTGCGCCCCGGCGAGTCGTCGCGGCGTTTCAGCGCCAGCAATTCCAAAAATCCCGCCTCCGCGCCGCCGCCGTCTTCGCCGCCGTCGTCGGCGCGGGCATTGAAACTGACCACGCGCGTCGCCTGCCGCCCCGTTTCCGCGTCCCAGTATTCGTCCATCGTCAGCCCCGCCGCTTCGGCGATGCTTTCGTCGGTCAGGGCGGAGCCGTCGTTGTTTAATTTCACCTCGGCGGCGTTGATTTTGTTCACGCGGTCGCGCGTAACCCGCCCCAACATATCGTTGCGGCGCAAGTCGTCGATAACCGCGCCGCGAATCCGCGTCAGCGCGTAAGTCGTAAATTTCGCCTCGCGATTCGGGTCGAATTTTTCCACCGCCGCGAGCAAGCCGAAACAACCGGCGGAATACAATTCGTCGCGGTCGATAAAACCGGGAACGTTCATCGACAAGCGCCCGACGGTGATTTTCACCATCGGCAAATAGGACTCGACCAACGCCTCATACGCGGCGCGGTCGCCCCGGCGATACTTTTCCCACAATTCTTTGTTCTGCTCGTCGAGGTCGATTTCCGCCATTTTTTTCACCGATAGAGTTTAGAGTTAAGAGTTTAGAGTTAAGCAGAGGTTGCGCTTCGCGCATTATTAAAATAACTCCACCGCTAAACTCTCAACTCTAAACTCTCAACTCTGAACTCTGAACTTTCAACTCTACGCTCTTACTAATTACTTCTTTTCCCCGTTTTCATTCGCTTCGACCGGCTTTTTTTCCGGCGGCGTCTCTTTGCGCGCCGTCGGCGAGATGGTTTTGGTCAAGGCGGCACGGTGCGCGGATTCTTCCTGATAAAATTTTTCGCTGGTGGCGTGGCGGTGCTGTTCTTCTTCCTGCCGAATAATCAGCGTCGTGCGCCCGATGCGGGGCGCGGGCGCCGCCGCGCTCTTTTCGGCAATCTGTTGCCGCAAATTCTGAAACGCCGCGCCGAACTGGTCGAACTTGTCGCCGAGATACAGCCGTTGCGCCTGCTTGTCGTTAATCAAATCCTCCGGCGTGCCGTGTTTGAGCACGCGCCCGTCGTGAATGATATACACGCGGTCGGCAATCGTGAACGTCTCAAACACGTTGTGGTCGGTGATGAGAATGCTCATGCCGCGGGCGCGGAGCGAGGCGATAATTTTTTGAATGTCGGCGCACGCTTTCGGGTCCACGCCGGAAAACGGCTCGTCCAACAACAAAATCGCCGGATTGGTAATCAGCGCGCGCGCGATTTCGAGCCGCCGTTTTTCGCCGCCGGACAAAGTGTGGGCGCGGCTGGCGGCGAGGCGCGTCAAGCCCAAATCGGAGAGCAATTCGGCGAGGCGTTGCTGGCGCTCCTGCCGGTTTAGCGGTTGCGTTTCGAGCACCGCCATTAAATTTTCTTCGACTTTGAGATTGCGGAAAATGCTCGGCTCTTGCGCCAAATAGCCCATTCCGCGCCGGACGCGCCGGAACATCGGCAGACGCGAAACGACTTCGTCGTTGCATTTCACTTCGCCGGCTTCGGCGCGAATCATTCCCATCACCATCCGAAACGTCGTGCTTTTGCCGGCGCCGTTCGGTCCGAGCAAACCGACGATTTCGGCTTGCCCGACGTGAAAATCAACGTTATCGACGACGCGCCGCCCGTTGTAGGTCTTCTGCAAACCGCGCACTTCAAGTAGAGGCATAAGTTACCTTTCAATGGAGAGTTTAGAGATTAGAGTTTAGAGTTGAGCCGAGGTTGCGCTTCGCGCATTGCTTCGCGCATTATTAAAATAACTCCATCGCTAAACTCTCAACTCTGAACTCTCAACTCTCAACTCTTGTTTCGATATAACAGCGCTCCCGCGCCGCCGGCTAAACCGACCGACAACGCCACGCCGAGCAATCCGGCGGTCGGCGCGGCGAGCGGCGATTTTTCACCGGCAAATTGGTAATCCGGCATTATCGCCGTTTTCGCCACCGTCGCCGCCGCGAGTTCGTGCGTCGCGCCGGCGCGGACGATTTCCCGTTCGCCGCTCGCTTTGCCCATCGCCCATTCCAAACCGTCGGGATATTCCGACGCCAACAACGACAAACCGCCGGCAATAACGACGGTCGCCGTCGCCCACGCGAGTAGCCAGCGGCGATGATTTCGGCGCGGCGCGGGCGGCGCGAACGATTCAGACGCGAACGTCTCTTCGGGCGTGAGCGCGAGCAATTCCGGGCGGACGCGATAAACATAATTCAGCACCGCCGCCGTAACGCAACCCTCGACGACGCCAATCGCCAAATGAATCGGTTGCATCAACCACAGAAAAGAGCGAAACGGCAATTCCGCCACGCCGGAAAAATAGGTCTCCGCCACCACGGCGAACGCGCCGAGTTGCAAACCGGCGACGACCGCCGCAATCGCCGCGACGGTCAGTCGTTTCGGCGAAAGTCGCCGCAAGAGCGGACGATAGACCAAATAATAGCCGCCGACGCAGGCGCAAACGCCGATATTAAACACGTTCGCCCCGTAAGCGAGCAACCCGCCGTCGGCGAAAAATAAACATTGTATCAGCAACACGACCGCCAGCGCGAGCAACGCCGGTCCGGCGCCGAGCAACGCCGCGAGCAAAATTCCGCCGCCGATATGGCCGCTGGAACCGGTGCCGGGAATAGTGAAGTTAATCATCTGACCGGCGAAAATAAACGCGCCCAACACGCTCATCATCGGAACTTTTTTGTCGTCGCGACCGGTCGCCTTGACGGCGCAACCGAGCGCCGCGGCGCTCAACACCCACATTCCGCCGCCGACCGCCGGCGATAACAGCGCATCTCCCATATGCATTTATTGGTCTCCTTGAAAGAGCAATTAAAAATTACAAATTAAAAATTAAAAATTGCGGAATAATTATCAAAATTGCGCGAAGCGATTTTGACCATCAAACGCCAAAATTTTTAATTTTTAATTTGTAATTTTTAATTATTTGCAGTTGCCCCAAAATTCTCAATTAGAGCAAAATATCCAGCGCCACCGCGTCCTTGAAAACCGTGATTTCCGGTTCGGCGCCGGTCAATAAAATCGCGACGACATCGCACCTGACCACGGCGTCGCGGATTTTATGTTGGGCGCAATACGCGGCGGCGGCTTTGCGCAGTCCGCGTTTTTTGCGCGCGCCGACCGCCTCTTCGGGACGCCCGAACTTTTGGTTGGTGCGGGTTTTGACCTCGACAAAAACCCATTCGTCGTTTTCCCGCGCGACCAAATCAATTTCGCCGCCGCGTCCGCGATAATTGCGCTCGACGATGCGATAACCGCGCCGCGCCAGCGCGTCCGCCGCCAAATCCTCGCCGGTCTTGCCGACCCGCCAACGGCGGAAAAAAGATGCGAACATATAGAGCAGAGTTTAGAGTTTAGAGTTGAGAGTTCAGAGTTGAGCAGAGGTCGCGCTTCGCGCATTATTGAAAAATCACTCCTTCGCTAAACTCTAAACTCCGAACTCTAAACTCTTCTTCAATCCAACGCGGCGCGCGCGGCGCGGGAACTTGCGGCTCGGCGGCGGGAACGCGCCAAATTATCACGGGGGTAATAATCACCGTTTCCGCGCTCGCCGGTCTTTCCGATTCGTTTTTCGCCGGTTTATCTCGCGCCGCTTTCGCCGGCGCTTTTTTTTCTATTTTTTTCTCGCCGCCGGACGCCGGATTATTCGCGGTTGCCGCTTCCCGGCTCGCGCTCTTCCCGCGTTTTTTTTTTTTGCCGCTATCGCCGGCGGCGACCGCCGCCGCGAAGATTTTACCCGCGCGCGGCAACTCGCCGTCGAGCGGCAGGCGTTGCAAAAACTCGGCGGTGATTTGGCGATAGTCCGCCGCGCCGCCGCCCGGCGCGTCGTAGTTGATAATCGGCTTGCCGTGACTCGGCGCTTCGGCGAGCCGGACGTTGCGGCGCGCCACGCTCGCGAAGACCTGCGCCGGCAGAGAATTTTCCACGTCGGCTTTGACGCTTTTCGCCAGCGTCGAATTGCCGCTATACATACAAAACAACACGCCGGACAGCGTCAGCGCCGGATTGAGATTTTCGCCAATCAGGCGAATGGTGTTGACCAATTGCGACAGTCCTTTGAGCGCCAGATATTCGGCTTCCATCGGCACGATGACGTGTTCGGCGAAAGACAAGCCGCAAATCGGCAACAGTCCCAAACTCGGCTGGCAGTCAATCAGCACATAGTCGTAATTTTTTGCCCACTCGCCGACCGTTTTTTTCAGGCGAAGTTCGCGGCTCATCATACCGACGAGTTCGACTTCGGCGGCGGACAAATCGAGATTGGCGGGCAAAATATCCATTCCGAACGCCGCGCGGACGGCTTCCGCCGCCGGCAGATTGTTGACCAACACGTCGTAAATCGAGCGGTCTTCGGGATAAACGCCGAGATGTTCGGAGAGATGCCCCTGCGGGTCGAGGTCGATGAGCAACACTTTGTAGCCGTATTCCGCCGCGAGAATCGCGCCGATATTGACGACCGAAGTCGTCTTGCCAACTCCGCCTTTTTGGTTCATAAACGCGACAATTTTCATAATGGGGGCGGGATTGTAAGTGGTCAGTGGTCAGTGGACAGTGGGCAGTTGTAGTCGTTTGATTTTAAAATGAACTGTGGCATACCGTAATTAAAAATTACAAATTAAAAATTAAAAATATCGGAAGTCGTTTCGCTCCACTAAAATTGCGGAGCGAAGCGACAACCACAATTTTTAATTTTTAATTTGTAATTTTTAATTAAGTGCAATTTAGTTCCATTTTTAAGTTAAACGACTACAACGACGAATGTGTGCGGATTTGAAAATAAAATTCCACCGCTGTCCACTGTTCACTCCCCTTGCGCCGCCCGCGTTATGCCCTCGACGTTGAAGCCCAACTGCCGGTCGAGTTGCGCCACGGTCGCGCCTTCGATAAAGCGGTCGGGAATGCCGAGCATTTGCAAGCGGCAGACGATATGGCGCGCCGCTAAAAATTCCGCGACCGCGCTCCCGAAACCGCCCGCCGCGGCGTTGTCTTCCAACGTCAAAATCCGTCCGGTCGCCGCCGCCGCGCGCAACATTTCCTCGTCGAGCGGTTTGGCGAAACGCGCGTTATACACCGCGAAATTTTTACCGCGAGCCGCCAATTTTTCCGCGGCGGCAAACGCCGGCGCGACCAATCGCCCGTAGGCGACCAACGCGCCGTCGCCGCGACCGTGGTCGTCGCGCAATTTTTCGCCGCGCCCCAACGTGAGCGGCGCGGTTGCGAACGGCAATAAACCGCGCTCCGGCGCCGCGCCGCGCGGATAGCGAATGGCGCACGTTTTGCCGCTGTTCGCCGCCCAGCGCAACATCGTCGCGAATTCGTCGCCGTCGCGCGGCGCCAATAAAACGATGTCGGGAAAATGCCGCAAATAGGAAATGTCAAACGCGCCGTGGTGCGTCGGTCCGTCGTTGCCCACCAAGCCGGCGCGGTCAATCGCCAAAATCAGCGGCAGATTCTTTTGCAACAACACGTCGTGAAAAATCTGGTCGTAAGCGCGTTGCAAAAACGTCGAATAAACGCCGACCACCGGCAACATTCCGCCGCGCGCCAAACCCGCCGCCAGCGTTACGGCGTAACTCTCGGCAATGCCGACGTCGTAAAAACGGTCGGGAAATTTCGCCGCGAAATTTTTCAAGCCCGCGCCCGCCGTCATCGCCGCCGTGATTGCCACGAGACGCGGATTTTCCGCCGCCATTGCGCACAACGTCGCGCCGAAAATATCGGTGTAAGTGGTCGAAGTCGGCGCGAGGGTAATTTTCGCGGCGGGCAAAAGGCGGGCGACATCGTTGCCGGTCGCGAACGGCGCGGCGGAATGAAATAGTTCCGGGTCGGCGGCGGCGGCGGAAAAGCCGCGTCCTTTTTCGGTGATGACGTGGAGCAGGCGCGGTCCCGATAAATTTTTCAACTTCGTTAGCGTGGCGAGAAGTTGCGGAATATCGTGTCCGTCGAACGGACCGAAATAGCGGAAATTCATCGCCTGAAAAAACGCGCCGGCGGGATTTTTCACCAAATTAAGCAGATGTTCCTGCGCGCGGACGAGCGCGTCGCCGACGAGCGGGACGCCGCGTAAAAAACGGCGCAGGAGTTGGCGGAGGCGCGTGGCGTCGGGGCGGGCGCGGATTTGTTCCAAATAGGCGGCGAACGCGCCGACGGTTTTGCCAATCGACATTTCGTTGTCGTTCAACACCACCAATAAATCGAGTCCGGCTTGACCGGCGTGATTCATCGCCTCAAACGCCAAGCCGCCGCCGAGCGAACCGTCGCCGATGACGGCGACCGCCTGCCGCGCTTCGCCGCGGATTTTTGCCGCCGCCGCCCAGCCCGCCGCCGCCGCGACGCTCGCCGAGGCGTGTCCCGACGTGAAATAATCGTAAGGACTTTCCGCCGCGTTGGGGAAGCCGCTCAGTCCGCCCATCTGCCGCAACGTCGAAAATCGGTCGCGCCGACCGGTGAGAATTTTATGCGCGTAGCATTGATGACCGACATCGAACACCAGCGCGTCGCGCCGGAAATCGAACACGCGGTGCAGGGCGAGCGTGAGTTCGACGACGCCGAGCGAACTCGCCAAATGCCCGCCGTTTTTGCCGACGACCTCAATCATCAGCGCCCGCAACTCGGCGGCGAGCGCGGTGAGCGCGGACGAATTTAGCCGCGTCAGGTCGGCGGGAAACGTGTGCGAGTCGAGAAGGGTCATCGGCGGCGATGCGGGGGTTGGAGGCGTTTTCTTTTGGGGCGCGGATTATGTTGAAATAATTCACAATTAACAATTGTGGAGTTTGATTTTCAAATTCGCTTCGCGCCATTTTTTGATAATTATTCCTCCATTGTTAATTGTCAATTGTGAATTGTGTATCGCCGGCGCGTTTGCGGTAACGTCGCGCGTCAAATCACGTAATCCCAGAATTCGTCCTGCTTAAATTCCTGCGTTTCGGTTTGGGCTTTATCGGTCTTGAATTGTAATTCGGGATTTTTCACGCTTACTTTGGTTTTTTCCGGCACCGATTTCGTCACGAAAGCGTTACTGCCGATGACCACGCCTTCGCCGATGACCGTCGCGCCGCCCAAAATCGACGCGCCGGAATAAATCGTAACGTGGCTTTCAATCGTCGGATGGCGTTTCACTTCTTTCAGCACTTGCCCGCCGCGCGTCGATAACGCGCCGAGCGTGACACCCTGATAAATTTTCACGAAATTGCCGATGACCGTCGTTTCGCCAATCACCACGCCGGTGCCGTGGTCGATAAAAAAATGATGCCCGATGGTCGCGCCCGGGTGAATGTCGATGCCGGTTACGCTGTGCGCGTGTTCGGACATAAAACGCGGAATCAGCGGCACGCGCAGGTCGTAAAGCACGTGCGCCAACCGGTAAATCATATTGGCGTAAATTCCCGGATACGAAGAAATAATCTCGTCGCGATTGAACGCCGACGGGTCGCCGTTGAAGGTCGCGGACACGTCGGACGCGAGATATTCGCGGACTTGCGGCAACGCCGACAAAAACGTGAAAACCAATTCCGTCGCCCGTCCCACGACGGTTTCTTCCGGCGCGTCGCGATAATCCTCGCTATGCCGGAGCGCCCGCTCAATCTGTTTGGTCAGATTGAAATCCACGTCCTCCAATAAATCGCCGGAGTAGTATTCGACCGAGCCGACCGAGATGTTTTTTTTGCCGAAGTAGCCGGGGAAAATCAGACAGCGCAGTTTCTCGATGATGTCAATCAGCGAGTTGCGGTTGATGAGGTGTCCGCTGTCGATTTTAATGATTTCGGAATGGTCGTCGTAACTCTTGACCAACAGGTCGGTGAGAACTTTTAGCCGCGTGTCTGCCGATTTTTCCATAATGAATTTCCTCCACAGTCATTACCACAATAATCACCGAATAAGTAGTAATTGCGCCGGAGTGTATCGCTGTCCGCGGCATCGTCAACCGGCATCCGCATTAGCATTATTGCCGCTCCTTTTAGGCGTGGTGGAATAATTTGGTGCGTTTGGCGCGGACTGTTTAGCATTTGGCGGTTTTGTCGCTGTGTCGGCGCTCTGGTTATATTCCGGTTATTCACCGCTTGACGGCTTGCCTACCGTTGTTTAACGCTAAGATGTTATAGTTACTTTTAGCGGGGAAAACAATGGGGCGGACAACCAACGGGCGCGTGTTTTTGTTGCGCGGCAAATACGCAATCCAATACTACATCGACGGGCGCGAGCACAAACATCTTTTGCGCGACGGAGACGGTAATCCGATTCCGCGCGCGTGGTCTATCGCCGGACGCCCCGCGCCGCCGGCGCCGGCGCGGACAAAATCGATACGGGTTAAGAGTCGGGCGTTACGCCGAAAACGACCCGCAGAAAGGTCATTTACCCGCCTTGCCGCTGAAAGGCACGACAAGTTACTGTTCACGGTCAAACGGCGGCGCGTTGTCCTCTCGTTGACGGGGGCGCTTATCATCCGCCGTCGAAAACGGGCGGCTGTCGCCGAAGCGCTCGCCGAACGCGCAAATGGTATCCGCGCATAAAAATAGCGCGGGAAAACTCCCGCGCCAACAATGATTTTTATGTTCATTATGAAATGGGCGGCTAATACTCCATTCGCGGGTCGTCGGGTGCGATTTCCGCCTGCGTAACTTCAATCCACGGGAATACTTTCAACCAGAGTAAAAAAGTTCCGGCGGGGTCGGCGTGCATTCGTTGCGCGTCGTCAAAAATGACGTTCATTTCTTCATCCATTTCTCGTAACGCCGCCGCGCTATTGCCTCCGCTTAACTCGCCGTCGTCATTCAAAACGAAGTCGCCGCGATTGGCGTGTGAAAATTTAATCATAAATTGCCTTTAATGTATCACCACTAATCAATTTTTTCCCGCTGACGATTCGTATTTGTCGCAAGCGGCGTTTTGGCAAATATCCATCGGAATGCCGTCGGGATATATTTTACACCGCGGCATTTCCCACGTTTTTTCCTGAATGTCTTTATGATGCAGGCAAAAGCAACATTCGACGCCGCAGGTAATAATTTCCCGCCCTTCGGGAATTTCGTCAAGCCAACTCATAATTTGCCTTTCGGGTCGCTTTTCTCGCTCACCACTTCCGCATCCGCAATACGCATTATTTCCGGCTCAATCGCTCGCAACTCCGCCAGCGTGCGCGGCTTGCCCACGTCGAGGTCAACGAAACTGTCCAACGTCGCGCCCGCCCGAAACGCCGCGCCTTTCGTCGCTCCCAACACGCTGTCCTGAAACTCCGGCTTTTGCCCTTTCAGCCATTCGGCGTAATTGATGTTGCCCGGCGCCGCGCCGATGACTTCCGCGCCATACGCTTTCCACTGCCGCCACCGCCGCCGCTTCGGGGCGATATTTTTCTATCGCGGCGCGCAGTCCGCGAAAAATCACCGCCAACCGCGCCGCGACCGTCTCGCCGGCGGCGTTAATCACGCCGGACGCCACATAG
>JAISJR010000087.1 GCA_031261425.1 Planctomycetota bacterium
CTATGTGGCGTCCGGCGTGATTAACGCCGCCGGCGAGACGGTCGCGGCGCGGTTGGCGGTGATTTTTCGCGGACTGCGCGCCGCGATAGAAAAATATCGCCCCGAAGCGGCGGCGGTGGAAACGGTCTTCGCCGGCAACAATCTCAAAACGGCGATTACGATTGGCGAAGCGCGCGGCGTGGCGTTGTTGGCGGCGGCGGTGGACAATTTACCGGTCGCCGGTTATGAGCCGACGGTCGTCAAACGCGCCGTTACCGGCAATGGACACGCGACCAAAGAGCAGGTGCAACGGTTGATGCAAATTTTGCTGAATTTACCGCAACTGCCGCCCTCCGACCACGAAGCCGACGCGCTGGCAATGGCGCTGACCCACCTCCGCCGCCAAACCGTGGCGCGCCGCTTGCCGCGCTGACCGGCGCGTACGTGGCGTTAAATCCGTGAAATTTTTTTGTTTGATTTACCTGAAAGGAAAAACAATTATGGATGCGAAAACCTTGGCGAAAGATAAAGAGGTCATTATTGCCATAATTAACGAAATGGCGGAATCAATGACGGGCGCTCAAAGCACAAAGCATTGGACTGAAGATACAATTTGGTTTGATATTCCGGCATTTGCTGCAAAAGGAATTAAACCCGCATCGCAGTTTTTTGATAAAGCATTCAGCGGGTTAAAATCCTTTAAAATTGATATTTTGTCAATGGAAACCGTTATTAACGGCGATATGGCATTTGTTTTTATGGTTCAACGGTTCAATACTGTAAGCAAAGACGGCACCGTCAATAAACCGTTTTTGGTTCGTCAAACCGATTGTTTTGAAAAAAGGAGCGGAGAGTGGAAAGTTATCCATGAACATACATCAATGCCCAAAGGAGCGGAATGGGATGGAAAAATCGTAACCGAATAAACCGGAAAAATTACCAAAAATTACCGTTTTTTAATAAACAAAAGAAACACCCCCCCCCCCCGCAATGGACGCCTGTATTTTTACATCAATAGAGTTGTTTATTGAGCCGTCGCGCCAACGGCGCGAACCAAGGTAGCTAGCGGTTTGCGCGGTTTGGAAATTTTGGCGCAACGAATCATCCACCCTTACGGGGTGGTGATTTTGATAAATTATTCCGATTCGCTTCGCGCAAATTTAGCCGTCATTTTCTCAACTTTCAACTCGACTTACGCATTCAACAAAAAGACGCGAATTTTTATGAATAAAAAAGAGAGATTTTTTTGTCCACGAATTACACGAAATACACGAAATACACGAAATAAAGAGCCGAAAAACGGACAAAAAATTCGTGTTAATTCGTCTAATTCGTGAAAATTCGTGTTAAGTTCTTTTCGTGTTTATTCGTGGCTTATCTTTTTTTTGCACGTAACTCGAGATTTTAACTCTAAACTCTCGCTCTAGAATTTCACCCGCTTTTCAATTTTCCTTTTCCGGCAAACGTTACGCGGGAATAATTTTGCCGCCGCCTATCCCGCCCCTAACCGCCGCTGGTATTCCTGCAAACTGCACACGGTGATATGACCGTCGATGTTGTTGTAGCGCAAGCCGTCGATGGCGGCGGTGAAGCCGCTCAGCGTCGTCGTAATCGGAATCCCCGCCATCACCGCGCCGGAACGCATTTGAATTTCATCGACCATCGCCGCCGCGCCCGCCTCCGGCGTGTTGATAATCCACTGCACCTTGCCCTCGGCGATTAAGTCGAGCAAACTCGGTCGCCCTTCCGAAATCCGATACGCGCCCTGACATTTCAAGTCGTGGTTATACGCCCACGTCGCCGTGCCGCGCGTGCAATACAGTTGATAATTCAGCGCGACCAACTGCCGCATCAGCGGCAACGCCGGTTCTTTGTCGGCGTCGCGGAGCGAGATAAACACGCCGCTGCCCGGCGGCGGAATCGCGTTGTTCGCCGCGATTTGCGCTTTCAGATACGCCAAGCCGCCGTGATAGTCCAGCCCCATCACCTCGCCGGTCGATTTCATTTCCGGCGACAACACGATGTCCACGCCGGGGAATTTGATGAACGGGAAAACCGCCTCCTTAAACGCCATATACGGAATTTGCACCTCTTGGGTGAAGCGCAGTTCCGGCAGTTTTTTGCCGACCATGCAAAGCGCCGCTTTTTTGGCGAGCGGCACGCCGATTGCCTTGCTGACAAACGGCACCGTGCGGCTGGCGCGCGGATTGACCTCTAAAATATAAACCTCGTTGTCCCGCACCGCGAATTGAATGTTAATCAAACCGCAGACGTTTAACTCTTTCGCCAGCGCCGCCGATTGCGCTTTTATCGTCGCCAAAACTTCGGGGGAGAGCGTCCGCGCCGGAATCGAACACGCGGAATCGCCCGAATGAATCCCCGCCAGTTCGACGTGTTCCATCACCGCGCCGATGACGGTGTTTTCGCCGTCGGAAATAAAGTCAACGTCAACCTCCGTCGCCTCTTCTAAAAAGCGGTCAAGCAAAATCGGCTTACCCTCGGACGCGGCGGCGGCGGCTTCGACGAATTGCCGCAGATATTTGTCTTTATAGACGATGACCATCGCCCGTCCGCCGAGGACAAACGACGGGCGCACCAACACCGGATAGCCGATTTTTTCGACGACGGCGATTGCCTCGTCAACGTTGTGCGCGATGCCGCTCGCCGGCTGTTTGATGCCGAGTTTGTCGGCGAGTTGTTTGAAGAAGTCGCGGTCTTCGGCGCGGTTAATATCGTCCGGCGAAGTGCCGATAATTTTCACGCCCGCGGCTTGCAATTGCGCCGCGAGATTCAGCGGCGTTTGTCCGCCGAACTGCACAATCACGCCGTCGCATTGTTCGCGCTCGTAAATGTTCAGAATGTCCTCGGCGGTCAGCGGCTCGAAATAAAGTTTGTCGCTGGTGTCGTAGTCGGTCGAAACCGTTTCGGGATTGCTGTTGACCATAATCGTAATGTAGCCCGCTTCTTTCAGCGCGAACGCCGCGTGCACGCAACAATAATCAAACTCAATTCCCTGCCCGATGCGGTTCGGTCCGCCGCCCAAAATCATAATGGATTTTTTGCCGCCGTTGTCGCGCACCGGCTCGTCGTATTCGGTGTAGGACGAATAATAATAAGGCGTAATCGCCGCAAACTCGCCGGCGCAAGTGTCAACCAAACCGTAGGTCGGCGTGATTCCGTGTTGTTTGCGATAGGTCCGTAATTGTTCGACCGATTGCCCCGAGAGAAAACTTAATTGCCGGTCGGAGTAACCCCATTTTTTTGCCTGCCGGACCATTTCCGGTTCTAATTTAATCGTCGTTTCAAACCGCGCCAACTCTTCGAGATGCCGCAGAAAATAGCGGTCGATTTGCGTCAGGTCGAATAATTTTTCGACCGTCCAACCGCGCTTTAATCCCTCGTAAAGCGCGAAAATCCGCTCGGCGTGCGGACGCGCGATTTCCGCCGCTAAATTTTCGGCGTCCATTTTTTCATAGAGCGAATTTCTGCCGTCGGCGCCGAAGCCGCCGCGTCCGGTTTCCAGCGAGCGCAACGCCTTTTGCAACGCCTCCTTGAAACCGCGCCCAATCGCCATCGCTTCGCCGACCGATTTCATTTGCGTGCCGAGCGTCGTGTCGGCGGCGGGGAATTTTTCAAACGTGAAGCGCGGGACTTTGACCACGACATAATCGAGCGCCGGTTCAAAACAACTCGGCGTTACGCGGGTAATATCGTTTTGTAATTCGTCGAGCGTGTAGCCGACCGCGAGCAAGGTGGCGATTTTCGCAATCGGAAAACCGGTGGCTTTCGAGGCGAGCGCCGACGAGCGCGAAACGCGCGGATTCATTTCAATAATCACCTGCCGCCCGTCGCGCGGATTGACCGCCCATTGCACGTTCGAGCCGCCGGTTTCCACGCCGATTGCCGCCATCACGCGGAGCGAATTGTCGCGCATCAGTTGATATTCGCGGTCGGTCAAGGTCTGCGCCGGCGCGACGGTAATCGAGTCGCCGGTATGCACGCCCATCGGGTCGAGATTTTCGATGGAGCAGACAATCACCGAATTGTTGCGGCGGTCGCGAATGACTTCGAGTTCAAATTCTTTCCAGCCGAGAAGCGATTCTTCGATTAGCACTTCGCGGTTGCGGCTGGCGGCGAGTCCGCGCGCGACGATTTCCTCAAATTCTTTGGCGTTATGCGCGATGCCGCCGCCGGCGCCGCCGAGCGTGAAGCCGGGGCGAATAATCAGCGGATATTTGCCGAGCAAACCGGCGATGGATTGCGCCTCGGCGAGCGTGTGCGCCGAGCCGGAGCGCGGCAGTTCCAAGCCGAGTTCCGTCACGATTTCCTTGAACATTTGGCGGTCTTCGGCGCGGCGAATCGCCTGCGCGTTGGCGCCGATAAGTTCGACGTTGTGGTAGGCAAGAATTTGACTTTCGGCGAGTTCAATGGCGAGGTTGAGCGCGGTTTGTCCGCCGAGGGTCGGCAGAAGCGCGTCGGGGCGTTCGCGGCGGATAATTTCGCTGAGCACTTCGACGGTGAGCGGCTCGATGTAAGTGCGGTCGGCGAATTCGGGGTCGGTCATAATCGTGGCGGGATTGCTGTTGACGAGCACGACTTCGTAGCCCTCGCTTTTCAGCGCCTTGCACGCCTGCACACCGGAATAATCGAACTCGCAACCCTGCCCGATGGCGATGGGACCCGCGCCGATGAGCATTATTTTTTTGATGTCGTTACGTTTGGGCATTGTTGCTCCTTTTCATAAAACATTTTTCCGACCCGCCGGATGTGTTTCTTGGAGCGCCGGATTTTCGAGGCGGTCATAAATCGATAAATCAATCATCCACGGCAACAGCAAGTCGTCTAAGGCGGTGTGTAAATTCAGCAACGCGGGAAACGAAATTTCTCCCCACAGCGTTAAATCAATATCCGAGCCGCGGCGATAATTTCCCTTGGCGCGCGAGCCGTAAAGCACGGCTTTTTCGATAACCGGATATTGCGCGAAAACGCCGTTAATTTTGGCGACCGCGTGGTCGGGCAGTCCGTAATCATTGTCCGCTCCCGGCGCGGCAATCGTTCATTCGCGCCTGCAGTTTTCTAAACGCGAAAATATAACGCTCCAAAATCCGCGCCGCCACGGCTTGGGCGGTGGTCGAGTCGTAGGTGTGGCTCGACAAGTTCCGGCTTGCAATCATCTGCATCCACATCTCGCCGTCGTCGATATACCCTTCGCGAAAAGCCGCGCGCGTCGCGTCGCGGGAACCGTGCAAATCGGCGAAGCCCTGGGCGGCGAGATAATCTTTCAGCAAATTCCACGCCAATTCGTGCGTGAACTCAAAACTCCGAATCAGTCCCTGTTCTTCCATTTCGGTCAGCGGACGTTGCGCGGCGATTGCCGCGCCGCGTTCAAGCGTCGCCAACGCCTTTTGATAACTGTCAAATCGTTGCAACCAACGAATATCGGCGGTCGGTTCCATCGCGCTTCTCGTTTCATTTTGGGCGGAAAAACGGCGGCGGATTGTATGCGTTCGGCGCCGCAACAAAATAGGTCGCGCGGATAAGCGCAGGTTCCCTGCTTCCGCTTCCGGTTGACACCGTTCGCTACGATTTTACAATTCCACGGTTTTGCGCGGTGGCGGGCGGGACGCCCGTCGCCTAATTTTTTTACGTTCCGACGAACTTTTCATTGGCGAGAGGATTTTTATGAGTATCGAAGTTACCGATTTAGGCAAAGGTCGCCGCAAAATCGCGGCTACCGTTCCCGCCGACCAAGTCAACGAGCGCTACGACAAAAAAGTGCAGGAACTGGCAAAGCAAGTGGCAATCAAGGGTTTTCGGCGCGGGCACGTGCCGTCCGCGGTCATCACGCGGCGTTTCGGCAAAGATATTGACGCCGGTTTAGGCGAAGTGCTGTTTGCCGAACAATACCGCGACGCCGTCAAGGCAAACGGCTTGCATCCGCTCTCCGAACCCGCTCTTCCCCCCGAACAACTTGTCGCCGGTCGCGGTCGCGATTTCAGTTTTGCGGTCGAAATCGACGTGCGCCCGCCGGTTGAAATTCCGCCCTACGGCGAATTGAAAATTGACGCCGACCGCGCGGTCGCCGACGACGAAGTTAATAAACGCCTCGAAGAAGCGCGGAAAATGTTCGCGAACGGCAAGCCGTCGGGGCAACCGGCGAAACCGGGCGACGTGCTGAAAGTCAACGCCACGCTGAAAGTCGCAGGCGAGAGCGACATTCCGTTGCCGAACTGGATTGTGCGGATTCCCGACGCGGGCGAAAACGAAAAAACGATGATTTATCCCGGCGTCGCGGTGCCGGCGGGCGAACTTTTAGGACTCAAAAAGGACGACGCGAAAACGTTGACGACGAAAATTGCGGACAACGAATTTAAGCCGGAGTGGAACGGTCAAACGGCGACGATGGAACTGACGGTCAACGAAGTCGAGGACTATGAGCCGTTGGCGTTGGCGGAATTACTGCCGCGCTTCGGCGTCGCCGACGAAGCCGAATTGCGGCGGAAAATCCGCGAAAATATCGAACATCAACGGCGCGGCGAGGATTTGGAAAAACAGGCGAAGCAAGTGATGGCGCAATTGATTGAGCGGTGCGCTTTCGAGTTGCCGGAAAAGTATCTCCATCAATTTATCGAAGCGGCGACCGCCGACAAATTGGCGCATAAAAAACCGGACGAGTCGGAGGACGCGGCGCGCGAAGAAGCGAAAAAAGAAGGAACGCGCAAAGCCAAAGAATTTATTATCGGGAGCGTGTTAATCGAGAACGAAAAAATTCAGGTCTCGGAGCAGGATTTTCAACAGTATGTCGAAACCGTGGCGGCGACGTATCGGGTGCCGGCGCAACAAGTGGTCGCGCAGTTGCAAAACCGCGACTTTGCGTTGAGCGTCGGACGGACGATTGCCTACGGCAACGCGCTCGCGGCGGTCGTGCGCAAAATCAAAAATCCCGACGCGGACGGCGGCGGCGGTACCGGAGACGTGAAAGCGGCGTTGGCGTTTGGTTAAAAGACAATTAAAAATTAAGAATTAAAAATTAAAAATTGTGGAGTTTGATTGGAAAATTCGCTTCGCGCAATTTTTACAATATTCCGCCATTTTTAATTTTTAATTTGTAATTTTTAATTCGTAATTAACTCTAACGGAGATGTTCAATGATTCCAGAATTTATGCCCGAACGCGCCGATATGTTGGTGCCGACGGTGTTGGAGCGCACCGGTCGCGGCGAGCGCGCCTACGACCTTTATTCGCGCCTGCTGAAAGACCGCATTTTATTCATCAGCGGCGCGATTGATTCGTATCGCGCCAATCTCATCATCGCTGAGTTGCTGTTTCTCGAACTGGAAAACCGCGAAGCCGACGTGCATATTTACATCAATTCCGGCGGCGGTGACGTTACGGCGGGTCTGGCGATTTACGACACCATTCAACATTTACAGCCGGAGGTCTGCACTTACGCGATTGGGCAAACCGCGAGCATGGCGGCGGTGTTGCTCGCGGCGGGCGCGAAAGGCAAGCGTTACAGTTTGCCGAGTAGCCGGATTATGATTCATCAGCCGTGGGGCGGCGCGCAAGGCACGGCGGAAGACATCAGCATCCGCGCCAAGGAAATCCGCCGGTTAAAAAGCCGGTTGTATGAAATTTTGGCGAAACACACCGGCAAGGACGGCGCGACGATTACCAAGGACTGCGACCGCGACTACTTTATGGACGCCGAAGCGGCGAAAGAATACGGGCTGATTGACGAAATCCTGTTGCCGAGCGAAAAGAAGAAATAAGACGATTCGGTAATTGAAAACCAGCAAAGGGACGTTATGAATAAAAGCAATGCCAAACACACCCACTGCACTTTTTGCGGACGCACGGCGGATATGGTCAAGCGGCTCATTTCCGGCAACGACGAAGTGTGCATCTGCACCGATTGCGTGTTGCTCTGCAAGAGCATTATGGAACAGGAAGAAATTCGGGCGAAAGAACCGGCGGATTCTCAGCCGCGTCAGGTGCCGGCGCCCAGCGCGATTAAAAAGACGCTCGACGAATATGTCATCGGACAGGACTTCGCCAAGCGCGTGTTGGCGGTGGCGGTGCATAATCATTATCAACGCCTGTTGCAACAAAATTTCAGCGACGTGGAAATTGAAAAATCGAACGTGTTGGTGTTGGGTCCGTCGGGATGCGGCAAAACGCTGATGGCGCGGGTGTTGGCGAAAGTGCTGGACGTGCCGTTTGCGATTGCCGACGCGACGACGCTGACCGAAGCCGGTTACGTCGGCGAAGATGTCGAAAACATTTTATTGCGCCTGATTCAATCGGCGGACGGCGACATCGCGCGGGCGGAAAAGGGCATTATTTTCATTGATGAAATCGACAAAATCGGCAAAAAAACGCAGAACGTGTCGATTACCCGCGACGTGTCGGGCGAAGGTGTGCAACAGGCGTTGCTAAAAATGTTGGAAGGCACGACTTGCAACGTGCCGCCGCAAGGCGGGCGCAAGCATCCCGAACAAAAATATCTGCAAGTCAACACGCAAAACATTTTGTTCATCGGCGGCGGCTCTTTTCAGGGGCTTGACGAAATTATTTCGCGCCGCGTCGGACATAAGTCGATTGGTTTTCATCGCGAAAAAGGCAAGTCCGAAGACCAGGAACTCGGCGATTTATTGATGCAGGTGGACACCGACGACTTGTTGGAATTCGGCATTATTCCCGAATTGATTGGGCGCCTGCCGGTTATCGCGCCGATTCGCCCGTTGGACGAAAACGCGCTCGTCAACGTTTTGACCGAGCCGAAAAACGCGCTGGTGCGGCAATATAAAAAGTTCTTTGAGATGGAGGGGGCGAAGTTGGAATTTACGCCGCCGGCGTTGCGCATCATCGCCAAGCGCGCGATTAAAAAAGGCACGGGGGCGCGGGCGTTGCGCGGGATTATGGAGAATTATCTGACCGATTTGATGTTTGATTTGCCGGACTTGCCGCATCACGAGACGTTCACGGTCGATGAAGAATTTATCAAACAGCGCGACCACAAAGTCCGCGACGCGGCGCTGGCGAATTTCCCGCCGGCGCGACAGGCGAGTTGATGAAATAATAATAAAGGGCTGACTCAACTACCGATTACACTTTATTTCACACTAAAAATGGCTATTCATAAGGAGGGATATCGCGTGGGGACCATAAAAAATGGAAAATTTATTGTTTTTATCAGTTGGTCATCAATATCTCCGGCAAAAGAAATAGCGGAGGTAATTTATGAATTGTTGAAAGAGATATTTTCAACTGTCGAAGATAAAGTGTCTTTTTTCTACTCAGATAAAGAGATAGCCCATGGAGATAAATTCTATTCTATCCTTACAAAGAAATTAGCAGAAAGCAATTTTGGAATATTGGTTATCACAAAAAATAATTTTAATAATCCATGGATCTTGTATGAGGCAGGTGCGCTATCAAAATTGGAGAAATCATCCGTCATTCCACTGTTGCTTGGTGGTCTTACTGTCGAAAAGATTGAAGATGCGAAGAGTCCGCTCCGTCAATTCCAAAGCATCACAGACTTGCATAAGGATAAATTTATTGGTGTCGTGCGAGACATATGTGTGAATAAAATACATATCAACAGTGATCTGACGGAAACGATCACAAAAACCACTGAAAGAAAATGGGGTAATTTCAAAAAGCGTATTGACGACATACTAAATAATGCGGATTACGCCAAAGATGAACTTTCATCTATGTTTGATACGGTTCTCTACAAAGGTGCCGGCGTAGTTACGGATAACGACAAGAAGATGCTACAGAAAAACACGTTTTTATGGGATGAAACAGTACAACGCATTAATGAATTGCTACGCAGTAAAAATCAGATTGAACATGATAATCAGATACGAGACGAGGTGATAACCGATATATTACGTGAGTTGGAATCACATATCAATATTCGTAGATTAATTTTCTTTGGTGGAATAGCAACTAAAATAAGAGGTGATGAATTTCTGCGCACATTAGCAAGTTGGTTGCCACTAAATGAAAATTCAAAAGTTTTCTTCTGTCACGAAGTCGGCGATGCCGTTGACGCACGCGAGAGAGATGTTAATGACAAAGATGTAAGGGAGAAAAAGATTGGTGGTTATGGCGAAATGTCGAAACAGTTGAAAGAGATGGTTGGCGATAAATATAAAAAAAATGTTATAGACATCAAAGTAACAAAACCATTATCGCTTTATATTGTTATTATTGGTGATAAATTTCATTTTACGCCAACGCTGACGATACGCTCATCGGAGACGTTTACGATTACATTTACGGCTAATTCAAAAGATGGAAATAGAAACGCCTCGCAATTAGTGGATTATATGTTGGATAGGGTTGATGTTGTTGGCAGTGATGCCAATAATAAATTATTCAAGAAAGAACTTGACGAAATAAAGGAACATCTGAATCAATCAAATGTGGAGGGTCAATCATGAATGAGTCGATTGAAAATGGGGGCGCAACGATAACCTTAAAACGGTTGCATGAGAAGATACGGGAGGCAAAAAAATGCCTTCGGATTCTTGGTATCCTTGCTCCCGATATAAAATGGGATAGTTTTAAGGATATATTTGCACAAAAGCTACAAGGGGATTTTACTATCGAGATTATTGGTGAATCCGAATGTTTAGTAAATGGACAATCCTTATTGGCTGGTGATAGACGAATTAGTGGTGAAAATAAAATATACGAATTAGAAAGTATCTGGGAAAACTCATTATCTTCATTAAAAAAATTACGTCGTTATTTATTTGATAAAGATTGTTGGACAGAGCCCACTAATGATGCCAAAAAAATTGATAAATTCAAAGATATTGGCGACTATAAGCAGAAGTTCTTTCTGCGAACCTGCTATTTGCCGATTCCTATCCCCGTGATTAATATAGATGAAGAATACTTTATTACTTTTTCTTTAACGAAATTTGTCAAAGACGATAACGATAAATTTGAAAAAATCGAAAGAAATCACCCTTGGCATAACGAATTCAATAAATACTTCCGCGCATATCTTACATTTCCTACTACTGATGATAAGAAACATATATTGGCAATAGAGAAATTCTCGACTGAGATGACTAATTTGGGTAATAAACTCGAAGTTATCGAGTCCTATAATGAGCGCCGTTTGCCAATGGGATTATTGCCACGTTCTTCTTTCTTGGATTTGGACAAATATCATACCAAACAGGTGGTGTGGGCTTTGATGTTCACCCGTGACGGGAAATTGATATTGCATAAAAGATCTGATAACGCTAGCGATAATCGCAATATGTGGGACAAGTCCGTGGGTGGTCATGTCAGTCCTGCCGATGTCGACTCCGCCAAAGCCATCGCCAGAGAGATTGCTGAAGAAATGTATCATGATGAAGGGAAAAATGGACAATCTAGTTATGATAAAGTGGATTTCTTTAAGCCAGACTTGGAAAAAATGATTTTTTTGGGCGAATGGTTGCCGAACCGTCGATACAACATTCCATTTGATGATATCTCAAACGATGTGAATGAAAATTACTACTTCCGCTTGAATTATGATTTTAGCAAACATTCAATCAACTCGCCTCGAGAATTACCCAATGGCAAGGGAACAAAAGATGTCTATACTTTCACAGATGTTTTTGTGTGTATAGTTTCAAAAGAATTGGAAGCAGACGTTATAGATGGTCGTCTTAAGAATTCTGCTTACCAAACATTGGATTTAGATAAAATAAAAGAGATGTATTTCGATAATAAAAATCAATTCACGCCGGATATGCGTTACATCATACAGTCAGAATTGTGGAAAGACCTAAATTCTTTTTCGCTATATGTCCGCGAATACTCGACAAGGAAAAACGGATGAGCGGCAAAATACTACCGTATGCCATTACTTTAACCGGGCAATCGCGCGCCGGTAAATCGTTTGTTATCGACACAATTAAGGGAATTGCTCGACGAGGTGATTATTGGGGGTTTAGTCCGGTGGTGGTGCAAAAATATACAACGCGTAAATTTAGGGATAAAGAAATAGAAGCCATTAAGCAAGGGCGTGGACAGGACATGGACGTCAAACCAGTCATCGGTAAATGGAATGAGATGGATGGCGCCAATGATAAGCAATTGTCGGAGATATGCCTGCGTAAATTTAAAGAGATTAATTGTGATATGGCATACGAACAATATGGCAGTAGATACGGAGTAAAACTCATTGATATTTATCGCCATATTGAGCAGGGGCAAACCCCCATCATTATTCTTAATGATATTAGAGTTGTGGCGGACTTGAAAACATTATTAGGAGAACAGTGTTATAGCATCTTTGTTTTTCGCGAAGTCCCTGATATTGCCACTTACATTCGCGAAAGTAAATTAAGAAACGAAGAAGAAGTAGTAGCAAAGTTGCGTTTTCAGAAAGCCGAAGCCATTTATCGCATATATATAGAAAATATCCATTTATTTGATCATTTGCTTCTAAACGTAGAAAACGGAACGCTTGGAGTAGAAAAAATAATAAAACAGATGTTAAGTCGGATGTGTCTCGCTCCTACGAAATTCAAATAATTGAATGAGGCGACGATTATGCAAGGGCATACCCCAAAATTATTTGTCATCGTCGGAAGCCCTGCGTCTGGCAAAGACGAATTAGTGGCGGCGGTAAATATTATCGGCACTCTGCATGCGGAAATTGTTCGCAAACACACGAGCCGGTCTTGGAAACCAGATGATGCCGATGAAATGATATGCGCGCAAATTATGGACGCAGAGACCAACCAAATGAAAGATAATCCCGAGTATGATTTAGCAAATTGCGATATAAAATATAATAATTACGGTAGCACCTACGGCATTGACACGGCTAAAATATGGGAAAAACTACGCAACGGCATCTTTCAAGTGGTAGTTATTAGTAATAAAACGGCTTTGAACAAGATAAAACAAAAATTTGGCAAATTGGCGGTGTTCATTTATGTGTATTCAACCGTGACCAAAGAAGAATGGATAAAAAGAGAAAAGCAAAAAAATAGGAAAAATCACGATAATTATATTTTACCAAGGGCGAAAAACTTTGATATGGCATGGAACTTATACGAAAATAATTTTTTACTATTTGACCACGTGTTAATCTATGCCGAGAGACAAGAAGATTTATTTGACCAGATTTTTAGATTATTTAAAGCATATGAAAACAGATTGATTATATGAGTAGCAACACTTTCTGACGTGGTCGCCGATGTAACAATACGTGCCGATTTCGACTTTGTCGGCAATTTCCGCGCTCGGCGAAATCACCGCCGTCGAATGGATTTTGGTCATAGTCAATTCCTGTCGTAAAAGTTAATAAAATCGACCGTCATCATCGCGCCCGCAAAATTATTACGAATGGTAGATAAACCGCTTCGCGAAGCAACGGCGCGGACGGAGGCAGGTTTCTGAACTTATTTTTTCTCTCACGGGGGCGCGGGCGTTGCGCGGGATTATGGAAAATTATCTGACCGATTTGATGTTTGATTTGCCGGACTTGCCGCATCACGAGACGTTCACGGTCGATGAAGAATTTATCAAACAGCGCGACCACAAAGTCCGCGACGCGGCGTTGGCGAATTTCCCGCCGGCGCGACAAGCGAGTTGATGCGAGTTGAAAAAAAAGACCCGCGTTCGCGCGGGTCTTTTAATTTTTGGTAGCGAGGACGAGAATCGAACTCGTCACCTGCGGGTTATGAATCCGCCGCTCTAACCAACTGAGCTACCTCGCCGCGTCGTTAAAGGCGCGGAATGCTAACGAAGCCGATTTCAATTGCAAGAAGTCGCTTCGGCGACCGATAGCGTGATAACCGCCAAGAGCAATAAATTCGTGGATACGTTTTTTCAAGGAGTCCAGATGAACGTTTTAGTTACCGGCGGCGCGGGGTATATCGGCAGTCATACCTGCGTCGAACTGTTGAACGCGGGGCATCGGGTTTTGGTTATCGACAACCTGTGCCGGAGCAACCCGGAGGCGCTCAATCGCGTCCGCAAAATCACCGGCAAAGAATTGCTGTTTCGCCGGATAGATTTATTGGACTACGACCCGTTGCTCGCGGCGTTGCGGGAATTTTCGCCGGACGCGGTCGTTCATTTCGCGGCGCTGAAAGCGGTGGGCGAGTCGGTGCGAATGCCGCTGACGTATTACGAAAACAATCTCGCCGGCACGTTGAACCTTTGCCGCGCGATGAGCGCCGTGAACTGCAAAAATTTGGTGTTCAGTTCTTCCTGCACGGTCTATGGCAATCCGGCGCGGGTGCCGGTTACGGAAGCGTCGCCGACGCAAAACGCCGAGTGTCCTTACGGGCGCACGAAATTGTTTGTCGAAGAAATTTTGCGCGACGCGGCGGCGGCGGACGCGGCGTGGCATATCGCGTTGTTGCGCTATTTCAATCCGGTCGGCGCGCACCCCAGCGGCTTATTGGGCGAAGACCCGCGAGGGACGCCGAACAATTTGCTACCGTATATCGCGTTGGTCGCGGCGGGCAAATTGCCGGAACTGTCGGTTTTCGGCAATGATTATCCGACGCCGGACGGCACCTGTATCCGCGACTATTTGCACGTCGTCGATTTGGCGAAAGGGCATCTCGCGGCGTTGGACGGTCTGCCGCGATTCGCTGGGGCGCGGGCGTGGAATTTCGGCACCGGCGCCGGCGTGAGCGTCCTTGAAGTCATCGCGGCGTTCGCGTCCGTCAGCGGCAAAAAAATTCCGTATAAAATCGCGCCGCGGCGCGCCGGCGATGTCGTCGCGACTTACGCCGACCCGACGCGCGCCCGTGAAGAATTGAATTGGTCAGCCGAATTGCCGCTCGCGCAAATGTGCGCCGACGCTTGGCGGTGGCAGACGCAAAATCCCGACGGCTATTAACAATTAACAATTCATAATTAAAGAGCGCGGAGCGCAACCGAATCCCTAATTGAGAATTGTTAATTGTTTTCACTTCCCATACCGCAACAAAACGTTCGCGTGTTCGCGCCGCGCGACGGCGGCGAGGGCGTCCAATTCTTCGCGGGGGTAGCGGTCGGTGCCGGCGGTTTTGGCGTCCAACATTTCTATGTCGTTCTCGTATTGTTGCAGAATCCACAAGGCGCGCGGGCACGCCAATTCGCGCGCCATCGTCGCCAAAATTTCACGGTTGACGTAACGCGGACACAACGTGGTATGAAACTCAATTTCAGCCACGGTCTCCGGCGCGGCTTGCCGCGCGAGGTCATAACTTTCGCGCACGGCGGCGACTTCCGCGGCGGTTATTCCCGCCAACCGCGCCAATCGTTCGCTCGGCGCTTTGTAGTCGAAACTTAAACAGGCCGGCAATTTTTCCGTCAGCAATCGGGCGACGACCGCCGGTTGCGAGCCGTTGGTCGAAAGTTTGACCGGTAGCGGCAAGGCGTGTAATTCGCGGATAAACTCGATTAAATCCGGTTGCAAGGTCGGCTCGCCGCCGGTGATGACGATGCCGTCGAGCCAGTCGCGTTTTTGGCGGAGGGTCGCCGCGATTTTTTCCGGCGCAATTGCCGGCAACGTCGCAAAATCGGCGACGAGCCGCGCGCCGTGGCAATAGGCGCACCGCCAGTTACAGCCGCCGGTAAAAACGACCGCCGCCACGCGCCCCTCCCATTCATTAAAACTGCTCGGCAAAAATCCGCGAAAGTTCATCATTTCCCCGCTTATGGATTAGAGTTTAGAGTTTAGAGTTTAGCAAAGGTTGCGCTTCGCGCATTTTTAAGATAAAAACTCCATTCTCTCAACTCTGAACTCTGAACTCTCAACTCTCAACTCTAAACTCTAAACTCTCTCGCCAACTCAATACGCTTTTGCGAACACCGCGCGCCCTTGACTTGCGTTGCCGCAGAAAACGCATTTGCCCGCGGCTTTTTCGGCGGCGAGCGGGAGGCAGCGAATCGTGATTTTTTGCGCGTTGGCGCGTTGCTCGCAAACCGCGCCGCCGCACCAAGGCGACAGCGCAAAACCGCCGTGAACTTCCGGTTTGTCGGCGTTTTGCGGCGTGAAAAATTGCTCAAATTCCGCGAGGTCGTCAATCTCGCGCGTGTGGTCGGCGCGGAATTTTTTCGCGGCGGCGAACATTTCGCGTTGCATCGTTGCTAAAATTTCCGGCGTCCGCGCGATAAATTCGGCGCGCGAAAAGCCCTCTTTCTTTTCGCGGTTGCGGATGCCGACAAAAACGCCGTCTTTCTCCACGTCGCGCAAACCGATTTCGACGCGGAGCGGCACGCCTTTTTTCACCCATTGCCAGCCCTTGTCGCCGCTACTTAAATCGCGGCGGTCGATGACCGCGCGCACCGGCGCGCCGTCGTAAATTTGTTCGCGCAACCGCGCCGCCGTTTCCTCGCAATATGCCAATACTTTTTCGCGGTCGGCGTCGGCGCGGATAATCGGCAAAACGACGATATGCTCCGGCGCCACGCGCGGCGGCATTATCAGCCCGTTGTCGTCGGCGTGCGTCATAATCAAGCCGCCGATAAGCCGCGTCGAAACGCCCCAACTCGTCGTCCACGCCGTTTCGATTTTACCCTCGCGATTCTGAAACTGTATGCCGCTGGCGCGGGCGAAATTTTGTCCGAGAAAATGACTCGTCCCCGCTTGCAACGCCTTGCGGTCTTGCATCATCGCCTCGATGCACAGCGTCGCGACCGCGCCGGGGAAACGCTCGCCCGCCGTTTTTTCGCCGGTGATGACCGGCATCGCCAAATAATTTTCGGCGAAATCGCGATACACTTCGAGCATTTTCCGCGTTTCTTCCCACGCCTCTTTTTCCGTTTCGTGGACGGTGTGTCCCTCCTGCCACAAAAATTCGGCGGTGCGCAAAAACAGCCGCGTGCGCATTTCCCAGCGCACGACGTTCGCCCATTGATTGATGAGAATTGGCAGGTCGCGGTAACTCTGCACCCATTTGGCGTAAGTCGCGCCGATGATGGTTTCGGAAGTCGGGCGGACAATTAACGGCTCGTCGAGAACGCCGACCGGTTTCAATTTGCCGTCGCCGTCGGCTTCGAGGCGGTGATGGGTTACGACGGCGCACTCTTTGGCGAAACCCTCGACGTGCGCGGCTTCTTTCTCAAAAAACGACAGCGGAATGAACAGCGGAAAATAGGCGTTTTGATGACCGGTGGCGCGGAACATTTTATCGAGGACGCCGCGCATATTTTCCCAGAGCGCGTAGCCCCACGGCTTGATGACCATACAGCCGCGCACGGCGGAATTTTCGGCGAGTTCGGCGGCGCGAACGACCTGCTGATACCATTCGGGATAATCCTGTTCGCGCGTCGGCGTAATCGCGGTGGCTGGGGGCATAATTTTTATCCTTTCGGGCGAGGTTTTAGGTAATATCAATTTTTGTCCACGAATTACACGAATTACACGAAATAAAGAGCCGGAAAACGGACAAAAAAAATTGGGGAAGCACACTAACCTTCGCTTCGCTCGGTTTCGTGTTAATTCGTCTAATTCGTGAAAATTCGTGTTAAGTTCTTTTTGTGTTTATTTTTTCTCTCTCCGTGCCTCTGTGGCTCCGTGAGAAATCGCTTGCTCTTAATTCGTGAAAATTCGTGGACAAGTTTTTTTCATTGTAGCGAGATTTTATGAAAGGGTGAAATGCAAAATTCTCCGACCGCGCAATGCCCGCTGTGTCCGCATCAATGCCGTTTGCTTGACGGCGAACGCGGCAATTGCGGCGCGCGCGTTAATCGCGGCGGTAAAATCGTGTCGCTTACTTACGGGCAAATTTGTTCGCTCGCCGTTGACCCGATTGAGAAAAAGCCGCTGTATCATTTTTACCCCGGCGAAAAAATTTTGTCGCTCGGCGCGTGGGGCTGTAATTTGCACTGTGAATTTTGCCAAAATTGGGACATCTCCCAGCAGGAAGCGCCAGCGCAAAATTTGTCGCCCGCGCAGGTGGTCGCCATCGCCCGCCGCGAGAACGTCAAAATGCTCGCCTACACTTACAACGAACCCTACGTCAACTTTGAATACGTTTGCGACTGTTGCGCGGCGGCGCGGGACGCGGGTTTGAAAAACGTGCTGGTTACCAACGGCTATTATTTGCCCGCGCCGGCGGAAAAACTGTTAGCCCTGACCGACGCGCTGAACATTGATTTGAAAGCGTTCGCCGACGATTTTTATCGCCGCGTTTGCGGCGGGACGCTCGCGCCGGTGCTGGCGACGATTGAACAGGCATTGCGGAAAAATTGCCGCGTGGAAATAACGACGCTGTTAATCGACGGCGAAAACGACGCGCCGGCAATGTTGGCGCGCGAGGCGGAATGGCTGGCGCGACATTGCGGCGCGAATGTGCCGGTGCATCTGTCGGCGTATTTTCCGCGCTACCGTTTTACCGCGCCCCCGACGACGGCGGCGAATTTGCAACGGGCGCGGGAAATTTTCGCCGCGCGTCTGACGCACGTTTATCTCGGCAATCTCGGCGGGGAGCAAAACACCTATTGCCCGCATTGCCAAAATTTGCTCGTTCGCCGGCGCGGCGGGCAAACAACCGTCGTCGGACTTGCCGCCGGCGCTTGCGCCCGTTGCCGCGCGCCGAGCGACATCGTTACCGCGTAGGCGAAAATTTGCCGCGAATTGGTTGTCGAACCGGTCTAACAAACTTACCCCCTATAAATTTAACCCTTAATTGTTAATTTTACCGCCGTCGCGTTGCCGATAATCACGGTAGAGTAGTTTTTTTTCCCGCGAATAACGGAGGTTCATTTTATGTCGTTGACGAAAATCGGCTCGGTCGCGGCGCGGCGCGCGTCCGGCGTTTTGACGTTGGGCGTGTTGTGCGTCTTGTCGTTGACCGCTTGTCAGAATCATAAAAAGGTCGCCAAAGCGAACGGTTCGACCGTGTTGACCGTCGCGCAATACAACGCGCTCGCCGCCAAAATGAAAGCCGGGGCGCCGGTCGCGAGCGCCGAGGCGACGCCGAACGCGGCGGCGGGCGACACTTTCGGGCTGGCGGCGGCGCTCTATCAAAACCACGATTACGCGGGCGCGGCGCGCGAATTTGAAAACGTTACCGGCGGCAATCCCGACCATAGTCAGGCGTGGTATATGCTCGGCGCGTCCTACGAACATCTCGGCGACATCGAGCGGGCGCAAACGGCGTTCAAAAAGAGTTACGACCTTTTGGTCGCGCAGGGCTACATCGTGGAGACCGGCGGCTTGCGGTAACGGCAATTAAAAATTACAAATTAAAAATTAAAAATGACGGATTGATTATCAAAATTTCGCGAAGCGAATTTGCCAATCAAACTCCGCAATTTTTAATTTTTAATTTGTAATTTTTAATTCGCAAAGCGCTTCGGTAAGAAATTAAAAAAAAGCAACGCAATATAGGAGTCCGTTATGGCGGAACGAGCAGTATGGGGCATCGACCTCGGACAGAACGCAATCCGCGCCGTCAGAATGCATTCGCCCGACGGCGAGAACGCGATTATCTCGAACATTTTTTTTCAGACGCTCAACTCCGAGCCGGAGGCGCCGGAGCGACCGGACGAAATCAAAGACGCGCTCGCCGCTTTCGCCGCGCAAAACCTCGACCGCGTGCCGGTCGTGCTGTCGGTGTCGGGGATGAGCGTGCTGTTCCGATTGTTCACGATTCCGGCGGTCAGCGAAGGCAAACTGCGCGAAGTCATTTCTTACGAAGCCAAGCAACTTATTCCTTACCCGCTCGAAGAAGTCGTTTTCGACTTCCAAACGCTCGGCGTCAGCGCCGACTCCGGCGAAATGCAAATCGCCTTGCTCTGTTGCCGCCGCGACATTATCGACGACTTGCTGGCAATCACCGACGAATTGAAAATCGAGGTCGCCGACATTCAGGTCGCGCCGCTCGCGCTGGTGAATTTCTGCGCCTTCGACTTTTTTGAAGAAGGGCGGATGCTGTTGCTCGACGCCGGCGCGCGGAGCACCGACTTCATCATTTTCGACGAAAACATTTTCTGGCTCCGCTCCATCCCGAACAACGGCAACGATATGATTCGGGAGTTGGCGGAAAAATACGAAATTACTTTCGCCGAGGCGCGCGGACTGATTTCGACCACCGGCAATTCCAAACAAACGGCGATGATGTTTGAGACGCTCGCGCCGCTGTATCGCGACCTCGCCGCCGAAGTCCGCCGCTCCATCGGTTTTTACCGGAGCACCAAGCGCGACGCGACGATTGGCGAAATGATTTTGGTCGGCAACGGTTTTCGGCTATACGGCGTTGACCAATTGATGGCGGACGAACTCGGCTACGCCACCAGCAGTTTCGATTTGCCGCGGCGCATCACGATTGAGGGCAATATCACCGAAGACGATTTATTACCGTATCGCGCCAGTTACGGCATCGCCGCCGGTTTGGCGTTGCAGGGCTTGGGGTTGGTCAAATACCAGAGTTCGCTGTTGCCGGAAAAACGCCGTTTCGCCAAACTCATCAAAAAGAAAGAGCCCTACGGCTGGCTGTGCGCGGCGGTGATTTTGTTGATGGTGTTGATTGAAGCCGTCACCAACGTCAGCCATCGCCCGATTTACGTCTTGCAAATGACGGAAATCGACCGGCTGTTGCACGAGTCGAGCGCGCGTTACCAAGCATACGCCGAGATGTTGGAAAAATTTCGTCCGGTGCAGGAAGTCAACGACCGGCTCGCCGATGTCGGGCAGGGGCGCGGCGCGTTGACGGCGGCGGCGCAACAGTTGCACAAGACGATTCGCGAATTTAGCGACCTGCAACAAAAGCCGCTGTTTAAGGAAGCGCTCGGCGGCGCCGGCGTCAATTTGCGGGAATTTGAGCGGCGGGCGCGGACGAATATCACCGGCTATTCGCCGTCCAACCTCGAATACCGCCGGTTGCTCGAAGAAAAAACCAACAATTCGCGGCGCGAAGGCGGTTTTCGCGAGGACTTCAACTCCATCGGCAATCTGAAAAACGCCGACGAGTTGCGGACGGAAATGAACGCCAATTTGGAATTGCAGATATTGCGTTACGTGCTTATCAAACACCTGCGGCGCAACCGCGTGTTCATCAATTCGGAGGACTACAAAGTCGTCGAAGCCGTCAAAAAATCCGCGACGATTGACGGCGAAGTTACGGCGACGTGGCAACTTTTATCGCCGGAGGAAGCGGCGCAACTGCGCGCGGCGGCGGCGAAGAAACGGAGCGTCGCCGGCGACGACGACGAAGTTGACGCGGCGCAAACGGCGGTCGTGGTGGAAATCAGCGGTTTTATCGTGGACGGCGGCGCGGTGGGCGGCGTTACCGGCGCCGATATGTTGACTCGTCTGAAAGACCATTTTTCGCGTCAGCCAACGCGCGGCTTTTATCTGCTCGGCAACGCGCAAATCGAAGACGGCTTTACGATTGTGCGCGAGCAGAACCGCAACGCGATTAACCTGCCGGTGATTTACAGTCCGTTGCCGAAAGAAATTCGCGACGACGAACTCGGCGAAAAACGCGAACTTAATCGCGCGGAAAATTTGCGCTGGCAACCGGTCGAGGAAGAAATTCATTCGTTCCGCGCGCGCCTGTTGTTCGAGCCGAAGAGCGTCCCCTTGACGAACAACGGTTATCGCGCCTTGATGACCGACGCGGAAAAAGCGATTAGAGCCGCCTTCGCGCCGGAAGACCGCGTGTCGGCGCCGCCCGCGCCCGCGGCGAAAGCGGCGGAATAATAACCAATTAACAATTAACAATTGACAATTAACAATTGTGGTCGTCGCTTCGCTCCATTATCAATTTCGCTTCGCGAATCTGAAAATCAAACTCCACAATTGTTAATTGTGAATTGTTAATTGTGAATTTTTAACAGGAGCGCAAACCATGAATATCAAGGACTTGGCAGTCAGATATTACCGCTGGGTGGCGATTCTCGCGGTGATTGTGGCGGCGCTGGCGTTCAGCCGGATGTATCTCGGCGCGACCAAAGACCGCGCGTTCGCCGAGAACAAGCAAATCAGCGGCAAGTTCAAGGAGTTCACCGCGCAGTATCAAAAGAGCCACACCGGCTTGCGCCAAACGCCGACGCAACAGGACATTTTCGGCGGGCGCGATTTTATCAACGCGATTATCGCCGAGCGCTCGCGGGCGCTGACGCTGTTGAAAATGTATGCGACGGCGTTCGACCGCGACCTCGTCGACGGCGAGGTCGTCTATGCCGAAAATATGACCAACGCCGGCAAGCCGGTGGACGAAATGACGTTCGCCGATTTTATGACGGCGCGTTATTTGGAAGCGATGGCGGACGCGGAAAATTCGCTGTTCGCCGCCGAAAAGCAATTCTGGCGGCAGGCGATGTTGCAAAATATGTACGCGACGACGCCGAGCATTCGGGAAATGAGCGACATTCAAGCCGCCGCCAATCAAAACGGCGACCGCGTGGCGGCGGCGCAGGCGCGCTTCTTGACGCCGGTGAAACTTATCCCCTACGCCGTCAGCGAAAATTTTCGCGGCAAAAGCCGGCAGGAAAAACGCTGGTCGGCGTGGCGGCAATATCTGATTTTTCGCGACATCCTGACGCGCGTGGTGGCGAAAATTTCGGCGCGCGCCAAGCGCGACGTGGTCGGCTTTGAACGCGCCACGGCGGAAATGGACATTTTAGACACGTTGCCGACCACGATTGTTCCCGGACGCACCGAGCGATTTGTGCAGAACCTCGATGCGTTGCGCATTGAATTGATTAAGGTCGGCAACGCGACGCTTCCCGAACCGGAAATCGTCCCCGAAGGCGCCGACGGATTGCAAAAAGAGCGGCGCAAAGACGTCGCGAACTTCACGCCGCAAAACGCGGTTTGTTTCGACGTGTATCGCGTTACGGTGCAGATGACGGCGTATCTCGACACGATTAACCAATTCCGCAAAGAACTGTTGAACACGCAGGAATGGCTGTATGTGCCGACGGCGGCGCAGTTCACCCGCTTCGCCGACCGCGAAACGATGGGCAGTTTGACCACGCCGCCCGGCGTGATGCCGAACGCCGTTCAGCCGACGCCGGAATTTATGAACTCGTGGGCGACGCCGGTCATCAAAACGGCGGATTACAGTTACGAGCCGCCGGTGCAGGCGACGTTGATTTATGATTTATACCGACCGCGTTTTGCCTTTTCGTCGAACCTGCAAAGCGTGACCAAATTCGACACCGGCAACGCCACGGAGAAGAAAAGCAATTAACAATTGACAATGAACAATTAACAATAGTTCATATTCTGGGCTAAACCCATTCTTTTTCAATTTTCCAACCCCACGTTAAAGCGCGGGGCAATTAAGAGCGAAAAGCGTCATTGTTAATTGTCAATTGTTAATTGTTAATTGCATTTCGTATCGGGGAGATTTTTCGTGCAATTCCACCAAATCAAGAAATTTCTTGTCAATCACGGCGAGAAGATTGTTTTCGGCTTGGTTACGCTCGGTTGCATCTCCGTCATTTGGTCGCGGATGACGGTGTCGCCGTATGATTTGCTGATGAGCGACGGCACCGTCGAGCATCTCGACCCGGCGCAATACCGCGGGCAAATGTCGGAAATCAACGACCTGCTCAACAGCGAGGACGCCGTCCGCGAAAAAGAAAAAGCCAAGCCGATTAGCCGCCTACTCGCCCGCGACATCGTGGCGGGCATCGTGGCGTTCGCCGCGCTGACGCCGGAAGAGTGGTGGGCATACGTGCAACCGCCGCCCATCGGCATTCCGCAGACCTTCCGCGAAGTCCGCGCCCTCGACGATAAACTGAACGCGGCGAATATCCCGCCGCAATTCCGCACGCGCTTCGGCAACGCCGAAAATCTCGCCGTGCGCGCCGCGCTCGGACAAGTGATTGTTACCGCGACCGATTCGCGTTGGCTGAATTTCCCGCAACCGGGCTCGCGGCGAATGTTGCTCTACCGCAAAGCCATCGGTTCGCCGCACGCGGAATTGCCGCCGGAAACGCGGGCGAAATTGCAAATTTCCCCGCGCGCGGCGTCGCTGGCGACGGCGGACGGTCGCGTCCGCGGCGGCAAAGCGCCGGCTATCGCCGAAGAAGCCGGCGACGGCTTGAATAATTACAAACTCGAAAGCAATCGCGCCGACGTGAAAGCCGACCGCGAACTCAGCGAAATCATCGACAATCACGAGGACTTGCTGTTGGAGACCGCGTGGGAATTGGTGAGCGACAATATGCGCGTCGTGAAAATCAATCAACTGACCGAAAGCGATTACGAGAGTTTGTTTGAGGACGGACTGTCGCCGGACTTGGTGGAAATGAGCGGCGAAGAAATCGCCCGTTACCGCGCGGAACGCGGCGCGGACGCGGCGCAACCGGCGGCGAAAAAAGACGACGCGACGACGACCGCCCGCGCGAAACGGCGTCAGCAAATCGCCGATTTGGCGGCGCAACAGGCGGCGGCGCGGGAGGCGCGGGCGGAAGACCAGTCCGGCAAAAAGACGGACGCGCCGCAGACCTATCTGTTCATCGATAAAGACGTTAATGAAAATATGATTTATCGTTACGCGGTCGTCGCGGCGGTCAAACCGAGATACGCGACCGACCCGGACACGGTCGAATTGATTAGAGCGCAGAACTGGGACCTTTATTGCGAATTGGACGGCATCGACGGCGTGGGCGATTTCGCGCCGGCGGAGCGGTTGCTGGAAGGCGCGCTGTATGAAAAAACCGACGAAAAAGCCGCCGGCGAACATCCGGCGCGGGTGCTGTTGAAAGAATTCGGCAAAAAGAGTTACGGCATCGCGGCGCCGCATCTGCTTGAATACATCAAACCGGCGTATGACGAAGAGGCGGTGGCGGAATACAACGCCAAAGACAGCGCCGATAAAACCAAAGCGAACGGTCCGGCGGCGCTGTCGCTACGCAACGACAAAGGGCGGCTGACGCCGCTCGGCTGGGCGTATCGCAATCAGGAATACTGCTTCGC
The DNA here is from genome assembly GCA_031261425.1 of Planctomycetota bacterium. Taxonomy (GTDB): domain Bacteria; phylum Planctomycetota; class SZUA-567; order SZUA-567; family SZUA-567; genus MS499-59. The sequence continues at coordinate 24,893 of JAISJR010000087.1, forward strand.
CGATTTCGTCGCCAGCGATTTGGTGATTACGCCGCAGGAATACGATTTTTCGCTGTTGGCGGTTACGGGTATGCCGAGCGACCCGCTGGCGCGCGTCGAGGTCTTCAAAACCGCGCCGAACGGCGACGTGTGGTCAACGTCGATTTACGTCCGTCCGCCGGTCATCACCACGCCGCTCGTCCAACGCGACCTGCTGACCAAAGACGCGAACGACAAAGTCGTCGAACCCATTCAGTATTTGCCGCTACTCGACGTGTATAATTCGCCGAAAATGTCGCGCGTCCGTCCGGCGGCGATTAGCGAAACGGCGTATGCGAAACGGGTAACGGCGAAAGGGAGCGTGGCGGCGCGGGAAAACGTTGACTTCGCGCCGAACTGGGGCTTGGTGGAAATCCGTCCGTATAAAGTGCGCCAACAAATTTACACCAAAGACCGGCAGGGCGAGTGGCGATTAACCACGGAGAGTTTCCTGCCCTCGAACGACGCGAACAATAATTATTACGCGCTGATTATCGCGGAAATCAAGGTCGCGGACGGCGCGCAACGCCGCGTGCGCCGCCTGTTCCGCCCGCTGACGACGCGCTCCGACAACGACCAAAAGCGTTACGAATACGAATACCTCTGGGAATACGACATCTACCAGAAAAATTTAGCCAAAGAAGCCGCCCGCAATCGCGCGGGAGAATAAGCAGTTACGAATTAAAAATTACGAATGAAGAGCAGTCGGTAGTTGATAGTCGGTAGTTTTTAGCGGTGGAGTTTGACGGTCAAAGATTCGCTTCGGCGTTGGCGGATTTGCCCATAAAAACTCCGCCGCTACCAACTAAAAACCACCGACTACAACTATACCCCTTTCGCCCCCAACTTTTCTTTCGCCGCCGCAATCGCCGCGTCGTCGATTTTCGGGAATAGCACTTCCGGCGCGTTGATTTTATGTCCGCCTTTGATTTGCAATGGCGCGTTCCAGTCGCCGTCTTTCAATGCCGGCAAATTCAGCATCGCGCGCAACTTCGCCGCGCTAAACGGCAAGAACGGCGCCATCAGCACCGATAACGCTTCGACCGTTTGCACGCACGTTAAAATGGTCGCGGCGCATTTTTCCGGCGCGGCGGTGCGCGTTTTCCACGGCGTTTCGGCGCTGAAAAATTCGTTGCCCGCCCGCGACAACATCATCACTTCGTCGAGCGCGTCGCGGTAACAATGCCCGCCGATTTTTTCCGCCGTCGCATTTTTCGCCGCCGCGATTTTCGCCGATAATTTTTGCCCCGCTTCGCTCGCCGTCGCCGCCGGCACGGCGCCGTCAAAGTATTTCTGACAAAACGCCAAATTGCGCTGAATGAAATTACCGAGATTGTCGGCGAGTTCGCCGTTGTGGCGCGTCTGAAAACCCGTCCACGAAAAATCGCTGTCGTGATTTTCCGGCGCAATCGTCGTCAAATAATAGCGGAGCGCGTCGGGCGCGAATTGCGTCAAATACTCGTCCACCCAAACCGCGTGTTGGCGGCTGGTCGAAATTTTATCCTGCTCCAAATTCAGAAATTCGTTCGCCACCACCGTGTCCGGCAACCGATACCCGCCGTGCGCCATCAACATCGCCGGAAACATTACCGAATGAAAAACCGTGTTGTCTTTGCCGATAAAATGCACGAGTCCGGTGTCGGCGTTTTGCCAGAAATCTCGCCAGCCGTCGGGCTGACCGCGTTCGGCGAAATACTGTCGCGAAAACGTGATGTAGCCAATCGGCGCGTCGAACCAGACATATAAAACCTTACCCGCCGCGCCGTCGAGCGGTACCGGCACGCCCCACGTCAAATCGCGGGTGATGCACCGCTCGCGCAATCCTTCGTCGAGCAGTCCGTAAGAAAAATGTTTGACCGCCGCGCGCCATTCGGGGTGCGCGTCCAAGTATTGCCGGACGGCGGTTTCACTGCTGTTCAATTGTAAAAACCAGTGGTCGGAGGCGCGGACTTCGACGCAATTTTTGCCCGCCCGCCCTTGTTGCGGGCAAACTTTACATTCGGGCGCGCCGAGTTTCGTCGCGTCCGTCGGGCGTCCGCACGCTTCGCACTGGTCGCCGCGCGCGCCGCTTTTGCCGCAGAATGGACAAATTCCTTCGATGTAGCGGTCGGGCAAAAACATTTGACATTCGCGGCAATAAACTTGCTCCACCGTGCGTTTTTGCACATAGTTGCCGGCGAGCAATTTCAGGAAAAATTTTTGCGTCGCGTCGGCGTGCGCGGGGCAGTGGGTTTCGCCGTAGAAACTGAAATCGACGCCGAGTCCGGCGAAACTGGTTTTGAGAATTTGGTGATAGCGATTGACGATGTCTTGGGGCGAGACGCCTTCTTTGAGCGCGGCGAAAGTGATGGGCGCGCCGTTTTCGTCGGAGCCGCAAATGAACACGGCTTCGCGACCGGTCAGGCGGAGAAAGCGGACGAAGGTGTCGGCGGGCAAATAACAACCGGCGATATGTCCGACGTGGGCGCGTCCGTTGGCATACGGCAACGCGGCGGTAACGAGATAGCGAGATTTCAGCGGCGGCATAGTTGCTCTCCCAAAGTATGAAACGGATAGTTCGCGCAGTATAGTAAGAATTACGCAATTACGAAAATTACGAATTACGGAATGATTTATCAAAATTACCGCCTCGTTTGGCGAACAAAGAACGCCCGCCGTCAACGCTTCCGTCGAGAGAATAAAAAAATCCCGATTTTTTTTGTTACACTCGCGCCGGTGGCGCGACTGTAAGGTGTAGGATTTTTTCGATTTCTTTTTTCAGAGGAGCAAAAAATGAAGACGCAAAACGGTTGGTGGTTGGCGGGGTGCTTGGGTTTGGGCTTGGCGATGTTGCCGGTGCGCGCGGCGGAAGAAGCAACCGCGCCGGAAGCAACCGCGCCGGAAGTTACCGCGACGACAGAAGCGGCGGCGGATGGCGCGACCGCGTCGGACGCGGCGGGACTGCGGCACGGGCGCGACGGGCGTGGTGGACACGGTAAAATTTCGCGAGAAGACCGCGAAAAATTGCGTCAGGAATGGGCGCAAAAATGGGAAGCGAAATACGCCGAAGCGCTGACGACCGAACGCGACGCGGCGGCGAAATTCGCGCCCACGTTAAACGGCGACGCGGCGGCGTTGCTGAAATACTGGAACGAGCGTATCGCCGAAAATCCGTGGTCCGGCAAGGCGGTTTTCACGGCGCTGAAAGACGAATTAGCCAAGACGAAGCAGACGGCGTTGCTCGACCAATTGAAAGACGCCTACATTGATTATTGGGAGAAAGCGCCGGAACGGTTGGCGGCGCAGGCGCAAAAAGCGCGGGCGGAAAAGCGGGAAGCGTTGGAAAAACTCACGCCGGAAGAGCGCGCCGCGAAAAAGCAAGAATGGAAACGCGGCGGCAAGAAAGGCGGGCATTGCGCCAATCCCGCTAAAAAATCCGCCTGTTGCCATTCGGGAGGCGCCACGTCGCCCGATAGCGAAGACGAAGCCGACGATTAGCGGCGAGAGTTTAGAGTTAAGAGTTGAGAGTTGAAAGTTGAAAGCAAGGGATTAGGGGTGGTAATTTTACCTCTAATCCCTTTTTTCTTTTCCCTCTAAACTCTAAACTCTAAACTTTCAACTCTGAACTCTGAACCTCCAAAGGGCAAACATTATGAAATACGAATGTGTCATCGGTTTGGAAGTGCACGTGCAATTGGCGACCGCGACGAAATTGTTTTGCGCTTGTCCCAATCATTTCACGCGCGAGCCGAATGTGAACGTTTGTCCGGTGTGTCTCGGTCTGCCCGGCTCCTTGCCGACGATTAACGCCGAGGCGTTGCGGCTCGGCGTTAAAGCGGCGCTGGCGCTCGACGCCGAAATTCCGCCGGTGATGAAATTCGCCCGCAAGCATTACTATTATCCCGACCTGCCCAAAGGCATCCAAATCAGCCAATACGAAGAGCCGGTCGCGGTGCGCGGCGCGCTCGAAATCAACGACAGCGGCGAAAAACGCCGCATCCGCATCACCCGCGCCCATTTTGAAGAAGACGCCGGCAAACTCATCCATTCCTCTGCCGTCAGCAACGTTGACCTCAACCGCACCGGCACGCCGTTGTTGGAAATCGTGTCCGAGCCGGACCTCCGCTCGCCGCGCGAGGCGCGTTTGTATCTCGAAATGCTACGGACAATTTTGCTCTACGCCGCGGTCTCCGACTGCAATATGGAGGAGGGCAGTTTGCGGTGCGACGCCAACATTTCGGTGCGCGAATTCGGCGACGCGCGGCTCGGCGTCAAAAACGAAATCAAAAATATGAATTCGTTTCGCGCCGTGGAAAATTCGCTGACGCTGGTCTATGAAGAACTCTGCCGCCAAAAAGCCGACCGCGAAGATATTCGGCAGGTTACGTGGGGTTACAGTTTGGACACGGGCAAAATTTTTCCAATGCGCGTCAAAGAGGACGCGAACGATTATCGTTATTTCCCCGAACCGGATTTGCCGCCGCTGTCGCTGTCGCGGGGAATGATTGACGAAATTCGCGCCGCGTTGCCGGAATTGCCGGCGGCGAAAGAAGCGCGGTTTCAGCGCGAGTATAATCTGACGGCGTATGAAACGGGAATTTTAGTCGCCGACCGGCATCTTGCCGATTATTACGAAGCGGTCGCGACGGCGGCGAACGCGCCGAAAGAAGCGGCGAATTGGGTGATTAACGAAGTGGCGCGGACGCTGAACGAAAGCGGATTGACGATTAAGGATTTCCCGCTCGCGCCGGCGCAATTGGCGGACTTAATCGGCGACGTGCGCGATAAAAAAATCAATCAGCCGACGGCGAAAAAGGTCTTTCAAATGATTATCGACGGCGATAAGCGCGAAGTCGCCGCCATCGTCGCGCAGGACAATTTGGCGCAAGTCAACGACACCGGCGCAATTGCCGCGGCGCTCGCGGCGGCGGAAGCGAAAAATCCGGCGGCGGCGGCGGAAGTGCGCGGCGGCAAAACGCCAACCGCGATGTGGTTCGTCGGGCAAATAATGGGGCAGTTGAAAGGGCAGGGCGACCCGGCGGCGGTTACGCAAATCGTCGCGGCGCATTTCGGCTTGCCGCCGGAGGCGCTGGCGAAAAAGAAGAAGTGAGGCGCCTTTCGGCGGCGGTTGAAAAAAAAGTTAAAGAAAAATAATTTTTCCCTCAAGTTTTTCCGACTCGCGTCCGTAAAAGCGAATGCTGTTTTCTTTTTCAGGGACGGTTGCGGTTAGCGGTTTGAGGGCGCGATTATGATTACGGGCATTTCCGGCATCGGCTTGCCGGGCATTATCACCAATATCTCCGCCGCATCGCTCGGCGGCATCAACGGGGTTGACCGCGTTAATAAACGCGAAGTCAATCCGTCTTCGTCGGGTGAAATTGACGCGAGCCAGATTTTTCAGCCGATAGTCGATGCGGTGGCGTTGGGCGAGGAAACGCCGGAAGTCGGGCAGGCGTATGGCGGGCAATCCGCCAATCAACTCCGCAATCGCGGGATGGCGTTGCAACTCGAACATTCTTCGAATGAACATTCTCCGAATGGACATTCTCCGAATGAACGTTCCGAACCGAAAGACGACGAAAATCCCGCCGTCGCCGCTGACGCCAACGCGGATAATTCCGTTCACGAAAGCGGTGCGTCCGCCGAAAACGATAAAAAAGTTACCGGCGAGCCGCTGACCGACGAGGAACAGCAACAAGTCCAAAAATTAAAACGGCGCGACCTCGAAGTTCGCACGCACGAGCAGGCGCATTTGGCGGCGTCCGGCGGTTTCGCCAACGGCGGCGCCAAATTTGAATACCAACAAGGCGAAGACGGCAAGCGTTACGCTATCGGCGGACACGTGAGCATCGACACTTCGCCGGAAGCCACGCCGGAAGCGACGATTGCCAAAATGCGAACGGTGCGGCAAGCGGCGCTGGCGCCCGCCGAACCGTCCGGTCAAGACCGCTCCGTTGCCGCGTCGGCGACTTCGACGATGAACGAAGCCCGCCGCGAATTGGCAACCGCCAACGATTCGACGAACGCGAAATCGGCGGAAACTGCGGCGATGGAAAACGCGACTGTTGCCGCCGGTGAAGTCGAAGATGAAACCGAAATTAGCGTCGCGGAAGTCGCGGGCAGTATGGTTGCCGGTTTGATGGAAGGCGCGCCGCGCGGGTCGCGTTCGGCGGAAAAGAACGCGGAAAGTAAGGTCGTTTCGCCGGATAATTCGGCGGCGAACATCGAAGAGTCCGTCAACAACACTCGCCGGCAAGCGCGCAATGTTTCACCGGTTTCGCAATTAAGTTACAACCAAATGCGCGGGCAAATGTTCTACCGGATAGCGGGATAATCCGCCCTTAACCGACGATTTTTCACGCTCAATGATGACCGCGGGAAGCGGTCATCATTTTTTTACCGCCGCAAGACCTTTTCATATAGCGCGACGTGCGCTTTGACAATATCGGCGTTGTCAAAATCGGCGGCGGCTTTGGCTAACGACCGGCGCGAAAGTTCGGCGCGATTATCAAGACAATACCGGATGCCGCGATGCAAATCGTCAGAGTCAAAAGGTTCCGCCAAGTAGCCGTTTTTTTCGTGTTCAACGATGTCGGAATTTCCGCCGGTGCGAAACGCCGCCACCGGCACGCCGCAAAACATCGCTTCTATCATACAGTTTGACAAGTTTTCAATTACCGACGGACAAACAAAAACATCAAGCAGGTTGTAAATACCGGCAAGAATAGATGGATTTTCAATAAAACCGGTGGCAAACACCGCCATTCCTCCTACCGCCGCGATGAATGCCGCGCTCGCTCGCCCGAAAACGACGAGTTGGAAATCGTCGGGATTGCTTATTTTTTGCAATGCTTTGATAAGCGCGTCTCCGTTTTTATTTTTGTCGCCGGAAGCGTCCGCCGCGCCGAAACCGATAACTTTTTTGCCGGTCGTAATTTGATATAAATCCCTAACGCTCTTTCTATCAATCGGGCGAAAAATCGCAGACGGAATGATATTCGGGATTACCGCGCACTCGGCATAGGGAAACAGCGCGCTTTGGGCTAAACAATCTTTCTCGAAATTACTTGGCGAAATAAAATTAAATTTGCAATTCTTCCACGCTTGCTTTTTTCTCTCCCACGTTTTCCGGCAGACATCAATGCCGCGAGTCGTCGCCGGTTTATTCGCGCGGGTATAACCGGTGATAAATCGCCGGTCATTTTCTAAAATGTTCGGATGGTGTTCGGCGCCGCAGAACACCCACGAATCGTGCATCGTCCAGACCAGCGGTTTTTTAATTCGAGCGAGGTCTTCAATGGCAATCATATCGCAGTTAAGCCAATGAAGATGCACTAAATCATAATCCGAATTATTGACAGCGTTAATATCAATGCGGGTTTTGGTATTGGTTGAGTGAAATATCGGATTCGTGGTTTTGTAGCGAAGTTTTAGCATCTTTGCGCTTAGCGTGATGAGTTTTTTCGATATTTTCATGATGCCGCGCCATGGGCTTTTCTTTTTGGCTAAACTGATTACCGCTTTATCGGCGGTGTGTTTTTCGACCACGCCCAATGTCGCGTCAATCCCCCCCCCCCTCAATGCCGTCAAAAGCCGATGGGCGGCAATCGCCGCCCCGCCGCCGCTGTCGGTATAATTCAACAGCAGAATTTTTAGCATTATAACTCCCCTAAAAAGACCCGCGGTAATTCGCGCGGACGGCGGAGGTGCCGCGCCTTAACTTCGCCGCCGTCCGCATAACAAGCCGTGGTAAAATCGGTTCGTTGAACCACGAAGTCGATTTCGCGGGACGAGACCTCGTTCGGCGTTCCGTAAGGATACGCAAAATGCCTGATTGTCCCCCCCCCAAGTTTTTGTTCGAGTTCGTTCTTACTGCCGATGATTTCGTTTTCGAGCGCGTCCGCCGTTAATCGGTTCAAGGCGTAGTGATTGAGTGTATGGGCGCCAATTGTGCAATACGGGCTACGAGACAGCGCGACCACTTCGTCCCAATTCGCGCATAGTTTTTCGGCATATTCCGCCGCGTCGAACTCATAGTTGGCAAACAAGGCGCGAAAATCCGCCGACAAATTTTCTTGCGCCGATGACAAAATTCGCGCGCGCAATTGGAGAAACAAATCCTCTTTTTCCGCTTTGGTCGAGCAGGTAAAAGCACTGCCGTCGCTCAAAGTTATTTGCGCGTTTTTCAGCAAAATATCTTCCAACACATACCACCACAAAAAAGCCGCGCGGCGCGGAAAACCGTTGGCGACATAAACCGCGAACGGCGCGCGGGCTTCCGTAAAAATCGGCAAAGCGTATTCATAATTGTCGCGATAGCCGTCGTCAAAAGTCATCACGATGAACGGGCGCGGCGGTCGTTTGCCGGCGGCGGCTATTTCCGCCACATCATCAAGCGAAATAAAATCGCGCGTCCGGCGTTGTTCGCGAATAAAATTCGCCAAAAATTCCGGACTGACTTTCAAATGCTCGTTCCAACGCAGATTATCGCGGTTCAACGGCGAACAGCGATGCAACATATAGATAACGCCCACCGGCGGCGCCGTGAGTCGCCGCCACCGTTTTTTGATGCTCCGAAAAAGTCCCATCGTCGTCCTTTCAATTCCGGCGCGTGGCTTTGACGCCGATGATAACTTGATAATCGGCGTCGGTTTTATCCAACACGGTTTTATCCGGCAGGTCTTCCTGCGCCACGCCCTGCAACATCAACATTGCGCTTAACGCATTGCCGTAAGTGATAACTTCGACGTTGCCGGCGCCGAAAACTTTTTCCGTTATCCGCCGTATCGACAAATCGGTGAACCGCCAGAAATCGCCCCAGCGCTCCATATCGTAGCGCGAAATTTGCGAAATGCCCGCCGCGGTGGCGAGCAACACGCCGCCGACGCGAAGCAACCGATACGCGCCGGCAACCGCCGCCGACACATCAAAGGTAAAATTTAACGTTTGCGTGGCGATAAAACAATCAACCGTTTTTTCGGGCAAGGTTTCCGGTTTGGTCAAATCGCCGACAATGGTCGCCTTGGGATTGGATTGGTCATACATCAAAATACCGCAGGACTTAACGTCATATCCGAAGCGCCGGCTGTAAGTGCTTTCCGCTATTTCTAAACAGTCGCCGTGAATACAGCCGGAATTAGCCGCTAAAAATTTCTCGATATAAAAACGGTCAAGCGGCGTTCCGCGGTCGAAACCGAAAAGCCGACTAATCGGCTCAACGCGCAACCGGTCGCCGAATTGAATTGGCGGCGGCGCCGAACGTTTGCCGAAGAAACGCTCGCCCAACTTGAAATAGCGGTCGCCGATTTTTTTGCGGATGGACATTGCTTATTTTGCCCCTTGTTTGCGAATGAAAAGCGCGCGTTTTTTATACTCTTTTTGGTTGATAAAAGCATATTCGTCGCCGGATTCGGATATGGCAAAGCAGTAATAACCGCAATTATTTAATGTCGCAATGGCATTCCGTAAACGCTTTTTTCCGTTTTTCCAAAACCGCCCGTGAAATTCCACCAAAATCTGCCCGCAAACAATGCCGCTTGCCGCTAACGATTCAATAACCGCAAATTCACTGCCTTCAATGTCCATTTTTAGAATATCAAGGTAACGATGACCGTGTTCGGCGGCAATATCGCGGAGCGATTTCATCGGCACGACTAATTGCCGTTCGGCGGCGACATCGGCGTGTTGTTCGATTGAACCGCTGACGAAATCGGGATTTTTCGGCAGAAAAAATGTTTTTTCGCCGGTTTGGTCGCTAACGCCATACGGAAAGAACCGGAAATTTACCGGTAAATTTTGACGCTGAACATAACCGATGGACTTCGGAGTCGGATCAAAAGCGTAAATCGTCGTCAAAGGATATTGAGCCAAAATCGCTAAATCAAATGAAATATCTTCACCGACGCCGGCGGAATATACGACCATTTCGCGCGTCGGGTCAAGCAATTCTGCGCAAATCGGGAAGCCGCCATACTCGTTACCTAATGTTACCCCCCCCCCCCCCGTAATTTATATTTCTGCCGGCAATTTTATCGCACCAACGACGCATAATCGCGACAACGGATGCCGGCAATAATTGCTTGACGTGTCGTTTTATTCTCTTTATCAACGATGGACGGCTACTCATTCGCCAATAAAACTGCCGCAAGCGCGCGAACGCCTCCGCGTTTTCCGTAATTTCGATAGCCGCAAAGTCAAGGCGTTTTTCGCACAATATGGCGTGATTGAAGTTCGCGCTCGTGCCGCAATGCGCGCCGGAACCGTCAAAACCGATATTGTTGATAAAACTTACCGCCGGATTTAAGCATAAACCGCCCTGTTTGAATATCGTCGCGCCCCAGAAAACCGCCCAAGTGTTCATTTCGCCGCGCGAGTTCGCTAACACCGCGCCCCATTGCCCCGGCTCGGCGCCGTCAAGATTAAATTGATAAATGTCCTCGTCCGAAAATTCACTGATTAAACGCGCGGGATTTTTCGCGAAATACTGCCAGCGGTCAGCCCACGTCCCCCAGCCCCAGCACTCCATATACCGAATGAAGAAAGCATCGGGCAAAGCGTGATTTTCAAATGGAGCAGAGTAGGCACCGATGTGCCACACTTTTTTTTCATTTTCATAAAAGTTTAGCGCGTCGTTCATATACGTCAGAAAATATGGCGAAGTAACAATATCGTCTTCCAACACAATTACTTTGCCGAAGCGATTAACCGTCGCGGTTACACCGGCAATGATTGACGAAGCGAGTCCTCGGTTACTCTCGGATTCGATAATTTTTACCTCTTTACACCATTGTTCCGCTTTCGCGACTTCCCGCGTTGCCGCAATCGCCTGTCTGACAGCGTCATTCGCATTTTCTTTGGCGCCGTCGGCATAAATAAACAGTAACGATTCTTGCGCAAGTAAATTATCCGCCAACGCGCGCAACGTTTTTCGCGTGTGGTCAGGACGATTATACACAAACAACACAATCGGGGCGAGCGGCGACATATCATTTCCCTTTTCAATAGAGTTTAGGCGCCGTTAGCAAAATCATCTATTTGTTTTTTGCTCAACTTGTTTTTTGCTCAACAATCGTCGTATCTGTGTAATTGGCTTGGTGTATATCCTTCGCCATATTGGGGAGAGAAAACTCTTCGGTTTTGGGCGATAGGAACGAATAGCCGTAAAAACCTCGTCAACCACATCCTCCTTGCCGGGAATTACAATTTTTTCTCGCATTGAAATTAGGTCTGCTTCGGTGCGTAATTGTTGGTAATCAACAAAACGCCTCACTAATATCTCTAACATCTCGCGAGTAAATGCAGGGGGAGGGGGGGGGTAATCAGTAAGGTTGAATAATAGACGGTTAAAATTGTAAATAATTTATATAATGAGTAATCGTTATCGGGTATCATCGACTGATGGGTCAACCGAAAAAATAACGACTTATCGCACAGGGCAATTTTACCGGCTTGAGCGACTATATTGATACACGAATGGTCGGTACCCATAAAAAGAGGATTCACCGCTTCTAATTCAGGAAACGGGAAGTGATAAATAATTCTTGTTAGAATATCTTTTCTATATAGTCCGTAAAACATTGCGCCATCGCCAAATTTTCTCGCCAAAATTTTCATTCTCACCAACGGAGAATCACTCATCAAGTCATCATTTGACAACGGATGCTTATAGAACTCTTGTATCGTATAATTAAGGTCAACCTTAATAACATTTTTCGGCGCGACGTGGACCAGGTCAAGATTATTTGCCATAATATCTAACATATTATGAATACTACTGGGCAGGCAGAGGTCGTGTCCGCTCATAAAAACGCAATAATGGTTGCTTGCTTGGTCAAGAACGTCTAACCACCGTTGCTGTGTGGAGGGAGAATTATTGATTAAATGCTTGACATTGTGATGTTGGTTCGCGTATCGCTGAATTATTTCTGACGTTCCATCCGTTGATTTATTGTCAGAAATGATGATTTCATCGGCGTCGTTGACCATCGTGTCAATGACATACCCGATATGAGACGCTTCGTTCTTAACAAACATTAAATATGAAAATTTATGGCGGCGCGGTATTGTTAATGTTTGCATATTGACACCGTGAACGGAATTTGGTTCGCTGAAATTAAAGGTTTGCATTTTTCTTCTCATTCCCCGCCCCCAAGCATTTGTCCCGCGTTTTAACGCGGGGCAAATTAAGGGCGATTTATTTTTTCTTCGGAAACAGTTCATCGACTTTTTTCCGCACCGCTTCGATTAACGCGCCGATGTTCGGTTTGCTGAAATAGGCGTCCGCGCCGACGCTCACGCATTTCCGCGCCATTTCGTCGTCAATCAGCGACGAGTAAATCATCACCGGAATTTCCAAATGCAATTCCTGTTTAATCCGTTTGCACAGCGACAAGCCGTCGAGCAACGGCATTTCAATATCGCTGACCACCACGTCCACCACGCCCGCCAGCGGCTTATTTTCCTTGCGGCAATCATCGACCAATTTCGTAATCGCGTTCAACGCTTCCTGACCGTTCGAGAAAATGTGGACGTTGGTAAAGCCGGAGCGTTTCATTTCGCGGTCAATCACCGAGCGAATCAGCGACGAATCCTCCGCCATAAAAACCTGTTGCTCATAGGTGGACATTGAAATGCCGGTTTCCGGCGAGGCGTCTTCCGGCGTGTACATCGCTTTTACTTTCGGGTCGTATTCGGCGATGATTTGCTCCAAGTCGGTGATGAGGATTTCGCGATTGTCGATGTTGACCGACCCGATGATGCTGTCGCAACTTTCCGACAGAAACGGATTGAGCGGCGTGAAACTCGACCACGACAAGCGGTGAATGCGGTTGACGCCGTCGATGGCGAACGCGATGGTGGACATATTAAAACTGCAAATGAGCAACAACGACGGCTCTTTGCCGTTTTCCGGCTCCTGCAAATTGAGCGCGTCGCCGAGGTCGATAAGCGGCATCGTCTGGTCGCGGTGGAGATACACGCCGCGATATGCCCGCGGACAATTCGGCATCGCGCTGAGCGCGCCCTCCTCGAAGACGATTAACTGGCGGACTTTGGCGACGTTCACGCCGAAACTCTGCCCGCGCACGTAAAACTCGATGATTTCGACTTCGTTGGTGCCACTCTCCAACAAAATGCCTTCTCTGCGGTCTTTAGCCATAAAATTTTCCTTTGCCGGATGCCAATAATTAGGTTAAACGGCGCGTCATTGTGCTAATCGCCGGCGGAAAAACAATGCCGAAGCCGCGCAAAATTTTCGTTATTTTCAGCAAAACTATTTTTTTTTATTTTTGGCGTTATACTGCGCGAAACGCGACGCTGGCGCTTGCGGCGCTTTACCAAAAATTAAATCGCGCACGGAGGATTTTCAAAATGATGAAACGTATGCTTGCTTTATTCTTGGCGCTCACCGGCGCGGCGTGGACGGGCGAGGAAATTCCCGCGGGCGCGTTGGATTTTATGTATGTCAATCAGGACTCGTATCGCTTCGGGCGACCGGCGATGGAAGAGCCGCTGACGGCGACCGGCGCGGCGACGATTATTCGCCTGCAATTGGAGCATTGCGACTACAACGTGGCGGTAACGCTCGACGCCGCCGACCCGGAAAAAGTCCGCGCCATCCGTAGCGTGCTGACGCCGTGGCTGTTTGATTTGGGGGCGCGCGCCGTCTGGTTTCGCGAACTCGCGACGCGCAAAATAATCGGGCAACCGGCGGTCAATCCGGCGGTCAATTCCGTCGCGCCGGTTATTGTGCCGCCCGCGCCAGCGCCGACGTTGCCCGAACAAGTCAATACGCCGGTGAAAACGTCCGCGCCGCGTCCGGCGGCGACGGATTTTGCCCCGGACTTTGCCGAAGAGGGCATCATCGTTAATCCGCAATTAAAAGTAAAACTGCGCCCGTTAGGCGAACCGGCGCCCACCGCGCCCGCGCCGAAGTCGCTCCCGACCGCATCGCTCGCGACCGAGTCGCCCGCGACGAAGCCGCTCGCGGAAGAATTGGATTTATTGGATGAGCCGGCGAAAACCGAACCGGTGAAAATTGAGCCGGTCGAGCCGACAAAAATAGAATCGACGAAAGCCGAACCCGCGAAAATTGAAAATGTCGCGGCAATTCCCGCCGCCGAAAAACCGGCTGGCGCAACGCCGGAATTTAGCGAAAACGCGCCGGTAAAAACGTCCGCGACCGCGCTTGCGCCTGCGACACCTGCGCCGGCGGCGCTTGTGCCTGTGCCTGCGGCACCTGCGGCACCGACCGCGTTACCGGCGTCGCCGCTGAAAAAAGACGAAGAAAGCGCGCCCTTGCCCGAAGTAATCGCGCCGGCGTTGCCGGAATTGCCGCCGTTCGCGCCGCTCGACGGCGAAAAGCCCGCGCCGAATTTGGACGCCGGTTTGCCGGCGTTGCCGCCGATAAATTAAAAAATAGTTTTAAGAAATTTAAGGGGTTTAAGAATCTTACGATGCTTAAACCCCTTGCGATTCTTAAAAAACTTAAACCTCCTTCAACCGCTAATTATGCCGGTCTTCCGCTTCCGCGTCGGCGTTCCATTTTTCCAACAGCGCGCGGCATTTTTCCGCTTCTTGTTTCGCCAGCGCGTTGTCGGGGTCGGTTTTCAGAATTGCCTCATACATATTGACCGCCTGCTCCATACTTTGCGCGGCGTTGCCGAGCGCCGAAAATTCGTGGCAGAGCAAGGCGCGGCGTTGCGCCAAACCGCCAATCACATTTTTCGGCGCGACCTCGTCGGGATTTTTCCGCAACCGTTGTCTGCCGGTTTCGATGCCTTCCTCAATCACGTCCAAACAGTTGCGCGCCGCGACGGCGGCTTGTTCGGTTTTCCCCGCCTGACGCAACGCGAGGGCGCTTTGATACAGCCGCCGGCTCGCGCCCTCCGCCGCCATACTCCGCCCGAACAGCGCCTCAAAATCGGCGGGATAAATGCGCGTGCAACGTTGCAACAAGCGTAGCGCCAGACCGTATTGTTCGTGCGCTTTCACGAATTCGTGCGCGTCCCACAAACTGTGTCCGTAATAAAGGCGGGCGAACGCCAGCCCGCGCAACGCAAAATAATTTTCAGGATTGAGGCGCGACGCCGTTTCATACGCGGCGACGGCGGGATGTAGTTCCAACAAATTATAGTAGCAGTCGCCGAGGCGCCGATAAACGCCGGACGCGCTCGGATACGCTTTCGTCAGGTTGAGAAAAAGGTCGCGCGCGGCGGCGAATTGGCGGTCTTGCCGCAGTTGCTCGGCGCGTTGGAAGTCGGGATTGTCGGCGAGCGGACCTAATTTTTCCTGCCAGATTTCGTCGGTTTCGCGAAATTTTTTGCCCTCGACTTTGGCGTCGGAAAATTCCGCTTTGACCGTATTGCGCACGCGCTCGGTCAAACCGCTCGGCGCGGACGACACGCCGAGCGTCCATTCGTCTTCGGTCGGCGCGGCGGACGGCGCGCCGTTTTTCGGCGCGGACAGGTCGGCGCAACCGGCGAGCGCCAAAACCGTCCAGAAAATCAGCCCGCCGCCGCGGATAAAAATTTTGTTCTTCATTTTTTTTCTCTAAACGTTAGAAACGGAACTTCCCGTAACTTTATCGGCAGAAATTCCAACAAAGTTGAAAGAGCAGAGTTGAGAGTTAAGAGTTGAGAGTTGAGCAGTGGTTGCGCTTCGCGCATCTTAAAAATAAAACTCCGCTCTCTCAACTCTAAACTTTCAACTCTCAACTCTGCTCCCTAAAATTAGAGTCGGTCAACAATGAATCCGCCCAACCCGCCTGCCGCGTCAATGCCTTTCGGCGAACATCTTGAAGAACTGCGCTCGCGCCTCTTCGTCATCGTGTTGACGACGGGCGCGGTTTTTGCGCTCTGTATGTTTTTTTATCGCGACCTGTGGCAACTCGCGATGTTCCCGCGCGAGCGCGCCGCGCGCTGGCTCGGCGGAACGGCGGCGGAATTGTTTCCGTTGCAATTTATGCGCCCGACGGAAGGGTTGTCGAGCGCGTTTGACTTGGCGCTGAAAATCGCGGTCGGGCTGACGTTGCCGATTATTCTGACGCAACTCTGGCTTTTCGTCGCGCCCGGTTTGACGCCGCGGGAAAAACGCGCCGTCAAGTGGACCGCCGTCGCCGGCTCCGGTTTATTTTTACTCGGCGCGGCGCTGGCGTTTTTGTATGCCGCGCCGCTCGGCTTGAGTTGGCTCGCGCATTTCGACCGCACGCTCAGCGCGACGGTAACGCAGTGGCGCGTCGATGCGTATCTCGACTTTATTTTTATGGCGTGTCTGGGCTTCGGCTTGGGCTTCGAGTTGCCGCTGGCGATGGCGGCGTTGGCGTGGACGGGCTTGCTCCCGCCGGAAAAAATCGGGCGTTACTGGCGGCAAACGCTGTTCGCGCTCCTGATTGTCGCCGCGCTCTTCACGCCGCCCGACCCCTACACGATGCTGTTGCTGGCGACCTGCCTGACGGCGCTCTACGGCGCCGGTTATTGGTTGGCGCGGCTGGTCTATAAAAGCCGAGTTGAGAGTTAAAAGGGAAAAGGAAAAAGGGAAAAGGAAAAAGGGAAAAGGGAAAAGGAAAAAGGGAAAAGGGAAAAGGGAAAAGGGAAAAGGGAAAAGGGAAAAGGGAAAAGTGGCGCTCTTGGGCGTTCCTTAAAACCTATCCGAATATCGAACTAATCGGCTGTTTGCCCCGTTAGGGGCAATCTGTCGGTAGAAAACCGCCGCCATAAAGTCGCGTCCCGTTAGGGACGCAATGTCGGTCTAATTATCACTAACCG